>NZ_JBVVUG010000037.1:0-31677 GCF_055809615.1 Algoriphagus sp. 10J20-15
GTCTTTGGCACTGGAGCACGGCGCGAAAGAAATTATCAAATGGCAGCCAGAGTGGAAATCAGTAGTCAACAAAAACACAGAAGACTACCTTGCCCAATTAGCTTCCTTGCATCAGGACAACCTTACCAAGGTGGCGCAGCTTCGCCAAGCCAATCAAGCGCTTATCACTGCCCACGATGCCCTTCTCTTATTTTGGAAGAGCTTATGACTTGGAGGTTTTGGGACTTCAGGGTCTTTCTACTTTGAGTTACACCTGGACTAGAGATCTGACAGGCCTGGTAAGTTTTATAGTGGAGCGAAATATCCATGCGGTGTTTGCTGAGCAGACGATCTCTCCAAAAGCTATAGAAGCTGTGGTCGCTGGCTGTGCAAATCAAAACCACGAAATTATACTGGCCGGCCCATTGTATACAGATAGTTTGGGAGCTCCAGAATCTCCAGCCGGTACCTACATAGGAATGGTGAAAACCAATGTTCAAGTAATTTTTGAAAGCCTCTACGCAGTGATTATAAACGTAGAATCACCTATTTTAGAAAGACATGATCTGACTGTTAGTTATGATGAAAGTCCGGTTCTTCGGAATGTGGACTTGAGCCTTCCCAGCTGGGAAACTGATCGGAATACTTGGTCCTAACGGCGCAGGTAAATCCACGCTCATCAAAGCAATTATGGGCTTGGTTCCCGTTACTGGCGGATACGTGAAGATTTTTGACCGGGAGTTAAACGATGTCAGGAGCCGTATTAGCTATGTACCTCAGCGGGAATCGGTGGATTGGAATTTCCCTGCTTCTGTGCTTGATGTGGTGATGATGGGGACTTACGGTAAACTTGGACTTTTCCGTAGACCTGGAAAAAAGGAAAAGAAAATCGCCATGGATACCCTGGAGAAAGTCGGAATGCAATCTTTTGTGAACAGACAAATATCTGAGCTTTCTGGAGGGCAGCAGCAGCGGGTTTTCATCGCGAGAGCTTTGGCTCAGGAAGCAGATCTGTATTTGATGGACGAACCTTTTGCCGGAGTAGATATGGCAACAGAAACTGCCATTTTCCAGCTATTGCAAGAAATGACCGCAGCAGGTAAGACCGTCATCGTGGTACATCACGACATACATTCTGCCATGAACTACTTTGACTGGATCATTATGCTAAACCTGCATTTGGTAGCATCAGGCCCAAAAGCAGAGGTGGTCACAGAAGAACTACTTCGCAAAACGTATGGTGGTAGCTCAACCTGCTTACCAAGGTCACCGATATTATTCGACAGAAAGACTTCAATCCTTTGAAAAGCTGATATGAGCGACTTTGTCTATTTCTTTACTTTTCAGGATGCCTCCATTGCTTTTGTGGTGATTGGGATTACCCTTTTGGGGATAGGATCTGCTTATGTAGGAACCTATAGTTTCCTTGACAAAAAGGCTCTGCTCGGAGACGCGATTTCCCATGCGGTACTTTCAGGTATTTGCTTGGGCTTTATGCTGGCGGGGGAAAAGAATCCCATATACATAGTAACCGGAGCATTTCTATCCGGCGCTTTGGCTACCTTTCTTACTTCCTGGTACGGAGGCCATCACAGGCTTAAGTGACGATGCCATCATCGCCTCTATCCTATCCATTTTCTTTGGATTCCGGAGCTGTTCTGCTCACCGTAATTCAAAAATCAGGCAACCCGGAAACGGCAGGACTTAACCAGTTCATTTTTGGAAATGCAATAGCCATTCTGGGAGAAGACCTCTATATCTATGGCAGGTTTAGCTGTACTGATCATCATTACACTCTCAGCATTCCGCAAGGTATTCTCCACCATGCTGGTATTCGACGCTGAGCTTTTTGGAAAATCGACAGGTTACCCGATGGGTGCGATTCGCTTGAGATTCAACGTACGACTGATTCTGGCCTGTAGTGTATTGGAATCCAAGCTATAGGAGTTGTGTTGATGGCAGCCTTGCTGATCGCTCCCGGAGCTGCAGCCAGATTCTGAGACAGACAAGCTCGGTAAGCTTTTGTTGATAGCTGGAGCATTTTCAGCAGTTTCCGGAATCATGGGTACCTTGGTTTCCTTTGTGATTCCACAGATGCCAACAGGTCCATGGGTAGTAGTATTCCTCTCTCTTTTCGCTTTCATTTCTTTTCTTTTCGCACCAAAAAAAGGAGTGCTTTCCCGCTTCATTGCCAGAAGGTATTACTTGAAAAAAACGAATCAAGATCACATACTAAAAGCAATTTTCCACGGAACAGAAAAAGGCCAGAGTTCCTTCCCTATAGAGGAAATGTATCAGTCCTTTCCCTACAAAAAGCGTGAAACAAAGCAAACTATTGATGATTTAATCAAATCTAATTTATTGACTAATAATCAAGGTTTTATAGACTTCACTACAAAAGGAAAATCAGAAGCAAAGCGAATCGTGAGATTACACAGACTATGGGAACTTTACCTCAATGAGTACATGAATATTGCCCCGGATCACGTGCATGATTCTGCCGAAAAGCTAGAACATATACTTACCCCTGAACTTGAAGCTTTGCTGGAGAACAGGCTAAATTATCCTAAACTCGATCCTCACCAGGAGACTATCCCCCGCGACAACGATGAGCTTTGACCTAAAACGCCTTTCTAATCATTCTAACCGCCTCGATCATCTCCATTTCCTGTGGACTGCTGGGTGTATTTATGATGCTTCGCAAAATGTCGATGACGGGAGATGCCATTTCTCATGCAGTGCTTCCCGGAATTGTAATTGGCTTTTTTGTATCAGGAAGTCAGCGAGGGCTAGAGGTTATTATTGGAGCTGGCCTCCTTGGTATTTTAGCAACGCTGATTATCAATTGGTTGAAAAACAAAGCTAAAGTGCAGCTAGATGCATCCATAGGAATCACATTTACATTGTTATTTGCAGTAGGAATTATCCTGATCAATATGCTTGCCTACAAGGTGGACCTTGATCAGGAATGTGTGCTGTATGGAGAGATTGCCTACCTGCCGATTGACCTTTGGATCACAAAAGCAGGATTCAGTATGGGTCCTAGAATCACCTATTTAGCGGTCTTGAATTTAGTTTTGGTAAGCACCTTTATATTTCTATTATATAAGGAGTTAACGCTTACAAGTTTCGATGAAAACTTTGGCTTGGTCATTGGGCTTCCTGCTGGAGCTATCAACCTGGCTTTGATGAGTATGGTTTCCTACACCACCGTTAGCAGCTTTGAAGCCGTTGGAGCCATTTTGGTGGTTGCTCTTTTGGTGGTCCCTCCTGCTACAGCTTTCCTATGGACTAAAAAATTAACCTCGCTTATCAAACTTACCTGTACATTAGGTATTTTTATCGCAATAGCGGGATATTATATGGCATACTTGGTGGATAGCTCCATAGCTGGAATGATGGTTGCCGTGGCCGGAGTAGTATTCTTAGGAAGTGCTTTAGTTAAAAGCATTAAACCTAATTTGCTTTTCGGAACTTCCACTTCCATTGAGCCGTTGGAGAATTGAAGTTTGGGATTTTAATTATTATTCATTTTAATGCCAGTAGCTTTATTTTCTTTGATTAACTAGACGGAAGACAGAAGACCGATGACCGAAGCCACATTTATTGTAGTGTTTACCAATTCTTCTTTTGCTTCTAGCTCTTTATTGGGAAAATGGTGAATACACAAATAATCTTAATTCTGAGTTTTAAAAAAGTCACTTAATTGGATAATTATAACTTAAACCAATCTCAGGCAGTAGTTATCTAATTGACTTCAAAAACATACATCTAATACATGAAAAAATTAGTATTCATAGGCCTTCTTTTACTCACTGCCAATTTTGCGCAAGCACAGGATAAAATAGAATGGCTAAAATTTGAGGAGGCTGTAGCCGCTACAGAAGCAAATCCAAAAATGCTTTTAGTGGATGTATATACAGACTGGTGTGGCTGGTGCAAAAAAATGGATAAGGAAACCTTCACAGATCCAGATGTCATAAAGTACATCAATGAGAAATTTTACGCTGTGAAAATGAATGCTGAGGACAACAAGCGCGAATTTGACTTCAAAGGAAAGAAATACTCTGAAGCAAAAATGGCAGCAGCTATGCGTGTTCAATCCTATCCAAACTTTGTGATTATAGATCCCACTTTAAAAAATATCACCCAAATGCCAGGCTATAGACAGCCCGCACAATTTTTGGAAGGTTTAGATCAGATCATACATAATGGATTCGGCACAAAATGAGTTTTTCACTTTCCGAGCAAAATGATACAATCATAGCATTGGCCACTCCTCAGGGAGTTGGAGCCATTGCAGTGATCCGCCTCTCCGGCAAAGACGCTATCCAACTTACGAACGAGGTCTTTTTTGGGAAAAACCTGGAAAAACAGGAATCTCACACGATACATTTTGGAACCATCCGCGATGGAGAAAAAATCATCGATGAAGTCTTGGTTTCTCTTTTCATTGCTCCCAAATCATTTACCAAAGAAAACGTGGTGGAAATCTCCACTCACGGCTCCTCCTATATCATCAATCAAGTTCTCAAATTATTTATCCGCAAAGGTGCGCGTCCAGCTAAGCCTGGAGAATTCACTCAGCGGGCATTTCTGAACGGACAATTCGATCTGGCGCAAGCAGAAGCTGTAGCCGACCTGATTCATGCCGATTCTGAAACTTCACATCAAGCTGCACTAAGCCAGATGCGTGGTGGATTCAGTTCTGAAATACAGGAACTTAGATCTAGGTTAATACATTTTGCTTCAATGATAGAATTGGAGTTGGATTTTGGTGAGGAGGATGTGGAGTTTGCCAGTCGGGAAGAATTGAGAGCCCTTGTGGAGCGCTTACTTCGTGTGGTGGAAGAATTGATCTTGAGTTTTGATCTGGGAAATGTGATCAAAAATGGTGTGCCTACGGTGATCGCCGGAAAGCCAAATGCCGGAAAGTCCACCCTACTCAATGCCCTACTCAATGAGGAAAAAGCAATCGTTTCGGAGATCGCGGGTACTACTCGTGACTTCATCGAAGACGAAATTAATATAGGCGGAGTAATCTTCCGATTTATAGATACTGCTGGTTTACGAGAGACAACTGATACCATTGAAGCCATAGGCGTCAGCCGAACTCAGGAGAAAATGAAGTCTGCCTCCTTGATTTTATATCTCTTCGATTTGGGGGATACAGACTTGGTAGAGATCAATCGTGATGTAAATAAACTGGAAAATCAAGGCGTCCCTTTCTTAAAAGTTGCGAATAAGGTAGACAAAGGTAATACACAGTTAATTAGTGAGTTAAAAGAGAAGCACCCTGATACTATTTTTATCTCTGCAGGAAAAAAAGAAAATCTGGAAGAACTCAAATCCAGAATTCTTGTACTGGTAAATCTTGACAAATTCAGAACAGGCAATACGGTAGTGACCAACGTTCGTCACTACGATTCTTTAGTCAAAACCCGTGAGTCCTTATTGGATATCCTTGCTGGTTTGGATAATCAAGTGACAAACGACTTTGTGGCCATGGATATTCGCCGCTCCCTGCACTTCCTCGGTGAGATCACAGGGGAAATCACCACGGATGATTTGTTGGAGAATATTTTTAGGAATTTCTGTATCGGCAAATAATCCTCCAAACAGTACAACTCAATAGTCATTCAATCAAAGCCCTATAATCCTCATGTTTATAAGGCTTTATGTTTCTCTATCTTCGTGATTATTAGAATGTATTAGCGGTGAATATGAAAAAGCTAGACACCAACTGAAACGGGGGATTCTTCTGAAACTTTAGCCCCGAAATCGACCCCTCCCCTTAAATGAATAAGGCAAAAGCCAGTTATTCCAATGCAAGGAAACATTCCCTACTGACCCCAAACCACTCCTATTATATTTTCATTACGTTTAGCATTCCGACTGCATAAGCCAGCAAAATACTTACAATCAATCCTATATTGACTTTATATAAGTCCCTGAATATTTGTTTTCTGGAATTAGCGATTTCGCTTTTATTGAGACGGTAACTGATCGCAATTTCACGACCGGCCAAGATCCCGATAAATACCCAAGTGGTGCTCATGGGCACGTTGCTCAGCTCTGTAAACAGAAACAATACGATGGCATAGGTAAGATCTATAAAGGTTGCCGAGCGAATATGCTGGGTGTTTGCCTTAGAGTGTACAATTCCCTGAATCTTACCGCCTCTGGATCTAAAGAGATGAGCCATTAGCACCAAAATGATGATTAAGGAAGTGACCAATTCTGTCAAAGTCAATTGCCTAGGTAAATACACATAGAGATTTGCAAAATCCTGTACCAACCATTGCGACCATAGCAAACCAGTGGACAGCCATTGTGCTACAAGCCAGCCTTTTTTTGCTTTGTCTTTCTCTGATCTGGAGATGCTTTCTTTTGACTCAAATCGCTTTGCTATCAAAAGATAAATCGCAAAGGCAAAAACAAATGCTACTGCGTATCCTAAAACGGACTTCAGGATCATCTTTTCAATAACGGCCTGCGATGAAAACACACTTAAGATCATAAAAGTGGTACTAACCGGAAGACCAAACCTGGTAAGAATGATCAACACTATAGGCGGGATTATATACCAATAAGGCATGTTTTCCGGAAGTGGGATCATGTTCAACCTCCCAAAGGAAACGTCTCCCTGATGAGTAACCCAACCGTAAACCAGTACTATGGTTAAAATGGAGGCAGCATAGAACCACAAAACCCACCATTTCTTTTTATGATTAGACGTGAGAAATGTTCCTAATGTCTGAATGACATCATTGCCAATAACAGAATAAGTTGCCAAAATAAAGGCGATCAAAGGGATGACCTTTTGTAAATGCATTGTATGCTAAGAGAAGTAGATTTTGCCCATTTATTCGATGGGATTGAGTAACACTTTGAAAGTAAACTAGTCACTATACACAAGGAGTTTAATTCTACAAACACTTATATGTAGCTGCTTAATCCAATAGCCTGTGTCATTTTTCATTGGATTTTGTGCCAGTATGGAGTTAAAAGCAAATAAGAATATGTTGTACTTAAGAATTGACTCCGGTTCAGCCTGTCCCGCCAATGCGGGAGTCTTCGGTCATCGGTCTTCCGACCAAATAAACAAAGACTCTAAGGCAACTGGCATCATTGCGGATAATCACATACTTTAATTTGACTTGGGCTTCTTCAACACTTGGTAAAAGCAATAAGCTGTAAAGAAGACCACCAACAGCTGAACTGTAATACTGAGAATTAAGGCTGAACTATTCATGGGAAAGTGATTTACGTTTGACACCTGAATACCACACCAACCCTACGATGAATAAAAACAGGGCAACCAGTTGGATTCGTGCCAGAGATGAGAAGAAAATTTTATTAGTGTACAGCAAAGCATTCTCCGGATCATTTATCAGGTGAAGTTTTAATTCTTCATGAGAAACCTTTGAAATGAGAGACCCCGAGTCAAGCTTCCAACCCTCTCCGTTTACTAAGCCTGCAATAGCTCCAGCCCAATCATTTCCCTGAGGTGTGATCAATGCAGCTGTGAGTACCAACAACAATAGTATTGGAGTAATGTATTTCATGATCCATTTGTAAGCAACTGGAATGCGTATATCTGCTCCTCTATTCAGTTCCAGACCAACCTTTATCCATTCCAAAAACCCAGGTAAATAGAATCATTTCCAACAGCGCAAAAACCACTAGACTCACTGTTCCTGCCCAGTAATCGTATTCATCAAAATATCCATATTGATAAAAAAGAATGGTAGGCAATCCCATCACCAATGCGAGTACACCAAAGCTGAGTGCTCCTTTAGCTTTGCCCCAGCCAAACTCATCCTGCATGAATCCCATCCAGGGAGTTCCCATAGCGAGTGATGAAGTGATTCCGGCAAAGAAAAGTAGACCAAACCAACAAATACCTGCTATAGCACCGAACACTTCTCCCCACTGTACAAACAGGTAAGGCATTGTTTGAAAAGCCATACCGAAACCGGCATTTTCGATCACCCAGTCTAGACCAAGAAAGCCTGCAGCTATGGGGATAACGATGGCGCTTCCCAGTACAATTTCCACCAACTCATTGGTAAAACCCGAAGTAAGGGAATTCAGCGCTAGATCTTCGTTTTCCTTTAAATAGGAAGCATAGCATTGAATAGAGCCCATTCCCACAGATAAGGTAAAAAATATCTGCCCTGCCGCTGCAAGCCAAACTTTTGGATCTAGCAGGGAACTATATTGTGGGGTCCATAGGAAATTGATTCCATCCCAGGCATTTGCATCCGGAAAAGAAGGAGATGCATTTTCGGTGCCCATAGTCCATCCTTTGAAAGCTAGTACTGCTCCAAATAATATAAGAAGTGGCATTCCGATTTTGGCTACTTTCTCAATACCGCCAAGTCCGGTAGAAAGGATATAAATATTGATACCCAAAACCAACACATAGACAACAACAGGCAGAAAGGGAATGCCAAAATTTGAGCCACTCAAGTTGACATAGTGTACAAAGAACCCACTTACATCTGCTTGAGACATTTGGGTAAATGTCCCAAGCAGGGTGTGGATCACATATATAAAAGTCCAGGATTCTATGTAAGTATAATAGGCTACTACAGCTACGTTGGTAAAAATCCCAAAGACGCCTATGTATTTCCACCAGGAACTTCTACTCATGGAATCCAGAATATAAGGAGTGCTATGATTGCCATGCCTCCCACCAAACCTACCTATAGACCATTCTGTAAAGAGCAGGGGAATCCCCATCAATACAAAACAGACCAGGTACGGAATGATGAATGCCCCTCCTCCATTTTGGACGGCCTGAACTGGAAACCTTAAAAAATTGCCAAGTCCAACTGCATTACCTGCCATGGCAAGTATCAGCCCTGTCCTAGAGCCCCAGGAATCGCTTTGCTTTCCCATATAATTTACCAAGAAATAAGGGTGCCCATGCGGACACCCTTGATTAGATTTAATTCAATTGTTTATTTAAAATACCCACCCATTTTTCGGCCAAAACTGTCTCTCCCATCAGATCTGAATACAGCTCACCGTCATAGATCTCCAAACTAATCACTTGCGCACCTGAAGCAACTGGAATAAGCTCCAAGGCAACGTATTCCGGCAGTTTTTGAGTCTGGGGTTTACCATTTACCTCTTGATATTTTTTGATAAGTTTGACTGCTTTAAACTCTGATAAATTCAAATTATAGCTCAGGCTTTCAGTATCTTGACGCAAATAGGTTAGCACATTATGCTTTACATCCAAGCCCAAGGCATAGCGGAATCTCCAGCTCTCTACCTCGGTAGGGTTAGCTCCCTGAAACTTGGCAAGTTCAACTAGTTTTGCCATCAGGGCTTTGGATATCTTCGTGTTTTTTTGTCCATAATAAATGAACGGTACGCAAAATGCGCACATCAGTAAGCATGACATGAGTAATGTCACAGGTTCAATTTCAAACATTCTGATGATAGTAAGGATATGTAAAAAGAGTACTGAGCCAGTCAAAGGCTCATGGCTTTTATATCCTCTACCAGGTATGGAAAAAATGTATAAAAGTCTCCTTCACATCAAATAAAGGAAGGGACTTTTTAAAAAATGAAGAATGAAGAAAAGCCTCTCCAACCTCAACTTCAAATGGAATCCAGGTCGAATTAAACTTAGACCAAACAGACCAATCTATGCAAAACGGTGGAGTCTTTGGACTGTAGTTGGAACCGAAGTAATAAACTACAGGAGATACAGATTCCTGTACAGTCACTAATCTCCGCTCTCCAGTTCTGCTATTTTCGGAATGCGGCTGAAATGACAAAAAAGCGGATAGACTCACGAGCCAAATTAGGCCAAGGAAGTACGTAATAAGCTTTTTATACATCTTTATATCCAGGAAATGTCTGCAAGTTACATGAATAAAAAATCGATTTGCAAGTGATTTTCGAATGCTATTTAAAAATTCTTACATGTAGATTATTCCTGTTAGAGAATTCCAATTAAAACATTCATATACAAAAGTTTCCAGCAAACAAAACTGATGACCCTTTCCCGAATTTCTCAGTTTTCTGCTATACAGCCAGCTAATGATACCATTGCTCCTAAGGATACCCAAAGCGGTATGTGGATGCCGGGTGAGCGGTGATGAGGAATTGAGAATTTAAAATTTAAAATGGGTGGAGTTTCCGCCAAGGCGGACAAGTGTTGGTTGGCTACAATTTAAAATAAAGGAATTGAGAATTTAAAATGGTAAGAGATCTGGAATTTGGAGAGCATGCCGTAGGTATGCAATATGGGGTAGCCCAGGGTTTCAACCCTGAGATTAAGGTCGCAATCGTTCTACAGCGCTGGCCCGAGATCGTCATTCGGAGTCAAGAAATAGGATTGTATTCAATAGGCTGGGGTTTCAACCCCAGCTCAAAGAAGTATAAGGTTTTACCAGCGCTGGCCCGGAATCGTCTATCGGAGACGAATGCCTGGTGCCAGCAAGATGGAAACGGGTAGCCATTATTGTTAGAAATGTTGAATGAAAAACATTCAATCAAGCCGTTGAAAGGCTGTCCTGAGAATGCAATAGCAAAAACCATGGATAGTTGGGTCTGTGAGACACAGACCATGAATGGAAATGGCTGGTGTTGGGGGATCGATGTTAGTTGTTAAAAATGATGAATGTAAAATTTCGAATATCGAATGATGAAGTAGGAAGAGGTCAAGAAATAGGATTGTAGTCAATAGGCTGGGGTTTCAACCCCAGCTTATAGAAGTATAAGGTTTCAACAGCGCTGGCCCGGAATCGTCTATCGAAGACGAATGCCTGGTGCCAGCAAGATGGAAACCGAATCAATTTCGGATGTGAGATGGATGTTGGATGTTGGATGTCCGGTGATGAGGAATTGAGAATTTAAAATTTAAAATGGGTGGAAGTTCGGGGCTTGTTCTTTATCTGGTAAGAGTTGAGTCCAGCTTCTGGAGAAGCAGCGACAACAGATAAGAAAAAATGGTCTGTGAGACACAGACCACGGATGGAGATAGCTGGTGTTGGATGTTGGGTGACCGATGTTAGATGTTGTTAATGATGAATGTAAAATTTCGAATATCGAATGATGAAGTAGGAAGAGGTCAAGAAATAGGATTGTAGTCAATAGGCTGGGGTTTCAACCCCAGCTTATAGAAGTATAATGTTTTACCAGCGCTGGCCCGGAATCGTCTATCGGAGTACGCGTGTTGTGCCAGCAAGATGAACCGAATCGATTTCGGATTTCTGATGTGAGATGGATGCCCGGTGTCCGGTGAGGAGGAATTGAGAATTTAAAATTTAAAATGGGTGGAAGTTCGGGGCTTGTTCTTTATCTGGTAGTAGTTGAGTCCAGCTTCTGGAGAAGCAGGACAACAGAAAGGAAATGATCTGTAAGAAACGAAGGGAGGCGCGCCAGATGGTTTCTTTCTTGTCACTTTTGAGCCCAAAAGTAACCAAAAGGCTTGCTGAAATAATGCTTCAACCCGCATTCCAGCCGCCTGCCCCGCTATTTCAGCTTCCCACCGCGCCCTTACGAACAGCAGAGGTTTTACCATTGCATTTTCATTTCGCGGGTGGCAGTTAGAAGTTGGCGCGTATCGGAGGTTTGAAAGCAGGGAAGTTGGAAACTGAACAATGCCGTAGGCATGTCAAATTTGTAGCGCCGGGTTTTAACCCGGTGTTTAAGGATGTAATTGTTAACCAGCGCTGGCCCAGAATTGTCATTCGGAGACGAAGGCGAAGTGCCAGCAAGATGGAAACGGATAGCCTACATTGTTAGAAATGTTGAATGGAGAATATGCAATTAAACCATTGAAATTCAGTCAGTAGAATGCAATAGCAAAAGTCAGGGATAGTTGGGTCTGTGAGACACAGACCACGGATGGAGATAGCTGGTGTTGGGTGACCGATGTTAGATGTTGTTAATGATGAATGTAAAATTTCCAATGTCGAATGATGAAGTAGGAATAGGTCAAGAAATAGGATTGTATTCAATAGGCTGGGGTTTCAACCCCAGCTCAAAGAAGTATAAGGTTTTACCAGCGCTGGCCCGGAATCGTCATTCGGAAATGAATTCGGTATGCCAGCAAGATGGAACCAGAATCGATTTCGGATGTGAGATGGATGTCCGGTGTCCGGTGAGGAGGAATTGAGAATTTAAAATTTAAAATGGGTGGAAGTTCGGGGCTTGTTCTTTATCTGGTAAGAGTTGAGTCCAGCTTCTGGAGAAGCAGGACAACAGAAGTTGGAAATGATCTGTGAGAAACGAAGGGAGGCGAGCCAGATGGTTTCTTTCTTGTCACTTTTGAGCCCAAAAGTAACCAAAAGGCTTGCTGAAATAATGCTTCAACCCGCATTCCAGCCGCCTGCCCCGCTATTTCAGCTTCCCACCGCGCCCTTACGAACAGCAGAGGTTCTACCACATTGCAATTTCTTTTCGCGGGTGGCAGTTAGGAGTTGGCGGGTATCGGAGGTTTGAAAGCGGGGAAGTTGGAAACTGAACAATGCCGTAGGCATGGCAAATTTGTAGCGCCGGGTTTTAACCCGGTGTTTAAGGTTGTAATCGTTCACCAGCGCTGGCCCGGAATCGTCATTCGGAGACGATTACCAAATGCCAGCAAGATGGAACCAGAATTGATTTCGGATTTCTTTGGTAAGAAAAAATGGTTTGTGAGACACAGACCACGGATGGAGATAGCTGGTGTTGGATGTTGGGTGACCGATGTTAGATGTTGTTAATGATGAATGTAAAATTTCGAATATCGAATGATGAAGTAGGAAGAGGTCAAGAAATAGGATTGTATTCAATAGGCTGGGGTTTCAACCCCAGCTTATAGAAGTATAAGGTTTCAATAGCGCTGGCCCAGAATCGTCATTCGGAGATGAATTCGGTATGCCAGCAAGATGGAAACGGATAGTCTACATTGTTAGAAATCTTGAATGAACAACATACAATTAAACCGTTGAAATTCAGTCAGTAGAATGTATTAGCAAAAGTCATGGATAGTTGGGTCTGTGAGACACAGACCACGGATGGGGATGGCTGGTGTTGGATGTTGGGTGACCGATGTTAGGTGTTGTTAATGATGAATGTAAAATTTCGAATATCGAATGATGAAGTAGGAAGAGGTCAAGAAATAGGATTGTATTCAATAGGCTGGGGTTTCAACCCCAGCTTATAGAAGTATAAGGTTTCAATAGCGCTGGCCCAGAATCGTCTAGCGGAGACGCGGTGTTGTGCCAGCAAGATGAACCGAATCGATTTCGGATTTCTGATGTGAGATGGATGCCCGGTGTCCGGTGATGAGGAATTGAGAATTTAAAATTTATAATGGGTGGAAGTTAGGGGCTTGGTCTATATCTGGTTGCAGTTTAGTCCAGCTTCTGGAGAAGCAGGACAATAATGGCCATTCTAACGGGTGAATGTTGATGCTCCCCTATTGGAACTGGTATAAAAAAAACCGGAGAGGAATCCCCTCCGGCTTAAATACAAATTGCCTGAATCAAGAGCTTCTTGCAGAATGCGATTACAGAGTGGTGCAGCCCGAAGGATCCTCTTGCTTCGTTCGAGAGGATCTGCGAATCCTAGGACTGTGGGTACGCTGCATCACATTCTTTATCACTGCCTGTTCGGCTTCCAGGCGGTAAAAGAGCTCTTTCAACTTGGCTAACTCATCCCTTAACTGCCTTGTATCCTCTATCAGCAATTTTAGAAAGTAAGCAATCACCGAAAGCAGCATCATGGTCACCACCCCTGCCAGACTTAGCAATAGCTCCGCTGCAGACATGATTCAAGGAGATAAGGAACTTGCTCTGATACTATCTGCAACTCTACAATCTCCCCCCGCTCCCATTCAGACTCCAGTCTCTCCATCAACTGGAGAAATGCTAGTTTGGTGAATAGCGGTGTACCGTCGGCTCTATAGCTGGTCACAGGATAGAGGGAACTGGATTCCAGCTTATCTTCTCCTTGGTAAGAAGAGATTTTACCTTTGTCCCCTATTCCTATCTCCCAGCCTTTCCCCTCGGAATGCATAGCTTCCAGCTCGTACACTCCTTCTTCCAGACAGGCGATCTCTTTTCCAAAGCAGGCCTTGGGAGGCTCACGGGTAAAGCAGAGCTGCTTCTGCCCTAGAAATAATCTCCCAAGGGTTACTGTTGCTTTGTACTTGCGGTGAAGTACCAGTCTCATCTTAAACCTGCTCTACTCCAACCATCTTGGCCGCATTGTGCGCCCCATTGTTAATGGAGTACTCGCTGCCATTCACCATCTGGACAAATTCCACACTGAGAACAAAAGCTCTGTGCGTCCCAGGAAGCAGGGCTTTATCAACGGATAGATTGATTGCCACAGCCGGATCGATTACCGGAAGCAAAGTTGAAGCAGCAGTTTGCACTGCTCTTGCACCTGTCGAGAAATCCAAACCCACTCCTGTAGCCGATATCCTCAAGTGGGTTGCACCTCTAGGTACTGCCACATAATCCTGAGGGACAAAAGCCGGGATGGCTACCGCCCATGCCGTTGGGGAATCCGTGTAGGTAGTTTCCAAAAAGAGCGTACTACCCAGGGAACTGGAAGCATTCAGCTCCATATCTTTCAGTAGACTCCAGTCGCCTGCACGTACCATCCGTTCTCCTCGGTTATTGACAAGATCAGATTGCAGCACCTTCATCATTACCCTGGGTGATTCGCTGACTCAGTCTGCTGTCTCCAATCTTAGCGATTACCGGACGTAAAGCATCCCGAACGAGTTTGGCTGAAGTAGCATTATCGGCGAACTCTTTGAGGTTCTCCCGGGTACGTGCAAAGCGTGCATCATTCATGATGCGGCTCTTGCTGACACCTCCTTTTTCACGGGCGAGGTATCCGTCTTTGGATTTGTAGAAAGAGAGTCTTCCTACCTTTCCATTCAGTGTAATTACTCCTGCTTGTTTTGCCATAAGTATATGGGGTTTAAGTGAAACATGCAGGAAAATTCATCCCTATAAGCCTGGATATCAATTGAATGTGCGTTATGTTCGCAGGCTTCGGAATAGTTGATTTTGTACCTGTGTTGGATGTTGGATGTTGGCTGTCCGGTGTCCGGTGTAGGAGGTTCGGTGTAGGATGGCGGGAGGTTTGGGGGCTGTAGGTTTAGTGTACTGAGATCGCGTTACAGGGTCATTTCGACAAACAAAGGAGATTGTTATACTATTCGAAAGATGCTGATGCAAGAGAAATCTAATTGGAAGTCAGAAAACAGGTTGGAGGCCAGTCTTGTTGTAGCCCCACCATGTTAGGCAGGTCAGGGTTTCGACGGGATTCAGGATTTAGTGGTCCAGCAGCCCTGACGCCTAATCGAGATCCGGAGAAGAAGAAGTGCCGCCAACAAGATTAATCATATCTCAGAGTAGGGATCATTTGGTACAATCGCGAACTCCCCGATTAACCTTTGTGGCTTAACTTAAATTTTTCTCTCTCGATACTTCTGAGACCCTGCCCACAGCAGGGAGTCAAAAGGAACAAAATACAGGTGCAGATATGCAGAAAGCCTTAAATGCCTCTTTGGGATAAAAGCAGGTCCGATCAATTCGGAAGTAAAAGAGCGAAGGATAGAATTAAGGAACCTTGAATGTTGACAAAGAAAAACGATAGCAATTTGCTCTACCCTTTTTTTACCTTCAAGAATGAACCTAAGAATTTGATCCCTAAAAGCCTCACGCTATCTTCATTCTAGTCAATTACCATAATAGAAGTTCTAATAGTTTGAGCTTGGTTCAGCTTATAATTTTTGAAATTAATTATTGTAGCATAGCTTCCATTGGAAACATTTACTCCATTAAATGTACCATCCCACACACAGCTGGATTTTTTTTCAATATTAGGCGCATTATCCTCACAGTGATAAATCAATTGTCCCCACCGGTTGAATATTTTTACTTCAATTTCATCGATTAGGTTGTCAGGATATATTTCGAAAAATCTATTTGGATCATTAATCCAGATAGCATTTGGAAATCTCAATTCTGGTTCACATTTCTTTTCTACTACAAATTCTGAGAAGAAGGAACACCCTAGCAAATCTTTTGCTTCCAATTGATATTGACCGGCTTCTTCAGGAATAAAAACACGTTCATTACTTACTCTATTCCCATTGAGCATCCAGCTTACCTCCGTAAACCTGTCTCCTGCTTCGATTTCAACACCTTCATTACTATCTGGGCAAAAAGAATATAAGCTGTTTAATGCTGGAGGATCCGTGGAAGATCGTAGTACCTCAAAATCCGTTCTACCAATCAAACAGCCATTCGTATCACTCAGCGTTACTTGATAGTTTCCCTCCTCAGACACGATCATTTGTCTGCTATTATCAAAAAGATCCAGCTTTTTATTTCCATTGGAGCTATTCTGGAACCAACTGATAGATAATCCATCGGAGTTGGTTAGCAGATCTACAGTCGTTGAACTGTCTTCGCTGCAGAAAGGACGTAGGTCAATTTCAATAGTATAAGGTTGTGTGATTTCTGACTCAAAGGATTTTTCCGCTGGACAAAAACCAGAATTCAGATTAGTTCCAGGACAGAATAGGTTCCCGTTTGTACCAGCAAAAAACTTCCATCTTGATTACGAGGCACATTGGTACCGTCTGGGGCAGTTAAAGCTAAAACGATATTTGAATCTGATTCAGGAAACCAAATATACTCCGCACATGCTACGACCCTATCAGGCACTCTAAATTCTAGTTCTTCATTAACTCTATCTCCAATAGTTATATAACTGATTTGAAAACTATGTCCTTCGCTATCTACAAGATCTAAAGAATAGTTTCCAGGCAGTGCTTCTATTATCAATTGAGTTAGTTCATCAAAAGCTGCTTCTTGGGTAACTAAACCTGTCAGTAGATCAGCAAGCATATAAGAGCCACTTTGTACCTGTGCCCAGGACAGAGAGACCTGTCCCATTTCGTTTCCTCCTATCCCACAGGTAGGCTCCTCTATGATTAGCGAATAATCTAAAAATCCTTCCACAAAGGTGAAGCCGGGTAATACTTTGCTATCATTGTCAGAAAAAACAGTTCCCATTTCGTCATGTCCATTTGCTTCAGCAAATATTTCTAAAAATTCATTTTCCAAATCCATTGATGTAGCAGAATGAATTATTTGATAAGATACTTCCTCCATTGGGCCTAGTTCTGAAATCACCCAATTAGATTCTTGTAAATTTTCATAAACGAATACATTAAAAAGAGCATTCTCCAGGATTTTTTATAGTTATGGTAAAGATAATTTCTTCTCCTTCGGTAGTGAAATTTTCAACATTAGAGGTAACAGACACTTGTATATCATGATTAATACTACAGTCTTCGATAGAAATTGAAACTTGCTTTCTTGGACTTTCACATTCTCCCTCTTTTACTTGACTAACCCATATCGAATACTTTTCTGGAGTAGAAAGATCGATCATAGGTGCAATTCTCGTTGGTGAGGTACTTGGGTCATTATCTTCATAATATTCAATAAAGTATAACCTGCATCAGGTGAAAAATTAAAAGGAAATACTTCTGCACTCATACAATAAGTCGAATTAGATATTGCTGGAGGTAAGCTGGAAGCTTTTACAGTATATTCTAAAGGAATTCGTATTCCCGTACAGCTTCCTTGAGGGCCTTCAGAAACCCAGACCTTTTCAGTGCCTACCAAAGCAGTGTTGACATAGTAATTGGTCAAAGGAGTGCCACCATACTCTTCGGTAAAAAAGTAAACTTCAAACCCTTCCTGAGACGGAGTGATTAGATCCGCCAAGTCTGTTGGTTTTTCTCTTTGGCAGAATACGGGGATATTATCAAACTTAAGATTGGTATACAATTCGAAGTCCTGGCAATTACTTGCTATAAACTCTGCTTTTCCTGAAATAGGAATTTCTAGGGGGCCAAAGATTGTATTTCCTCCACATGAACCCTCTTTATACCCTTTGATAAAAGGAAGTTCGGAAAAATGCTGCTTTGAAATACTACCTGTCCCTGAGATCGATCCACTTACAGTTAATAATGACTCACAATAATCATTGGCCAACAAAAAGCAATCTTCCGTAAATTTTAAAGTATCCCTTAATGAAGCGATGATTTCATCGCGGGAGTCTAACAATGGAATATCTCCCAAATCCCAGACGATAGAGCCGGATATTCCCATTTTAGGATCAAAAGTGACAGTTCCAAAACCATTTGGAGTGATTTCTGCATCAACATAGTGCGCATTATAAGCGCAAAGGAATCACGAGTTTGTTTTGCTCTGTAGCCTCAGTCCCGTAATTTCTTATATCCACCTGTAAGGTTACCTCTTCTCCGGGTTTTACAGCCGAAGAGTCATCAGCAGGAGCACCATTTATACTTATCAGTTTGTTGTTTGCTTCTATATTTGGCGTGTAACTGGTCACTGAAAATGCAAAAACATATAAGGAATAAAGATCTTGATTTGTGCCGAAACGAAATTTCGCAGAAGATTGATTGTTTGTTATCAGGGAATTGTCTGAATTAGGCACTTCCCAATTGACCAGATCAAGTCCCATGTTGTCTTTTAAATTTGGAAACCTCTTGTTCTCCACAAGGTCACCATTTTTGATCCGGACAGGAGTGTATATAGAAGAATTGAAGAAGTTATCTGTACTATTTCCCGGATGGCTTAACCGGCTCCAATTGCCTGTTTGATCCATTATTTCCAAATAGTCCCCCCCTATATTTTTATCACCTTCACCTGCCATAATTCCCAGTTTCATTTTTACCGGTCCTTGCTGAATGGCTCCAAATCCTTTGATCTCCAGTTCTCCATTTTGAACCTCTCCTTCCAAAGATTCAATGTAGGTATATCCGTCAAAAATGGTAACATCCCTGAAGTCCATCTTGGAGTTTTGATAAACTACTATAAGTCCCCAGCTCCCATACATCCCTGTTCCATCAGAATTACCCTCCATCAAAGCAAGATCAGCTACGGTATAAGACCCTGCCCCGTATTCTTTAACAAGATCAGTAACATCTGCATAGCCAACATACATCTCCCTGAACTCCTGATCCGGAAACAGGATAGCATTTCCTGCGGATTTTATCTCTTGATAATCCGCCGCGCCAGGTGGCTTAAGTTTCAATTTCCTCTTGTCAAACTCCTGCGTATAGTAAGCTATGGGTGTATATGTACCAGAAGTTTCTACCATAATGGAATTGTCACCTGCTATAAAATCATTGTAGTCAGTTGCTAATGAGACGTTTTACCCCATAGAAGCTATAACTCATTCCATTAGCTGTGTCCTTTATTGGCTTGAAGGTAGCCGTGGCTGTCCCATTTTCTTCTTTAATCTGAAGGTCTTCTAATGCTTGCCATCCGGATTGATTAATATCGTAATCTATTGTATTGTCATTATTAAAACGGATGATATAGAAATTTTTACCATCCTTTGATACAAATTCATACTGCGGAAAAGGTTTATTGTCCGAGTCAAACATTACGGCCACATAGACATTGAATGCTAAATATTCCAATTCTTGGTCGTGTCCTACAGCGTCTATTTTTCGATCCAAAGTGACTGGATCTAGAAACCCCTCGCTTTTGGTAAGCTCAAATGTCATTCCGGCTGTTTGAACCCTACCAGACCAATAGAGACCTGCGTAAACTATATCAGTGCAGTTTGGGTCTGCACCATTTTCGTCAGAAAAAAGCAAGGTGGCAGATGAGGAGTTAAATGTGTCAGGAACCTCGTCAATATCTATAAAAATCATATCCTGGATTGAATTATCTATTGTATCCGAGTAATTTTTTGCGGTGAGGTTGATATTTCCAATTATTGTGAAGTCCCCTCGAATTTGAAAAATATTATTGGGGACGTTAGATGAGCCAATTCGGTGTTTGAATGGAACTCTATAATCATTTTGAGCTTTCAACTCCTGAAAAATTCCAAAAAAAACTAGAATTAAATAAAGGAATATAAACTTTCCAGAGTTAATGTCCGCAATCATCTGTAGTGGGTAAATAAAAAAGACTTAGTTTTCGCTCCTGAAAGTAATTCTAATATTTTTAATTCCTAGTTGACTGACTTAGATTTATTTTAAACGCTTTTTTCTAATTGGGCGAATGTTGATTCGAATCTAAATAGGTGATAAATGAAATTATGAAATAGTCCTGTAGAGACAATTTATTGGTAGCCCAGGATAATGGATAATAAGATCCAAAATGCATGCTGAAGATAAGCTATGCGGTAGCCCAAGCCACGATAGCTATCGGGGTTAACCCCGGGTCAAAAAAGAAATATATTTAACCAGCGCTGGCCGAGGGTCATTATTCAGAGACGATGACAAAATGCCAGCAAGAAGGAACCAGAATCGATTTCGGATGTGAGATGGATGTTGGATGTTGGTTGTACGGTGAGGAGGAATTGAGAATTTAAAATTTAAAATGGGTGGAGGTTCCGCCACGGCGGACAAGTGTTGGTTGGCTACAATTTAAAATAAAGGAATTGAGAATTTAAAATGGTAAGAGATCTGGAATTTGGAGAGCATGCCGTAGGTATGCAATATGGGTAGCCCAGGGTTTCGAACACCTGGGATGAAGGTCGCAATCGTTCACCAGCGCTGGCCCAGAATCGTCTAGCGGAGACGCGGTGTTGTGCCAGCAAGATGAACCGAATCGATTTCGGATTTCTGATGTGAGATGGATGCCCGGTGTCCGGTGAGGAGGAATTGAGAATTTAAAATTTAAAATGGGTGGAAGTTCGGGGCTTGTTCTTTATCTGGTAAGAGTTGAGTCCAGCTTCTGGAGAAACAGGACAACAGAAAGGAAATGATCTGTGAGAAACGAAGGGAGGCGAGCCAGATGGTTTCTTTCTTGTCACTTTTGAGCCCAAAAGTAACCAAAAGGCTTGCTGAAATAATGCTTCAACGCGCATTCCAGCCGCCTGCCCCGCTATTTCAGCTTCCCACCGCGCCCTTACGAACAGCAGAGGTTCTACCACATTGCAATTTCTTTTCGCGGGTGGCAGTTAGGAGTTGGCGGGTATCGGAGGTTTGAAAGCAGGGAAGTTGGAAACTGAACAATGCCGTAGGCATGGCAAATTTGTAGCGCCGGGTTTTAACCCGGTGTTTAAGGTTGTAATCGTTCACCAGCGCTGGCCCGGAATCGTCTATCGGAGATGAATTCGGTATGCCAGCAAGATGGAAACGGGTAGCCATTATTGTTAGAAATGTTGAATGAAAAACATTCAATCAAGCCGTTGAAAGGCAGTCCTGAGAATGCAATAGCAAAAGTCATGGATAGTTGGGTCTGTGAGACTCAGACCATGGAAAGGGGGGCTTGGTTTGTATCTGCTAGCAGTTGAGTCCAGCTTCTGGAGAAGCAGGACAACAGAAGTTGGAAACTGAACAATGCCGTAGGCATGGCAAATTTGTAGCGCCGGGTTTTAACCCGGTGTTTAAGGATGTAATTGTTAACCAGCGCTGGCCCGGAATCGTCTAGCGGAGATGAAACCGAGGTACCAGCAAGATGAAATCCGAATCAATTTCGGATGTGAGATGGATGTTGGACGTCCGGTGTCCGGTGAGGAGGAATTGAGAATTTAAAATTTAAAATGAGTGGAAGTTCGGGGCTTGTTCTTTATCTGGTAGTAGTTGAGTCCAGCTTCTGGAGAAGCAGGACAACAGATAAGAAAAAATGGTTTGTGAGACACAGACCACGGATGGAGATAGCTGGTGTTGGATGTTGGGTGACCGATGTTAGTTGTTAATAATGATGAATGTAAAATTTCGAATGTCGAATGATGAAGTAGTAAGCGGTCAAGAAATAGGATTGTAGTCAATAGGCTGGGGTTTCAACCCCAGCTCAAAGAAGTATAAGGTTTTACCAGCGCTGGCCCAGAATCCTCATTCGGAGATGAATTCGGTATGCCAGCAAGATGGAAACGGGTAGCCATCATTGTTAGAAATGTTGAATGAACAACATACAATTAAACCATTGAAAGGCTGTCCTGAGAATGCAATAGCAAAAGTCAGGGTTAGTTGGATCTGTGAGACTTAGACCATGGAAAGGGGGGCTTGGTTTGTATCTGCTAGCAGTTGAGTCCAGCTTCTGTAGAAGCAGGACAACAGAAAGGAAATGGTCTGTGAGACACAGACCACGGATCGAGATAGCTGGTGTTGGGTGACCGATGTTAGATGTTATTAATGATGAATGTAAAATTTCGAATGTCGAATGATGAAGTAGGAAGCGGTCAAAAAACATGATTGTATTCAATAGGCTGGGGTTTCAACCCCAGCTCAAAGAAGTATAAGGTTTTACCAGCGCTGGCCCGGAATCGTCATTCGGAGATGAATTCGGTATGCCAGCAAGATGGAATCCAAAGACCCTTCGGGGTTAAAATGAGCTGTTCGTGAAGCCACGAACAGCGGAGCGCCAGATGGTTTCTTTCTTGTCACTTTTGAGCCCAAAAGTAACCAAAAGGCTTGCTGAAATAATGCTTCAACGCGCATTCCAGCCGCCTGCCCCGCTATTTCAGCTTCCCACCGCGCCCTTACGAACAGCAGAGGTTCTACCACATTGCAATTTCTTTTCGCGGGTGGCAGTTAGGAGTTGGCGGGTATCGGAGGTTTGAAAGCAGGAAAGTTGGAAACTGAACAATGCCGTAGGCATGGCAAATTTGTAGCGCCGGGTTTTAACCCGGTGTTTAAGGTTGTAATCGTTCACCAGCGCTGGCCCGGAATCGTCTTATCGGAGATGAATTCGGTATGCCAGCAAGATGGAAACGGGTAGCCATTATTGTTAGAAATGTTGAATGAAAAACATTCAATCAAGCCGTTGAAAGGCAGTCCTGAGAATGCAATAGCAAAAACCATGGATAGTTGGGTCTGTGAGACACAGACCATGAATGGAGATGGTTGGTGTTGAGTCGACCGATGTTAGATGTTATTAATGATGAATGTAAAATTTCGAATATCGAATGATGAAGTAGGATTAGGTCAAGAAATAGGATTGTAGTCAATAGGCTGGGGTTTCAACCCCAGCTCAAAGAAGTATAAGGTTTTACCAGCTGGCCCGGAATCGTCATTCGGAGATGAATTCGGTATGCCAGCAAGATGGAAACGGATAGCCTACATTGTTAGAAATCTTGAATGAACAACATACAATTAAACCGTTGAAATTCAGTCAGTAGAATGTATGAGCAAAAGTCATGGATAGTTGGGTCTGTGATACACAGACCATGGAAAGTGTGCTTGGTCTTTATCTGGTGGTAGTTGATCCAGCTTCTGGAGAAGCAGGACAACAGAAAGGAAATGGTCTGTGAGACACAGACCACGGAAAGGATACTGATTACTTATGTCTTGATTCTTACCTCTTGATTCTTACTTCTTGATTCTTACCTCTTGATTCTTACCTCTTGATTCTTACGTCTTAATACTTACGCCTTGATACTTAAGTCTTAATTCTTACGTCTCAATTCTCCCCAGGCAAACGGAATCCGAAAACTCCGTTTTCCCTGAACGCTCTGAATAAAATGAGAAATAAACATATACTGCTGCACCCTCAATCAAAACCCATGGGAATTGCACCTCCTGGAATCCATCTTTTCTATAGCTCTCTCCCTGGAAACTGAAGTTCCACGGTTCCTCGGTGTCATACAGAACCACAAAGGTCTTATCCCCATCACGGGCGGAGCCATCCCAACTGTTTATTGTCCACTCTATCCTGAATCTCCAGTTGGTTCTGTCGTGGTTAGTACTGCACCGCTCACAGCGGTTAGATCTCCTGAAGAAGCAGGACTTTCTCTGGCTGTAAAACCGGGATTCCTTCGATGGGATATATGGCGTTTTTCAACAGCAGGCTCTTCGCTCTATCAATCCCTCTTTTTGTGCCTATTTTATAGGCAGCAAAGCCTATGGCTATTTCCTTTTTCACAGGGGATAAAAATTCCTGCGCCAAGGAAAAAGCTTTCTGATGATAGGTTTGAAGTGGAGAACTGCTACCTTGCCAGGCCTGCTCAGGGTTTGTCCTGATCAATGTCTCACCATTAACCTGATAAAAAACCAGATTTCCGACTTTTCCGGAAATCCCGCC
Organism: Algoriphagus sp. 10J20-15; assembly: GCF_055809615.1. Lineage (NCBI taxonomy): Bacteria > Pseudomonadati > Bacteroidota > Cytophagia > Cytophagales > Cyclobacteriaceae > Algoriphagus > Algoriphagus sp. 10J20-15. The sequence continues at coordinate 24,039 of NZ_JBVVUG010000037.1, forward strand.
CAAGGCAAAAATCCATCTGTTACTTTTCCCATACTGATCATTGATTAAATGTTCATAAATATTCTGCATGCATCAAAAGAATTTCCAGGTACTTCCAAAACCTAGCAGAGCGCTATGGCTAACCCGGACTTTGGACGACCCTGCAACGATCCATCTACGATGAACCATCGAATGAGCATCGTAGAAGCATCGTAGAAACATCGTTTTTACTATTATTCACCCTTGCTTTATTTTGCTTGGATGGGTTATTGAATCTAGCCTGAGCTACTACCCAATAATGGCTAAATCATATAGTTGCGGATCATCTCTTCGGGGATGCCTGAAAAGAGTGCGAAGTCGAAATAGTCACAAACTGGTGAGGCTCTTTATTGACATACACACGAACCTTGTGCAACAGGATTGTGGCATAGCGTTCGCTTCTTCCTGTCAGGTAAAACTCACCATCTTGGATAAATAACAACACGTTTTGAACATGATACTCCTCCTTCCTTTTAGTGAGCACCCAACTTTCCGTTGATATAATTGTCATACCTGAGTCTCTCAGCAGTTCCAGCTTCAGCAGCCCCTGCCAACAGTAAAAGTCTGCGAATCCATTCCTCACAGCCCTCAAACTTATACAAGCTTGCTTTGTCAAAGCTAAAATCCTTTTGCGAAGCTGTCTCAATTCTTGTTTTACCCAGCTTATCGCAGTATCTCCCATTGATTCCAGTAGGATAATTATTTCGTTGTGCGTATCCCTATTGCCAGCTCTTTTTCATAAGAGGCCAGGTCATTGGACAAGTAGATGTACCTAGCCATGAGAATTCCAGAAATTCTGCCAAGCATCCCCGCATATCTTTTCCCTGTCTATTGAGAATCATTGCCAAATAGACACAAAGAGGCCCTATATTCTGTACTCTTCCGACTGCCGGTTTGATCCCCTCCCATTTTAATCCGGACTTCCCCATTGCAAGGCTTGTAGGTATCCAGCAGGCATTATACCACTGTTCACTTTCATATGAAACAGCATATTTCTGTTGAATTTCCTTATGTAAAAGCAAAAGTGCATATCCCAAACTATGCAGCCTATTGCTGGAATGTATGAAATTACCAGTTTTCAGATCTTCCAGAAATTCTATCAAAGATTTATCGCTGCCTATATCAAGCAGATCATCCAGCAGAAACAAGCTAAGGAAGAACTTCATTATCAACTCCAGTCTTTCAGCATCCTCTTCTGGAAAAAGGTAGCCGGCAAACCAGTTGATTTTCTGAATTCTGCAACGCTCAAGTTCGGCAGGACTTTCAAATAGCCCTGCTTCCCAGGCCCATTTGAGAACCTTAACATCGATCGCCTTACAATGCAGGTTTATTGCTACAGGGAATTCATGACTTGTTTTCATGATCGCTCATTATGGAGTATTTCAGTCGCTCTACGGTACTAATACTACGATTGAAAAAATCTGCTAAATCCTGATTTTTGAGGTATTGACCTATCCCGGGAAATTTCTTAAGCAGGAGCGGAAAACCATCCGTAAACTTTCTGGCTTTTATCGCTTGCTGTTCTACCTGCCGTTTATTGATACGGTGGGCTACTTCCAGCGCAAGAGAATAAAATTCAGGTTTGTTGGAGAGCAATTCGTTTTCAGCCTCCAGAGAGAGTCCAGGAATACTGTTTCTGACAAAGCCCGTAAAAGTGTTTTCGAAGGTGTATTACTCCGAAAAGACTGTTCATCAAATGCTACATCAGATGGACCAAATATCCTAAACAGCTTAAAGCCATTCTGAGCTTCCTGATACAGGCCTACATATCCTTTACCTATATAGCGGCTCTTATCATCCACCATATCCACCTTTTTGAGTACCTGTCCTCTAGATACTCTGCACAAAGTCAGTTTCTGATAAACACTCTCGTATGACTCATCAGAAAACCTCTTGATACTGTTAAAATCAGTTATAAGCTGATTCATAAAATCTCGCTTTTCCATTTTATAGCTAGTAAAAGTGTACTAAATCAAAACAGCGGGGTGAAAAGCATTATCCAAGAATCCAGTCCTAAACCAACTAATTCTTACATGTTAATTTATTATTAAGTAAGAATTGATCCAAATAAAAATTAATGATTTCAAAGATTTTGATCAAAAAACCTTCATTTGAGGGGTTTTACTAGTCTAGAATGCTTTCTCCCTTATTTGAAGTAGTGCTTTGATAACCAGAGCCCTAAATTTCTTTCAGTGATTAGAAGTGCTTCAGCCAACTCTCAGATATGCTTGGCTCATCGTGACAGGATCTCCTCGAGGAGAGGAAGACGTAATCGTCTCCGAATGGAATTGTTATTTAATAAAATAGACCATGGACAAAATAATTTCAACAGTACTCATTTTACTCTGGACCTATACAGGTCTGGATAAACTGATACGATTTGAATCAAGCAGAAAAGCTTTTCATAACCAGACCTTTCCTGCTGAACTGGCAGAGGTGCTCGCTTATGTTGTTCCAATCACCGAGTTGCTGATTGCCCTGCTCCTGCTCTTTTGGGTCGACCCGATGGTGGGGATACCTCTCAAGCATCCTCCTCCTCACTGTCTTCACTACCTATGTGGGGCTGATCTGGGTGGGAGCTTTTCCTGGGTCTTCGTAACTGTGCCGGAATTCTGGGGGAGACTGAGTAGACCAGCACTTTTGGATGAATTTGGTGTGTATTGGGATGGGAGTTTGGGGACTTTATAATTTAAAATGTGACAATTAGAAATTTAAAATTGGGGAAAGTAGTGACCGGCAACCCTTAAAGGGGAGAATGGAGCTGGGGGCTGGAGCGAAGAATTTAAAATGATGGAATTAGAAATTTAAAATATATAAAAGTAGAGAAGTGTGAGTATCACCCTGAAGGGGTGAAACACATAATAGCTCCGCCACGGCGGACAAGCATGGGTGGCCCAATAGCTATCGGGCCCCATGGAAAAAAATGAATAAAGGCCATTGCCCTCCTGCGCAGAGTCATCTTCCGGAAACTAGAATTAATGCAGGAAGTTGGAAGAGGAATCGAAATGGGAAAGTTGGTTAGTAAAATACAGACCAGAGTGGAGAATAAGAAGGTAAAAACCTTCGAGGTTTGGAAAACCTCAAAGGTTAAAAAAGGGCAGGGCTGCTGAATACCCCACCCCGAAAAAATAATTAAATGAAATAAGTATTTCTGGAACCTTTAGGAATAAAACCTTTGAGGTCTTGAAGACCTCAAAGGTTAGAAATAATAAAAGAGACTCATTTCTCTTAATACACCTAGGGGTAAGAGACTGGCTAAACCCAATGAGCCTCCCAAAGGGAGATGCCGAAAACCCTTTTCAGAGTAGGCAAACAACCGAAAACGGTTTTCCTGTTTTTGATCGGTTAAAAAACAGGACAATACCATGAATAAACTAGTTAAAATGCTTCCGGCACTGGGATTAGTGCTAGGAGCTGGAATAGCAGTGGCAATGAATGTGCGAGCTATGGTGACAGACAAGGTTGATCCAAAAGTATGGACTCCGGACTCTGATCCCATGCATGCTGCCACTAATGGCTATAGGGAAATCACAGATGAAAATCTTGGTACAGATTATCTAGACACCACCAGCCAAGTGTGTAGGGTAGAGTTCGAAAATGATGATCCATATGGAGACATCTCAGAACTCACCCCGGGAATTTATGTCCCTCAATGGTACGAATCCCCAACACCTGTAGTGTTGGGGATTTTTTTATCGTGCATTTTGCTTCACGCCGGATAGCACTATTTCTTCATCTGGGGGTGGGAAAAACATAATTTAATGAGTGAGATAAAGTTATCAGCTGTCCTTCAACTATTCGCTCTACTTTCTTAGCATGCTCAGGATATTGATTCATCTTATCAAATCCATCCATCTAAGACCTCTTCCTACCAATTCCTTTTTACGCTCCAACAGTATTTCCTTTAGTAAATCCTCCCCTACGGCATCAACCGGAATAAAGCTCTCCGGCTCTATCCTGCGACTAAGCAACGAGTTCAAATACTCTCTTGCTTTCTCCTCCTCACCTCTCCAGGCCAATCCCTCAGCTGCCGTCAGCTCAAGTTCCCCGGTACTTAGCCCTCCGAATGAGAGTATATTTCCAGTTAGCCTTTCCCGTTCTTGATACCGGTTCTGCCCCAACTTGATGGAATCTTGCCTGCAATCTCAAATCACCTTCTTGGTAGCTTTCAATAAGGGTGGTATCCACAAATACTTCAGATGAGAAGATAAATGTGACTGTCACCAGTTCTGAGTAAAAGACAGTCTCTTCCCCAAAACGGACAAAGGGACGATTGGAGGCTACATCTATGTTATTGAAATCTAGCCTTTCGGTATAAATCTCCAATGCTTCTTTTGCCGCGTCGGCAGCGCCCTGATAATCAAACATACATAACTTCAAACGTGCCAACATTCCCAGAGCAGCCGCTTTAGTAGGTCTGCTCTTTGGCAACTGAAAATCTGGTAGCAATGCGGCTGCCTCATTTAAATCCATTAATACACGGCTATAGCTTTTCTCCAACGTGGAGCGTTCAGCTTTTGCGTTTACATCAGGACTGTCCTTCAGGATTATTCCGAGTAACTGTTCATTTCCCCCACCCAACTGATAGGGAGGGGCGAATTCCTGAAGCAAATGGTAGTAAGCATGCGCTCTATGAAAGAGTGCCTCCCCTCTAAGCGTTTTATAATCTACTCCGTCTTTGTAAGGAATTTCCTCCAGCGCATCCAAGGCAACATTCGCATAAAAAACCTGCTGGTAAGGGGTAGACCAATCGTAGGCCGGGTCTCCCTGAAAAAGATCGTCCAGCCATAGATATGCGCCTTGCTCTGGCAATCCCAGCGTGGGGAGACCTTCGTCGCTGACAAAATACTCATCTCCTCCATGGAGGGTAAGAACAGGCTGCTTGTTTAGAACAGTGGTATTATCCAGTAATAATCGGATATCCTCCATCGTAGAGGGAACTACCAGACTCTGGTCTGGCTTGACATCTAGGTAATCATCACAAGCCGTACCTACAGCAAGGACAAGGAAAATGAATACAATTGAATATTTTTTTTTCATGTGTTTATAATTTGATTTTGATTATCCGCAATGTTGCCAGTACCCTACATTTCTTTGCTCATCCGGTCAGAAGACCGAAGACGGGTGACCGAAGCGGCCTAAATTCTTGAGTTAACCAAATCCTATATTGCTTTTGGCTCTTTACTGGCAACAAAGCGGATATACATATAATTGATTTTTAACGGCCATCCCGAATAGTCGGGGAGAGGCACGGCTCACGGAATCTCGCACTGGTGGATGGTGACCCAGCTGTGTGTGACGTTTTCCGTCATGCTTGATTTCATGATTTTAGTAATTAAGTCTCAAAGGGCCGCGGAGGCTTCTCCCACCGCGGCTATGCCGGATTTGGTATGATTTAGAGGTTACCACTCCTCTCTATATGAAGAAAGCATCCGGCAGTTTCTTTTTTTAGTTTAGAAGTTCAGTTGAAGCCCCAGGGCAATGCTTTTTCTGGGCGTAGCCCATCCGAAATGAGGATCCCAATCTGTATCAGTGGATTTCCAGATGATTCCTAAATTATTAGCATATAAGAATAGCTCTGCCCGAACTCACTCCAGATAGAAACCCGGATTGGGATTTTAGGCAGCATGTACCCCACTCTGACATCCTGCAAACGGATATGGTCTCCCTTCTCTATCAATGCTGTGCTGTTTCGGTAGAAAGTATCACGGAAAGTATCACGTGAATCCGGCATGGACGGAATTTGGGTAAACTCCTCATCGCCTGTGCGTCTGCCACCTGAGTCCGTAGTCCGAATGTCCACCCCTGCCCATCATGATGCTATTGTATTGAACAGAAGTCCTTCGGAAATAATATCCGAATCTATAACTGATGTTTGCCGAAAGGCTGAATCCCTTATAGCTGAAGGTATTTCTCAGTGCCCCAAAAGTAGTCGGTCTGGCTGGTCCACGGTAAACTATACTTTCCAGACTGGCCTCGTTGACTGATGGTTCGATAATCCACGGATGGCTCACCATTGAGTATTCCCATCGGAGCTCCTGTCTCCGGGTTTAACCCAGCCCAAGGAAGACTGTAGTATGAAAACAGTGGCCTTCCTACCACCGGAAGATTGACCCCTCCCCCTGCTCCGCTGGCGCCTCTATCCAGTAAACTACTGACCGGTGACTCTATTTCATATCCCGTGACTTCTTCCTTAAGTCCTGAAAGTAGCAACACTGTATTCCATTGAAATTCTCCTGTCAAATTCCTGGTTTCCAACTGCAGATCAAATCCCTTGGTACTGGTCGAGGAATTATTTCCATTGAAAACCTGTATTCCAGAACTGGGTGCATAGGGCGATTGCCCGATCAGATCCAGGCCTTCCTTCAGGTAAAACTCCAGCGTTCCGGAGATCCTGCCGTTTTTGCTTTCCAAGTCCACTCCCAGGTTGGCTATCTTTATCCTTTCCCACCGCAGATTCCTGTTCGGGGGATTTACAATGCTCGCAAAGGGTAAATTCGTAAGCGTACCGCCCGAACTTGATGCGTGCTGTAGTGTAAGCAGATAAATTTCTGTCCACATTGCCATTATACCCATAGGAAAACCTCATTTTCACATAGGGCAATTTTTCCCAATTATGACAAATGATTCCTCGCTTAAAACCCATCCCAAACCTGCTGACCAAAGCGGTACTGCCCGTTGGTTGGCATCTACTCCAAATAAATTGGAGGCATCCTTTCGGGCACTGATCGTTAGCGGGTACCTTGTTTCCATATTCCAAAGACCCGTTGGCAAAAAGGGAATAAAAGCGATCAGCACCTGCCCCTACGCCATCTGAATTGGGAATCTGTGATGTTTGTCTTGGATTGTGATACTGGGGAAAAGGCGTCAGAAAGTCCACTGTCTGAATACTCGCCGTCTCCGGTCCGTAGCCATATAACCCGCCGGAAGAAGTCTGGTAGTTCAGGGATTTCAGCTCTACCCCAGCCAAGGAGCTAAACTCCCAGCTGTCCTGCCAACTGGTAGAATAATCCAGCATTCCCCTGACCGAGTGGCTGGAGGAAAATCTGTCGGATCTTCTCAGTATCCCACCCATAGGAATGTTTCTGATTAGATTTCCGTTATCATCAAACTCACTGAACAAGTTGATCTGCTCCCGGACAAAGTAGCTGCTCCTGGCTGCAGCTGGTCACACTGCTGCTCCCCTGCTGCCAATATTGGTAGAGAGCTTTCATATCCAGCCCCTTTAGAAGCTTATAGTTCAAGCCAAGGTTTAGCCTCCAGTCATCCTGAATAGCTTCAGTCGGGCTCCTTCCGATTTCTTCCAGAGGGACATATTGCCAATCCAACAATCCTGCTGATTCTGCCTCCTGCTTAAAACTATTGCTAAAACGGTTGGTTAGTCCCAGTGGATTTCCGCTTTCATCAGTCAGTCTTGCATAAGGATACATCCCCTGATTTGAGGTGAAGTACAGCTGATTGGCTCCGGCATCTCTGATTCTACTCGCCGGCTTTTTCACCCCGTAAATCCCGGAGCCGAATACCCAGTTTATTATTTAACAGACTGAAGTCATTTTTTACATTCAGCGTGAGTCTATTACTGGAATTACCGACTTCTGACAGGCGCTGCTTATCATAGCCC
>NZ_JBVVUG010000038.1:0-73651 GCF_055809615.1 Algoriphagus sp. 10J20-15
GATCTCCAATGGCAGATCCTATAACTTTGTACTTTCCCGCCTCAGTGATAAGAAAAATCTCGTCTCTGTTTTTAACTTCTATAGTACCATCTGGATATTCTAAGCTGAATTCTAAATTTTGATTTGTACTTGGAATTAAATCATAAGACTGACAAATCGTTATTTCATTTGGAACAAAAAAGATAGTCTGGTTAACACTTGGCACATCAATTAATCCTGCTTTTGGCAAACTACAGCTATCAGTGCTATATAATTCGAAATAATATCTACCTTCCTTCGGGATGTCTATTTTCACGGAGAAGTGCTATCCCCATGAATCCGACATTTTGAACCTCAGTTCCTTTCTCATGGATTACTCGGTATGATCCGTCAATTGGGCCATTTGTGAAATCAACATTAAACGATCCGATTGTCTTTCCATCCGGAGTACAAGACTCTCCCGTAATATCAGTAACTTCAAATTTCAATGGCTCGGGTGGATCTGTTAGAGATACTACAGAGCCCAATGAATTGGTACAACTGCCTAATGTACCAATCATGCTATAGGCACCAGATTCCAGATTTGTAAACGTATAAGTGTCTCCTGGTGCTAAAGCGGTCGAAGAGACTCCAATGCCTTCAATAAAGACGAAATCTATAGGAGTAATAGCTTGAATAGTTAATGATCCATCGTAAACTTTACAGTCAGATGCTCCTACGGCATTCACCAGGAGAAATTCTGGTTGAGGATAGTAAAGAAGGTTTGCTGACTTTTCTACAAGACAACTTGCACCAGAGCTTGTGCCCGGTTTAAAAATAATTTTGTAATCCCCTTCACCAGCAAGATTTTGATTTGGGAAGATGTTTACGCTGTTGCCGTCTGTGAGGTAAACTTCGGTACCTGAACCTATTTTTTCATAATACCAAGTTCCAAAAATAGACGGAGAAGTTTGGAAATTAACCTGCCAGTAGGACAAGCTTGGGTGGCTGTTTGAACTATTGAATAATCTGTAACGCCAGATACAGTGGTGGTTAGCTGGGACTCACAGTCTCTATTGCCCAGCACATCTTCAAAATAAAAATCTACTGTGTAGGTATCCTTCGCAGAAACAGTAATGGTGTTGGTAGTTCCTATTTCTACCCCGGAACTATTCTTCCAGCTAAATTGATAATCAGAGAAATTTGGGCTTGCTGGATCAATTGCTGTCAAATCGAGGTTTTCTGATCCACATATTTGATAATTAGCCACAAGCGCAATGTTTGGTCCCTTGATTAATTCGACATTTTGAGACCCAGTATAGATTATACTTGCTCCCCTTTTTACTATTAATTCCACTCTATGAGTCCCTATGGCAGAAAAAGTATAACTAATAGTTTGAAAACCAGCCCCTCCAGTACGATCAAAAAGTAATGTGTTTGAAGGAGAATAAATTTTCCAGGAATACACATCTGTTAATGGATCTCCCGCGCCAAAAAAGTCGCCAATTATGCTTCCAAAAATGTTACATAATTTATCTGGTCCAATTAATTCAGGATCAGCTATATCAATTAATGCAGCAAGCTCTTTGTTTGATTTGTCCCTAAGGATGTAGGAAAAGGATAAACCAATGCCTACTACTGCCGAAAGCAGCATTAAAGTAATTAGTTTAAACGTTTTATTGCCTATGAACTTCAACTGAAGATATAAAAACGGTGAGAATCAGACCTCTAAGCTACTATTTAAATCAGGTCAAAAAAAATCCAACCATTAAAAATGAAATCCAAGTTTTTAATAATATCCTAGCCTGTTATCTCACAAATACCCAGTTGTTTTCCTTGCTCAGTTTTTCAGAATACTCATAGCCACTTTCATTAAAAGTTTTTAGTTGCTCTGTATCCGTGATTCTATTTTTAATCGCAAAATTACTCATCATGCCTCGAGCCTGTTTGGCAAAAAAGCCCACAATTTTATAACTATCGTCTTTATATTCCTTGAAGTCGATCGTAATCACAGGGCTTTTTAAGGATTCCAAATGAACGGCTTTGAAGTATTCCTGGGATGCAAGATTAACTATAGTATTGCCTTCTGCAGCGTTATTGATGGCTTTTGAGATTTTTTTGTCCCAAAACTCATAAAGATTCTTCCCTTTTTTATTCTCTAATTTAATCCCCATTTCCAACCGATATGGCTGAATTAAATCTAATGGTTTCAATAAACCATATAAACCAGAAAGAATTCTCAAATGCTTTTGAGCAAAATCAAAATCCGCCTTAGAATACTTGTCTACATCGATTTTGGTGTATACATCACCTTTGAAAGCCAGTAATGCCTGCTTCGAATTTTCCTCAGTAAAGTCTTTCTGAAACGTCTTAAATCGTTCATTATTTAGTTCTGCCAAATTTTCAGAGATCTGCATCAATTCTCCAATTTCTTTGGCCGACTTCTTTTTCATGATTCTCACTAAGGCGCGCGTATCAGTTAGGAAATCAGGTTGTGTGGATTCTGTGAAACTTGGGGTGCTGTAGTCCAGCGTCTTTGCTGGTGAAATAAGGATAAGCATACTATTGAATTACTGTAATAGACTTTATTACTTTTTGTGTGATATTTTGGTCTGTACTGGTAAACTTCACAACTACCGCATATGTTCCGTTTGGCACAAGCTCTCCTCTGACTTGGCCGTCCCATGGACAGAAAGGTTGTTTTGGCTCAATATTCTCATGCTCACAATAAAAGATCAATTCACCCCAACGATTGTAAATATAGACTTCTACATCATCTATATATTCATTTGCATATAAGATAAAGTTTCTATTCGGATCATTAAGCACTACGCCATTTGGGAAGACTATTTTCAGCGAGCAATCTTCCACAACTTCTATGGTGGCTACATAAGCACAACCCAAATTGTCGGATACGGTAAGTTCATAGATTCCGCCCTCAGTAGGTGTGAAAATAGGTGCCTGAGAGATTTCAACTCCATTTAATTTCCACGAGTAGTTATCGTATGTCCCTGGGTCAATAGTCTGAGTCACACCTTCAATAGCACAAATAGTGAATCCAGCAGGAACTATCGGCGGACTGATAGTCGATTTTGAAACTACCCCGTTGGCACGGCCAAGCTCACAGCCTACACTACTTCTAAGTAAGGCTTCGTAAGTTCCTTCTTGAGAAACTTCTATGATTGGCATTCCATCAAAAGCAGGTATTCTGGTACGTGTACCATTGAGCACAGAATACCATTCGATATCAGCTACATTCGTCATATCCGCATCTACTGTAATAGTAGTGCTAGTTTGATCGATACAAAATGGCACTATATCCAAGCTGACCTCTACTCGCTGGGAAATTACTTCTGCGGAGAAAGATTTTTTATCGACTGGACATAACCCGCCTGCTACCGGCTGAACTTCCAAGGTGTAATCTCCAGATCTGCTTGGAACAAAGATTTGTCTTCTTCCTACGATAACACCTAATGCATCTTTCCATAGGAAAATCACATCTGCAGGTAAAGCATTATTCAATACAGCTTCATATTGAATGCCTACCTGACAGTCCACGATTGGGGGTGAAATCTCAAAATCTATTGGCTGTGTAATGTTAGCCACGATTGTTTCTTCTCTTGGACAATTGACGCCAGTTGGATCTTCGCCTCTCACGGTATAGGTATCAGAAAGAGTGATTGTAAATTCTCCATTTGCATCCGGAGAAATCAAAGAGCCAGCAGAATTTGTGACCGTGTAAGTTAATACATCTGGAGAAGTGGGAGCAAAGGTGAAGCTTTCGCAGGCAGTCAAGTTAGAAGGGACTGAAAAAACTACCTCAAATTTCTGAGCTATATTATAAATCGTTGGATCCGGGATAGCGCAACCAGTCGGGTCCTGAATTTCTACTGCATAATCTCCATAAGGAACCAAAATATCAAACTGACTTGTATTAGTAAATGTCCCTTGGAAAGTCTGTCCGTCACCTTGTCGAGTTACTGTGTAAGAGCCAGATTGAGGAGAAATGGTGAAGTTGACAACCAACATGCCATTTTGAACTCCAGATGGACCGCAAATTTCTTCAGTAGGCGTGACGGTATATTCAAATCCTGCGGGAGGATTACTGTTCTCTACAGTGACGCTCCCGGCATAAGTACAACCAAAACTATTTTCTGCTTCGATGGTATAAACTCCCGGAAGAACTGACATAACTTGAACAGAACTTCCCGCGGTTAAATTGGTGAAGGTATCACCTGTCTCTAATACGGTCAAAGTGGTAGCATCTGATTGCATCGTGATCTCAAATGAACCATCAGGAGTATTACAATCTGTAGCCGGAGTAGTTTGAACTGCCGTGAAAATAGGTAATTCATTTACCAGTAAATCTAATTTTTTCTCAACGACGCAACCTTCTAAAATTGGGTCTTGGGTCACGAAAATGATTTCATATTGCCCAGGTCCAGGAAGTGTATTGATGAACAATTCTAACTCGAAAAACTCGCCTAAAGCAACTCTATTTGGATCACCATTAAGCTCGTAAAACCATTCTCCTGTGATCGGGGTATTCGGTGCGAATGTAACCGAAATCTCTTCATAACATACCTCTGATGCTGTCTGAGTGAGGTCAAATTCGAATGCTGGGCCTACAAAAATTTCAGCCGTAGCAGGACATGTTTCATAAAGCAAGGCTTCATCTTCCGACAGTCCTGCTGGCAGTCTATAGCTGACACTTACTGTGTAGATACTTTCTTCATCGACGGTAATAGTATTAGAATTTTCATCTCCAAAAACTTGCCCTGCAGCATTTGTCCACTCGAAATCATACAATCCTTCTGCAGGATCATATCCATCTATTGCAGTTAAAGTGACAGGGTTGCCTGCACAAAGCGTTGCGTCATCAGCTAGAGTCAATTCTGGTGGAGCTTCAACCAAAATTTCAGTAGTCGCCCGGAAATATTCAGCATCACCGCATCTATCTACTCTAAGCTCTACAGTATAGGTTCCAGGGTTATTAAATATCTGCTCTAGATTCTGGAATTCATCTCCCGGACCACCGTAATCGCTTCGGATAATTGTCCCATCATCTTGATTAGTAATTGTCCAGAAATAGCTGTCAATATCAGGCTCTCCTCCACCTTCAAGAAGTGCACCTGCTCCGAGTTCTGGATCCAAGCAAAGTCTGGCAGGTGCAGCTAGACTTGGTTCTGGAATCGAACTACCTGAGTTTTGGACAAATGAAGGTAGGCCAAGATTCGAGGTTCCTGGCATGGCTTCTACACCATCCTGGGTAAAGGTGCTTTGAGAATTACAACCTGAACCTACGTTGATTTGACCAATTCTATTATCGCCTACTACAGCGACATAGATTTGACCATTTGGTCCTATCTGCAGTGCTCCCAAATTAAGTCCACTCGTTTGACTTATTTGATTTTTTGTGCTGATGATACAGGCTTCTATTTGTGCTCTTGTGCTTGCTCCATCAAAACATGCTGGGCAAACTGCAGCAGACGAATCATCATTTTCGTTGGCCTTAATTATAAATTCTTCTATTCCAGGACCGCCATTTCTATATGATACTAAGATTCGCTCTCCATCCTCGGAGAACTCCATTCCATAAACATCTCCGTCACAACCGAGATCCACTCTTGCGTACTCTGTCATTTCTCCAGTGTCACTGTCGAAATCAAAAATCTCTAATTTATTACATCCACCTTCAGAAATGGTTACAGCAAGTTGATCTCCATCCGAATTAAATTTCATAGCGCCAACGCCCGAATTGAAGCCGTGATCAGAACCTACAGAACTTAGAACTGGTTGACCAATGCCTTGCGCAGATACTGGATACGCACGGAATGTATTATTCCCAAGTTCATGATAGACAACCCAAGTTGTGTCTCCCGCATCCAATGCAGCGGTGTGCTCAGAAGAAGGACTGAAAAGGAAATTGTCTTTGGTTACGACATTTCCAACCCCGGTAGGGTTTTCTGATTTGATGTCTACCAAAGAATATTTCGCCTCGTTGGTTCCATTTGCAGAAAGTTGCGTAGTGAAAAGGTAGAATAGTGTCTCCTCAGCAGGAACTGGAACTGCAATTACACCTTGACTGCTAGAATTGTCACCACCTATATCTTCCCCGTTTTCCATTAAATCCCCATTGAGATCCCAAACTGATTGGCCATCTGTGTAGAAGAGCACTTGGCCTGCCTGATCGGAGATGGTTGTAGTTCCTGCTGGTATGTTTTGAGGATGTCTAGCTGCTATTGGGCGTGGGGTCGGAGCATCAGGATCATCCGGGTCAGGGTTGAAATCAAGCCCTGCACCATCACCAAAGTACCAAATGTTGTTTGTCTGATCTTGGACATCCCACATTTTGACGCGAATCTCAGCATAAGCATAGCAGGAAGATCCCGGTTCACGTACCAAAACCCAATACAGACCTGGAGTACAAACTTCATTGGCTTCTTCACCAATCCATCCTTGATCACGTTTGTTTGACCAGAAGTATTCATAATTTTCACCGCCACCTTGTCCGCTTCCAACTCCACCTCCGCCTCCAGCTCCACCGTCTTCCTCACCAGCCTGAGCTGATAGCAGTGGGCTGAGATCTAAGCAAGTTTCGCATAAAGTGGTGTCTTGTGGAGAAAAATTAGCCTGAAGGTTATTTTCTGTTAGGGTAATGGTATGATTTACAGATAGTGTGGTGCTATCCGCGAAGGTGACATCCAGTGTCACATTTAGACTTTGTCCGGATGCTGCATCTGCCGGAATTAAAAAATGCTCTTGAGCATAATCAGCTGGCAATGCATTACCTGTAGAGTCTGTAAGTGGAGGATCGAAATTCCACGAAAAACTTACAGGTCTATAGTTCTCTGGAGTGATTAGAGAAGTTAATTGAATTGGATTGTTTGCACAGGGCATTTCTGGGTCCCAAGTGAAATCAACTGTGGGATCTACGTCTGCATTTGGAGCAAAAATTGGAAATATCGTCCCACAGAAGTCTACACCGGCAAATGGGTCTTCCTCAATCTCCACCAAGTTCAAATCAGCTTCGTTAGGATTCGTTACTTTTCCTATCATTTGCGGGCCTCCATCTACTTCCTCGTAGATATAATAGATACTTCCATCTGGCCCCGCTTTGATATCGTAAACGGCGAAAATTCCCTCCGGCGGAGTACACTGGCCCTTCGATAGGCAGGACTTCTGGTGTGCCTGAAAGATCTGAGACAGGAATTCTAAAAAGTGAATCCCCCGCAGAATAATAAATGTAATTACCATCAGGAGAAACTTCTGCTCCTCCATAGTTACCATTTCCGGATGATTGAGAAATAGGGGTTGGTGAACCAAAAGTGCCACTACTAGTATTAAAGTCCAATATCAAAATAGGGTCAGTACTGGATTCAGGTATGATGATTAACTGGCTTGTCTCTGCATTAAAAACGATCTGTTTTGGAGTGGAAGATATAGCCTGATTGTCTGTGACGGTGAAACTTCCCTCACCTGAATCAATGCTTCTAGAAATAAGGTTTCCATTATCAAAACTGATCAAATACGAAGGTGAAGCTGGCGTTTTTACAACCAAAACAGCTCCAGACCCATTGCCTATTACATTGTCGCTAGAGGTAATTTCACCCAATGGCCGCTCATTTCCAGTAGCTTGGCCTGGGGCATTCATATCCACTACTGCATACTGAAGCTCTCCGCCCAGCGAGAGATAGAAAATATAAAAAAGCTTGTTCCCTTCTGGATCATATTCTAAGAAACCAGTTGCTACTTGCTGTATTCCGTCAATATTTCCATTCAGCCCTGAGCCAACTCCTTGAATAGGATTTTGACTATAGTCGTAAACTAATTCACCATTGGTGAGAAACAGAGGTTGTCCGGTGATAGGATCAATAGCAAGTGCAGAATTGTTTTTGGTAAAAACAATTGAGCCAGGAATTGACTGGACGTTAGGCGAATTTCCTTTTCCGAAGGATAAATAATTATTTTCTGTTGATCCACCGCAATAGCCAAATATCCACTCATTGTCATTAAATCCCTGCGAATACACCGCAGTATTAAATACAAAAGTTGTAAATAGGAGGGTAATCGTAAAAATGTAGGGTAACCTTATGGAATTAGGGCTGCTTTTCATAATTTTCGAACTGCTTCTAAAACAACATACGTTCTGTAACGTTGAAGAAGCCTACTGAATATTCAAATTAACGAACAAATACTTGTTAAGGTCTCTGGTTTACGTTGTTTTTCTTTGTGTGGTTGGACTATTTGTAGGAACCAATGCCTACGCACAGGATCCGCAATATAGCCAATATTATGCGGCACCTCTTTACTTAAACCCAGCATTTGCTGGATCTGAGTTGACTGGCCGTGTTGGATTCAACTATAGAAACCAATGGCCAAGTATCGATGCTCAGTTCACAACATTTTCTGCTTATTACGACACCTACCTGAATGATTACAACTCAGGGATAGGGGTAATGGTTATGCAAGATACAGAGGGAGCTTCCAAACTTCGATCTACTACTATTTCAGCTATATATTCTTACGAATTGAAGCTTGGAGAAAAAACTTTTTTCCGTCCAGGTTTTCAGGCTAGCTATATCCGAAGAGAAATTGGATTTTATGAAAATCTCATTTTTGCGAATCAAATTAATCCAAACGATCCGTTTGGACCTATATTCCCAGGTTCAGATATCCCTGGTTTGGGTGATCCGGTTAATATGCTTTCCCTTTCGTTTGGGGGGTTATTCTTTACAGAGGATTTTTGGATTGGCGGCTCGGCCCATCATGTGAACAAACCCAATCAATCTTTTATCGATGGAGATAGCCCACTACCTGTAAAATTCTCAGCACATGCAGGCTATAGAATTAATTTGGGGGAAGGGTCCATGCGTGGAGATTTCACCCATATAAGAAAACAACGATATTTAACACCTACCATCAATTATAAGAAGCAAGGTCCATTCGAGCAATTGGATGTAGGCGCCTATTTTTACGTGGAGCCAATTGTTTTTGGAGTTTGGTATAGAGGACTGCCGTACAAAAAGGTGGAAGAGCAAAGCAATCGGGATGCTATCGTAATGATGGTGGGTTTGAATTTGCTTTCTGGCCTGAATGTCGGATACAGCTTTGATTACACGGTTTCTCAGTTAGGGATTCAATCAGGTGGAGCCCATGAGTTAAGTTTGTCATGGACTCTGCCAAATAACAGCCAAGGCCAGCCAAGAAGGAGAGACACGCTTCTCCCTTGCCCTAAGTTTTAAGATACCCTCTGCGGAGTCTCAAAAGGCAATTTAGGCGTGGCCCAATGGTGCAATTTTTAAGTCACAGAAATCAGAATAAATATTTCCATTTGACTGTGCCGCTTAGGAATATATATATCGTCAAGGCTCGAAAAGCAGGGGTGTTAAAAACATTAATTATCGCTTGAATAAAGGAAAGCTGTTTGTTCGAAACTTGGCGTGAGGACGTTCCGTTACGTCGCTGTTCCGCCGCGAGAACTATTCATAAAAAAAGCTGAAACGATTTCTCATTCCAGCTTTTGATGTTAAACTTTACTTTTAATTAAAGGGTGTAAAACTCCTCCCATCCTTTTCTTGGCGCTTCACCTCTTAGCAGCTGATTTGCTAGTGGATTGTTCGTAATGCGTTGAGTTTCTCTATCAAACTTCAATGTGGTATTTAATTGCTGAGCTAAAACTCCTAAGCAGAATACCTGACTAAGTGGACCTGCGATTTCAAACCTTGAACGAGTTTCTTCCTCACCTTTGCAAGCTTTCAGGAAGTTTGCAAAGTGGTTTGATGGACTTTCAGGTACTTCAGGAAGTTTGCTAGCCATGTCTTTAGCTTTTTCTTCGCCAATAATAGAAAGTGTACTGCCATGAGATCCACCTTTGAAAGTCAGGTCTTTTCCATAAATGATTTTACCTGGATTTAGCTTAGCAGGCTGAATCTGCCCGTTACTGGCTGCAGGAATATCAGCATTCAATTCGGAAGTACCGTAGTCTGCAGGTACAGGAGGTACATTGTCCACGCCATCATACCAAGTAAGTGTCAAAGCAGGCATATCACCACGCTCCGGAAATTTGAACGCCAGTGTAGATGACATTGGGAAGAAGAACGGATTGTGTCCTTTAAGCATCACTGGATCCACTTCATATGGCAAGCCTAGTTCAAGGAATTCATGGGCAGTGTCCATTGTATGTGCTCCCCAGTCTCCTAGAGCGCCCATTCCGAAGTCATACCAGCATCTCCACTGTCCGTTGATGAAGTCTTTGTTGTAGTCGTGTTCTGATCGAGCCATCAGCGCAGGGTATCCCAATCAAGTGTGGATGGCAGTGCTTCAGCTTTTGGAAAGCTTTGCATATTAACATCCCACCCATGCCATCTTCTTGGGCTGTTCATATGAGCCGTCACTGCAGTCACATCCTTGATGATACCAGCTTCCTTCCAAGCTTTGAATTGGAAGTAGTTGCCTTCAGAGTGACCCTGGTTTCCCATTTGGGTTACCACTTTATGTCTTTTGGCAGAGTCCATCATGAGGGTGATCTCATTGAAGGTACGAGCCATTGGTTTTTCAGTATAAACATGCTTGCCTTCAGACATCGCTAGCATGGTGATCGGGAAGTGGGAAAAATCGGGAGTTCCTACAGTAATAGCTTCGAATCCATTTCCAAACTCATCAAACATTCTTCTGAAATCTTTGAATCGCTTAGCATTTGGAAATTTCTCCATCATAGCTGTCGTATGAGGCGCTCCCATATCTACGTCACAAAGCGCTACGATATTACATAGCCCAGTGTCATAAAGTGCATTCATAATCTGAGCGCCACGATTGCCTATACCACAGCAAGCAAGATTAACTTTATCGCTGGGAGCTGTGTGACCCATAGATTTGCCTAGTACCGTAGATGGAACTATAGAAATCCCACTAAGTCCTAATGCGGCTAGTGAGCCTGTCTTGAGAAAATTTCTTCTGTCCGTTTTCATGAGTTTATTATTGTTTTTTTAAGACCACATTGAATCTCGCCTATCATCCAAAATTGTGTAAGATATGAAGTGCTCGAGATCATATTTGAAGGATGTATGGTTGTCATTAATTGATTTTAGAATGAGAAAGTAGGTAATTTTTGTCGCTAGTCTTTCCATAATTATGTTGAAAGGCTAAACAATTAACGGAATCGATACCGAAATAGAATTCTGAGAACAGGATGAAAACCCTTGAAAGTTTTACTATTTTCCCAATTCATTCTCTTAAAAACCATGAAAAACTCATCTTCCAAAAAGCCTGCTTTTTTATTGATTCTGATTGCTGTGTTCTCAATATCTTGTGTTTCAGCTCAAAACGGTCAATCTTTTTTACAATTCAATGGCAAAAGTGGCCCAGGTCAAGGAAAGAATGTCGTTCTAATAGCAGGAGATGATGAGTACCGATCTGAGGAATCCATGCCGATGATGGCAAAAATTCTTTCAGAGCATTATGGATTTAATACCACTGTATTATTTCCGATTGAGCCTGAATCGGGCAACGTAGTTCCGAGCTACCAAAATAATATACCAGGTTTGGAGCATCTCAAGAATGCTGATCTCGTGATCATGCTCATTCGTTTTAGAGACCTTCCATTGGATCAAATGAAGCACTTGGAAGATTATTTCAAATCAGGAAAACCATTTATTGCACTTCGGACCTCAACTCACCCTTTCGCAATCAAAGACAAGAATTCTCCTTACGCCAAATGGACTTGGAATAGTAAAGTTGCTGGTTGGGAAGGTGGCTTCGGTCAGCAGATTGTAGGTGAAACTTGGGTTGCTCATCATGGAGTCCATAAATCAGAAGGAACTAGAGTGTTGATTGATGGAGTTGACCGTGATGCTGATCACCCGATATTGAGAGGAGTTGATGATATCTGGGCTCCAACCGATGTTTACTCGATTAAGAATTTGCCCTCGTCTGCCAATGTGCTTCTATATGGACAATCAACAGCAGGTATGACTCCAGAGTCTCCTCTAATGTGGGATAAATCTATAATGCCAATAGCTTGGACAAAGGAGTATTCGCTAGATGGAGGAAAAACAGGTAAAGTATTAGGGAGTACCCTAGGTTCATCTATTGATTTTCAGGTAGAAGATATGCGCCGCCTGATCGTGAATGCTTCCTTTTGGTTGTTGGATATGCCGGAAGTGATCACCCCCGAACTTTCTGTGGAAATTGTAGGTAGCTACGAACCGACTATGTTTGGATTTGATAGCTTTAGGAAGGGAATGAGGGTCGAAGATTTCAAGTAGTAGAACTGTAAATTTCATTAATTAAAATTCATCATTCTGCATTCTTTATTTTCAATGTTGAATCATGAATAGCGAATGAGGAATAATGAAGGGCAATATGAATAGACTCAATAAGAAAGATTAGAATTCATGAACAAAATAGGATTTAATGTGCTGGCTTGGTCGGCAGAAATGTCAGAGGCGCTGTTGCCTGTTTTAGATCGTTTAAAAAAAATTGGCTATGACGGTGCAGAATTTTTCATAGGAGGTTCACCTGAGGAATCTTTCAAATTAGTTGGAAAGCACTGCGCAGATATCGGCCTGGAAGTGACTGCAGTGACGGTGATGGGAGCAGACCAAAATCCAATTTCACCAGATGCTAAAATTCGTGCGGCGGCAAGTGAGCAACTGAAATGGGTTATTGATAGAGCCCATGATCTAAATGCTCAAGTACTTTGTGGACCTTTTCATTCGGGATTCACTGTTTTTGCCTCGCGAGAACCAATCGAAGATGAGTATTCTTGGTCAGCCGAAGTGCTTCACGGAGTAGGGGACTATGCTAAAGATGCAGGGATTTTACTAACGCCTGAGGCATTGAACCGTTTTGAATGCTACCTCTGCAATACCATGGATCAGCTTTCGTATTTGCTGGAAAAAGTGGATCACCCGAATGTACAGGCTATGTTTGATACCCATCATGCAAATATCGAAGAGAAGAGCTTGTCCGATGCAATTAAGTTTATTGCTCCTCAATTGGGGCATTTCCATATCTCTGAAAATGACAGAGGAAACACCTGCGTTCAGGTCATGTGAACTTCGACGAGGCTTTTAAAGCTTTGGCTGATGTGAAGTATAAGGGCTGGTTGACTATTGAAGGTTTTACCAGAAATGATCCTGCTTTTGCAAATTCAATTGGAGTGTGGAGGAATTTCTCTGAACCTTGGGATATGGCTGAGAATGGTTACAAGCTAATCCGGTCTATGGGAGAAAAGAACGGATTGGGATAAACAGTCTTAACGTAATTTAAACCCAAGAATATTTTCTTGGGTTTTTTGTTGTTAGTGATTACACTTTCGATTCCCCATTATGATTTGTAGTAAGCACCTCACTCATGTAATCAAAAAATGGGCGCATTGCTAGAAATGTAAGAATGACTTCTTTCTGAAAATCATCCGATAAAACCTCTTTATCAGTAAATTTTCTTTTCACCACAAATTGCTTTTTCTTAATCAAATCAATGGCAGGGTGATCTTTATCGAAGCCTTTTGGGGCATTTTTTACAGCATCTTCCCCTTGGAGTTCTTCAAAATATCTCACAAAAGTTTTATCAGAAGTTATCTGTTGAATTTCTCTAGTGTCCGTTTCAAATTCCTTGCGGATATTAAGCAGGTCTTCTTTGTTTGGAGCCCAAAACCCACCGCCTACAAAGCTGTTATTTGGCTCTATTTGCATGTAATATCCACCTCTTAACAATGGCTTTGTCCGAGAATATCCAGCCCCGAAATTGGTTTTGAAAGGAGTTTTATCTTTTGAAAAGCGAATATCCCGGTAGATTCTGGAAATGTGAATTCCGGATAAACTATCGTGGTTTTGCAGTTCCGTATAAATCTCGTTGAAATACGCTTTGTTTTCCTTTGCAATCAAATCGTATTGTGATTTGTGCTCAGAGAACCATTCCCGATTGTTGTTTTCTTTTAGCAGTTTGAGAAAGTTAATAGCCTTTTTCATCTTAAAGTAAAAGGGTAATTATTCTGGGATTTTGAAAAAGGAGTTTGCCTAGTCTTTTGGACTTTCATGGTTCATTTCTAAACCTATGGTTGTTCTTGGCTTGAACCCTGGCCATTCTTTAGCTTCAGGATTCGCATTCACATCGAGATAGCCTTTATAAGTTTCATTACCTTTTAGGTAAAAGCCCAAAAACGCAGTGACAAAATGCTGGTTGATATTATTGATCCTGCGCATATCCCAAACTGAGTCTGCATATCTCAAATACTCATCAATAGGTCTTCCTGGCTCAAGCGCTTCAGCTGGAGGAGGATTTGGAGCGGTGTTATGCCTAGCGTCAATATATGTTAGGAGGTACCTCTCTGAGTTTATCGCGCCTTCATAGATTGCTTTTGTCCCATCCTCATAGCCTGAGATATCGTCTTTGCTTCCTGCTACGAATAGGGAAGGAATCTTAATGCCAGCCAAGCCTTCCGCGTTCCAAACCCCGCGTTGCATGCCCCAAGGAGCAAAAGCAACAATTACCTTAATTCGTGGATCGATCGAAGCTTCAAATTCAGGGTTGCCAACCGAACGTCTTAGCAAAGCCTTACTTCCGCCAGTCATACCTCCAAAGAGTTGGACGGCTTGTGGGCTATAACCTCCACCAGCAACATTTACAGCTCCATAGCCTCCCATCGAATAGCCAATCAGAGCGGTATTGTCAGCATTCACTAAACCTTTCAAAAAAGACTCCTGATCTTCACTTAGTCTTGCCATTTCATTTAGGACAAAAAGATCATCCAGAGAACGGTTTAGTAAGGTGCTTTGAAAGCCAGCTGCATCTCTGAATGTGGCTTCTGTGTGGTCTATTGCGACTACTACATAGCCTTTTGAAGCAAGATTCTCTGTGAGGTAAGTCATTAAATAGCGAGAACCTGTATATCCATGGGATACTATTACCAATGGGAAAGGCTCCTTTTCATAAACTGCTTTTGCATTTCTTGTTGCTCTGCCTAGAAAAGTAAAAGGAATAAGAGGTCTGGTTGGAGAGCCATTCTGCCCCATTACTTCATCATAAGAAATCAATTCATTGGATGCTGCTTCTGTAGGATACCAGATTTCTACTTTCAGTGGCCTATTGTAGAGTGAATCTCCGCCCTTGCCATAGTTAAGAATATCCAATTGATTTTCATGAATCAAATCAAGTGTTTGGACACCGACTGCATATTCGCCTCGGGCTGCTAATTCTGGAGCATCAGGTAAGAGGTCTCCGTAAACAAAGGGCTTGGAAATGGATTGCCCGAAGCTAATGCTGCTTAAAAAAAGAAGGAAAATTAGAATTGTAGCGAAAAGGCGCTTGTTGTTCATCTCTGGTGTTAAATTAGGTTTATTGCCTCAAGATAGGAAATGATTTTATAACAAAGATGCTTTCAATAGGATAACGATTTTATCTTCTTTTTCTGAGAAAAGTGGGTGCTAACGAGCTTTCGGTGTTGCGTTCTTCTTTAAAACTCTAGTGAAAAAAGACTATTGCTTGATCAATGATTGAATTTCTGAATAGTTATTTTTATCCAAATATTTAACCACCGTTTGATTTGGATCGATTAAGATAGTGGTAGGCATGGTGGTTATGTGATATTTTGAAAAGTAGCCTTGCCCGTTACCGACCAAATGAATTACATCAGAAAACATGGTTAGTTCATTTTCAATATTTTCCTCTGAATCCAAAGAACATAAAATAGTTGTTAATTTTCCTGATTTTGATGCCTTGTTGATGGCGTTTGAGAAGGAAGCGTAGTTTTCTTTGTCCATTTTATCCACAAAAAAATCAAACCTAACAATCACCCATTTTCCTATCATTTCTTCGGAGTAGATTTCTTTATCATCTATAGTTTTGAAGACAAAATCAGAGATTTTTTGTCCAACTTGAGGCTGGAAAGCAGGATCTCTTTGAGAATGATTTTTATTTGGGTCGTCTGGGTGATATAGGAATTTTTCAGGATTTCCATATTCGTCATAAATTTTCTCCAAGCTGATAGTTGGATTTTCCTTTATCATTTGCGAAAATTCCTCCATGGAGATGGGATCTCCAGTTTTTGCATTAAATAATTTATCATCCAAGGAATGACGGGTGGTTGTTGAGACTTTTGTGACTATGACATTTTGATCTTGGATGAGAGACGATTCTTTCGCGCAAGAAACTAAGGCAAGTAAAAGGAAGTAGAGGAATAGTGATTTTTTAATCATTAGGTTTAATTTTAGTCTCATTAATATAGGTATTTGGCTAAAACTACTCTATAAGTTTCTAAATTTATTATTTCAATTAGTTGATTGTTTTATTTAGTGAATTTACCTACCTCCCATGATCACACTCACGCGCACAGATTCTTCCAATCCTGATTTTATAGCTCTGGTAAAGTTGCTGGATGCATACCTGGCCGAGAAGGATGGAAGAGACCATGATTTTTACAATCAATTTAATAAGATCGTCAACCTGAAAAATGTGGTGGTTTGCTATGAAAATGAAACCCCAATAGCTTGTGGTGCAATGAAAGAATTTGATGAGAATTCTATGGAAGTGAAACGCATGTTTACTTCTCCTGAAGCTAGAGGGAAAGGCTTTGCATCTCTAGTATTGACAGAATTGGAAATTTGGGCTGCCGAATTAGATTATAATAAATGCGTACTCGAAACAGGGAAAAGGCAGGTGGAAGCTCTTACACTCTATAAAAAGCAGGGATACGTTCTCATTCCAAACTATGGACAATACATTGGGATGGACAATAGCGTATGCTTTCAAAAAAAAATATAACCCCACAGGTCATGCGAGGAAAAATAGAGCTAACGGCTTTTTTTCCATAACTCTGTCAAGTTTTACTTCTAGCCATTTACTCTAGGTCGCTTCATGCTTACTGTATGCGATGATGTAAAACCTACCTCGGTATCTCTTCTTCTATTTTTCAGCTTTACTTTTATTTCAGAATCTTAATCCCAACTGCCTCTACACCTGGTAGTAAATCCTGCCGCATGTATTGCAATAGCGTGACGCTTTTGGTCTGCTGATCAAATAAGAAAGGAAGTGTATCGTAGCGCGTGTAAGAATTCCCAAAACCTTCTCCTAGCGGCTCTCCAGACTTCGGGTCGAATAAAACCATGTTTACCAACTTATTGTCTAGAATAACTCCTGCCGAATCTTTACTGATGATTCTCAGGTAGCAGTTGGAGAAAGCATATTCCTCGTTAAATTTCATCGCCACCAAGTTTGGCGTGTTAATCAGCTCTACATCCTGAAAATCAAAAATAAGGCTATCAGTGACACCCCAGTTTTGATTGGGTAGGCTTTGAAAATCCTCGTAAATGCGGCCGTCAGTACAGGCTACACTTACGAGAATAAGTACTACTAATAGGCAATGTTTTACCTTATTCATTTCCAGGTTTATTTGGATTTGGCCCTTGGTTTTTTCTAGGAGGGAATCTCTTTTTTCCTTGTGGTTTTGGCTTAGCCGGACCAGCATTCGGGTTTGAAGCGTTCCCAGCATTTCCATCATTAGCTTTTGGCTTCTGCACGTTTTGCCTCTTTGGAGGGCCGTTTTGCGGCTTTGTCTGCTGAGGTTGAGCTGCTGGAGCCTGTCCAGCATTGGCCTCTGGATTCCTAGGCTTATTCCTGTTTTTATTCCTACGTTTTTTAGGATGATCTCCCGCCGGTCTTGGACCTTGATTGGCTTTTTGAGGAGCAGATTGCTGAGCCTGAGGTTGATTTTGCTTTTGAGGTGGTTTATTGGAATTATCTTGATTTCTGTTCCCACCTGCATTTCTGTTTTGTGGACGAGGTTTTTTCTTCCGTTTGGGGCTTGTAGAAGCAAACTTTTTATCCAGAAGCTCTAATTCTCTCGTAGACTTGGCAGCCATATCTTCAATTTCTGAAGCTTCATTGTACTGGAGAGTGAAGACTTTTTTTCCTTTTTCATTAATCGCAAGTATCTCTTTTACTCGCTCGCAGGTAATGCTATGCCAATCGTTGTCATTATTATAACTGAACCACATCAGCTTGCGGAAAATATCCGTTTTCTGAAGTTTTGCTGGGCCCGATTCGGTCTGAAGGGGACGATCGATGGATGGAATATCTTTGATCGCATCCATGTAGGTGTCCAACTCATAATTTAGACAGCATTTCAGTCTTCCGCATTGACCACTCAGTTTTCCGGGGTTTAGAGATAAGTTTTGATATCTCGCCGCTGAGGTGCTGACGTTTTTAAAATCAACCAACCAGGTGGAACAGCATAGTTCTCTTCCACAAACTCCGATACCTCCAAGCCTTCCCGCCTCTTGTCTTAGGCTGATTTGGCGCATTTCTACACGGATTCTGAATTCACCCGCCAGCGCTTTAATCAATTCACGGAAATCTACGCGGTCGTCTGCGGAATAATAAAAAGTAGCTTTGGAATTATCTGCCTGATATTCGACATCCGACATTTTCATCTTCAATCCAAATTCCTCCACAATCTGACGACATCTATAAAGCGTAGGGATTTCACGGTTTTGAGCTTCTCCCCACTTTTCCATGTCTTTTTGATTCGCGACGCGGTATATTCTCAGGATTTCGTCGTCATTCCTGATTTTTCTTTTTTGCATCTGAAGACGAACAAGTTCGCCTTGGAGTGATACATAGCCTATGTGATGTCCACTTGGGACGTCTACTACGACAGGATCACCAGTATTTAAAGCAAGAAAATCCACATTTCTGTAGTATTCTTTTCTTCCTCCTTTGAATTTTACTTCTACTATATCAAAGTTGTCTACCTCGGGAATTCCCATGTGAGATAGCCAATCGAAAACATTCATTTTATTACAATCACTCGTGCCACAGGTGCCGTTACTTTGGCATCCTCCGGTCCCTCCTGAGGAGGTTGAGCATGTGCTACATCCAGACATAATATATAGACAGGGGCTGAGCCATGGTTAGTTTTGGGTTTAATTACATTAAGTTCAGAATATCCATTCCGATATCCTTGCGGTAGTAGGCTTGGTCCCAATCAATGCTCTTCACAGTGGTGAACGCATTGCTCAAAGCTTCCTGCATTGAGGTGCCTCTTCCTGTCACAGCAATTACTCGACCACCTTGATTGACTAATTCTCCCTTATCATTTCTTGCTGTGCCTGCATGAAAAATCTCGGCACCCTCAACGGTTTCTGGAAGAGAAATTACTTTCCCTTTTTCATAAGATCCCGGATATCCACCACTTACCATTACTACGGTGGTTGCATAATCTGGAGAAATCTTAAGCTCATAAGAATCCAGAGTTCCGGTACCTATGCCATGAAGTAATCCCAAGAAATCACTTTCAATTCTAGGAAGCACTGCTTCCGTTTCTGGATCACCCATTCTTACATTATATTCAATGACCTGTGGCTCACCGTCTTTGTTCATTAGGCCTATGAATAAAAATCCTTTGTAAGGGATGTTTTCCTTTGCAAGGCCATCCACTGTAGGCTTCACGACCTTTTCTTCCACTTTTGCCATAAAGGCTTCGTCTGCGAAAATAACGGGGCTCACAGCTCCCATTCCTCCTGTATTCAGGCCAGTGTCTCCTTCGCCTATTCTTTTGTAGTCTTTTGCCTCTGGCAAAATCTTATAGTTTTTTCCGTCAGTAGCAACAAAAACGGAAAGCTCGATTCCTGTCAGGAATTCTTCAATTACAACTTTAGAGGATGCTTCGCCAAATTTCTGATCCAAGAGCATCTCCTTCAAGGAAGTTTTTGCGTCCTCCAAAGTCAAGCAGATCAGCACGCCTTTACCAGCGGCAAGTCCATCTGCTTTTAATACGATAGGAAGGTTTTGTTTGTCCAAGTAAGCCAAACCAGCATCTAGCTGATCTGCAGTGAAAGTTTCGTAAGCTGCAGTAGGGACATTATTTCGTTGCATAAAACGCTTCGAAAAGTCCTTGCTGCCTTCCAGTGTAGCTCCTAATTGGGAGGGGCCCACCACGGGAATTGATGAAGTTTCAGGTTGGTTTTGAAGGTAATCTACTATCCCTTTTACCAAAGGCTCTTCGGGGCCCACGACTACAAGGCCTATGTTTTTTGAGGTTATAAAATCTCGTATGGCGTCGAAATCAGTGATGCTGATGGAGACATTGGTAGCAATGGATTCTGTGCCAGCATTACCTGGAGCGACATATAATTGGGTGCAATCGGTACTTTGTACGATCTTCCAAGCGAACGCGTGTTCTCTGCCTCCGCTCCCTAATAAGAGTATATTCATTGACTCAATTCAAGTTAATTTGCATGCTCAGAGATGAATTTGATCCGGTAGACTCGCAATTCATCTTCTGCGAAATCCTCGTCTTCGAGTTCATCTAAGGCTGCTTTGATCTGATCACTAGTAGCATTCATAAAGTAATCGTGGAGCAAATCCTCCCGATCCTCATCCATGATCGCTTCTATGTAGTAATCTATATTTAGTTTAGTTCCGCTATAAATGATCTGCTCTATTTCGTGCAGTAAATCACTCATACTTATGTTGAGGTTTTCTGCTACCTCGTCCAAGCCTACCTTGCGGTCGATCTGCTGGATTATTGAAATTTTTACTTTTGACCTAGTTCCAGATGACTTTACTACGACATCTGAAGCGGTTTCTATCTCATTCTCTTCAACGTAATTCTCAATTAATTTCAGGAATGAAGACCCGAATTTAAGGACTTTTCCCATACCAACGCCAATGATTTGCGCTAGCTCTTCTCTCGTAGTTGGATAGACTGTTGCCATTTCTTCCAAAGAAGGGTCCTGAAAGATGACATAGGGAGGAAGGCCTTTGGAACGGGCTACTTTTTTTCGCTCAGCTTTTAAAAGTTCAAATAGCTTCTCGTCATAGGCGATTCCGGCACTGATGACAATTTCAGCTTGGCCTGATTCTACTTCTTTTGCGAAATCGTGGTCATGGTGTAGGTCAACCTCAAAAGGAGATTCAAGATATTCCTTGCCTTTGGAAGTTAATTTTAGGACCCCATAGCTTTCGATGTCCTTTTCAAGCATGTTTAGAATCATTACCTGACGGATTACTCCTATCCAGGTTTTTTCAGAAGAATCTTTCCCTTTTCCGAAAACAGGAAGCTTATCGTGTGAATAACTCAGTACATAATCTGTTGATTCTCCTACAATTACTTTCACGAGGTGATCTAAGCCAAAACGTTCATTGGTTTGTTTGGCAGCTTCGAGTACGGTAGTCACCATGTCCATCCCTTCGAATGTCTCCCGGTTTCGCTTACAATTGTCACAGAAGCCACAATCGTCATTCATCGTCTCACCAAAGTAATTCAGAATGAATTTCCTTCTACAAACTCCAGTTTCAGAATAAGCAGCCATTTCCTGCAATAGGGTTTTGGCATTTTCACGCTCGGTGACCGGCTTGTCCTTGTTGAATTTGTCGAGTTTTATAATGTCTTCATACCTATAAAACATGAGGCAATGTCCTTCCAAACCATCTCTTCCTGCTCGCCCTGTTTCCTGATAGTAGCCTTCCAAAGATTTTGGCACATCATAGTGGATCACATAACGAACATCAGGCTTGTCTATTCCCATTCCAAATGCAATAGTGGCCACAATCACATCCAGTTCTTCATTTAGAAAATCTTCCTGAGTTTTGATCCTAACGGATGAATCAAGTCCTGCATGGTAAGGAGCAGCATTTACCTGATTTACTTTGAGTAGTTGAGCGATTTCCTCTACTTTTTTGCGACTGAGGCAATAGATAATTCCGGATTTCCCTTTGTGTCCTTTGATGAACTTGATCAAATCTTTTTTTGAATCATTTTTGACCTTAGGACGAACCTCATAGAAAAGGTTGGTTCTGTTAAATGAAGATTTGAATAAATCAGCTTCTTCCATCTGCAGGTTGCGCTGTATGTCCTGCTGCACTTTAGGTGTGGCAGTAGCAGTCAGTGCGATGATCGGCAAGTTAGGCGCGATCTGTGCGATGATGGATTTGATTCTTCTGTATTCTGGCCTGAAGTCATGACCCCACTCAGAGATACAGTGAGCTTCATCGATGGCTACAAAACTTAGAGTAGCTGCTTTGAGAAATTCTACATTTTCTTCCTTTGTCAAGGATTCAGGCGCTACATAAAGAAGTTTGGTTTTCTTCTTCATTACTTCGCTTTTCACGCGTGTAGCTTCAGATTTATTGAGGGTTGAGTTCAGAAAATGAGCATTGATTCCCAATGCCTGCAACTGATCCACCTGATTTTTCATCAAAGCTATCAACGGAGAAATCACGATAGCCGTACCCTCATTCATCACTGCGGGCAATTGATAGCACAAAGATTTGCCAGCACCCGTAGGCATGATTACGAAGGTATTTCGCTTGTTTAGCAAATTATCGACGATCATTTCTTGGTTCCCGCGAAATTTGCTGAACCCAAAGATTTTTTTAAGATCTGCTTTTACTTTTTCTTCCACTTGTTAGGGGGCTAAAAGGGTAACTAAAGCCTGTAAACAGGAATGATTTATTACATTTATACCCAGGTTCAAAATTAGTTATAAACACAGGTAAAATTGAATTTAGCTAAAAATATTAGAAATACAGCCACGAGAGTATTGCAAAACGAGGCTCAGGCCGTGTTAAATCTCGTTGATTTTTTAGATGGCGATTTTGAAGCCTGTGTAGCCCATATTTTGGATTCAAAGGGAAGGGTAGTTATCACAGGAGTAGGTAAAAGTGCGCTTATAGCCAATAAGATAGTTGCCACACTTAATTCTACGGGAACGCCAGCCATTTTCATGCATGCCGCAGATGCAATTCATGGAGACCTGGGAATGATTTTGGAAGAGGATATCGTGATTTGTATCTCTAAAAGTGGCAATACCCCTGAGATCAAAGTATTGGTTCCTTTGCTTAAAAATCTTGGTTCCAAACTTGTCGCTTTAGTGAGCAATACAAAAAGTTTCCTTGCTGAGCAGGCAGATTATGTGCTAAATGCCACCATTGGTGAGGAAGCATGTCCCAATAATTTGGCTCCCACTACCAGCACGACAGCACATTTAGCGCTTGGAGATGCATTAGCAGTATGCCTACTTGAAGCGAGAGGGTTCACTCCAGAGGATTTTGCCAAATATCACCCAGGAGGATCTTTGGGTAAGCAGTTGTATCTCAGAGTTGGTGATGTGCTGGGGGGAAATGAAATCCCAGTAGTTACCGAAAATGCCAGTTTGGCTGAAGTGATCTTAGAGATTTCCGGCAAAAGATTAGGTGCGACTTCTGTAATTGATGAGCAAGGAAATCTAAAAGGAATTATTACGGATGGAGATTTGAGGAGAATGCTTCAAAAATCACTCGATATTCAATTTCTCAAAGCTTCAGATATTATGACGGTAAATCCCAAATCGATTTCGACACAGGAATATGCCGTTCGTGCCTTGAATATGATGAAAAATCATAATATCACGCAGCTTGTAGCCATGAATGGGGATAAAATCGCAGGTTTTGTTCATATTCATGAATTGATGAAAGAAGGAATTGTTTAACTTTTAGCATGCACAATAAACCCTATATTCTTATAATGGCCGGAGGAATCGGCACAAGATTTTGGCCATACAGCCGTAGGAAGAGGCCTAAGCAATTTTTGGATGTTTTGGGCACAGGTCGGTCACTATTGCAGATGACGTATGATCGATTTTTGGAAATCGCCGAACCTGAGCAGTTTGTTGTGATCACTTATCGTAAATACCTTGCTCTGGTAAAAGAACAACTTCCTGAACTGAAAGATCATCAGATTCTATCTGAACCTCTTCGTAAGAATACTGCAACTTGTATAGCGTATGCTACTTATAGAATACATTCTTTGGACCCAGAGGCTAAGATTATTGTGACACCTGCAGATCATCTCATCTTGCAGGAGAAAAAATTCACCCGTACCATCAATCAAGCATTAGAGGCAGCAGACTCTGACAGACTCATAACCCTAGGAATCAAGCCAAATAGACCAGATACTGGCTATGGCTATATCCAGTACATAGAAAGCCCAGATAACATCGCGTATCGAGTAAAGGCTTTCACTGAAAAGCCAAATTCTAAGCTTGCAAAGACATTCGTGGAAAGTGGGGATTTTGTGTGGAATTCAGGAATGTTCGTCTGGAAGGCACAAAGCCTAATTAAGGCATACGAAGAATGCATGCCCGATTTGGCAGAGGTTTTTGAAGAAGGCAGAGCAGCTTATGGCACTGCCAAGGAAGCTGAATTTGTATCTACGGCTTATACACAGGTCAAAAACATTTCCATCGACTTTGGGATAATGGAAAAATCAAGCCAGGTGTACGTCATCTTGGGAGATTTTGGTTGGTCAGACTTGGGCTCCTGGAATAGCTTATTTGAGCTAAGAGATAAGGATGAAAACAACAATGTGGTGGACGCAAATGCCGTTCTTTACGAAACCGAAAACAGCTATATCAAAGTAAAGGGGGATAAGCTAGTTGTAGTTCAAGGCCTGGAAAACTACTTGGTCAACGAGACAGATAATGTGCTTTTAATCTGCAAACTAGACGCTGAGAAAAAATTCCGTGAGTTTGTATCCAACGCAAAAAAGAAGGGGGAAGACTTTATCTAAAATCTTCCCCTTCCACAATGTTTTTATCATTATTTCCTTTGCCTGATTGCTTCGTAAATCGCCACCCCGGCAGAAACAGAAACGTTTAAACTTTCGATTCTCCCTGCCATTGGGATTTTCACTTTTTCGTCTACGATTCCCATTAGTTCGGTGGATATCCCATCTTCTTCAGATCCCATCACCATCGCAACTGGCACGGAGAAGTCAGCTTCGTACATGGTTTTCTCAGTTTTTTCTGTGATGGCTACCAATACTAAACCTGATTTTTGAAGGTCTCTGCACGTATAAAAAAGGTTTCTTGATCTAACGACAGGAAGGAAGTTCAATGCACCAACCGACGTTTTTATTGCGTCAGAGTTGATCTGGGCACTGCCTTTTTCGGGAATTACTATTGCATCTACTCCGGCACATTCTGCAGTTCTAGCGATTGCACCAAAATTTCTCACGTCAGTAATTCTATCTAATATCAAAATTAGTGGAGCTTTGCCCACGTTGAAGCAGCTTTCGATTACATGATCCAATGAAGCGTATTCTATGGAGGACATCTGGGCTACTACACCCTGATGGTTTTTGCGGGTGATTCTATTGAGCTTAGCATCAGGAACTCTGACTACGGGGATTTTTTCAGCTTTGCAAAGCTTAATCAATTCCTTAATTAGGTCATTGTTGATTTCTTTCTGAACCAACACCTTGTCAATGTCTTTGCCTGCATGGATAGATTCCATGACAGCTCGTGTTCCAAAAATAAAATCTTTTTCGTGTTCGCCTTTTTCAATCAAAAAGCCATCTTTCCGCTTCTCCATATGGATATGTTTTTGAACCAAACCGGCTGGTAAGCGCGGGAGCGATTCAAGGTGTAATAGTGAGGGCTAAGTATGTTTTTAACCCGCGCAAAGGTAAAGCGAATTCTTGAACTCTCATTAGTTCCTCCATAACTCCACACTTCTCTATCCAAATAAAAGTTGACTTCCTGCGGAGGGCCCATGACGATATAAATCATTCCCTTGTCCGTTTTCCAGCCTTCTTTGAAGTCGGTGAAAAGGATATTTGCAAATTCTACCTGTCTAAAATATTCCCGGATCAGCTCTTTGGCAGTTTCAGGATTTCTCGTCAATCCCAACCAGTAGGTGTCCAGAGCCTTCTTTTTGTCTTCAGCTGCTTTCAGGTCATCATGTTCTTTTCTGGTGGAAATGTAGGTGACCATATCCACCATTTCGTCCCAATCCTTAACTTTTGGAAATGCCTCATGAGTAGTTTTCAGAACAAGTCCTGTACTGGCAGAAGTATCGCTTTGGATGAAATAATAGCCGATTTGATCAAAAGATTTAGGGATGTTTTCCAAGAAATCTCCGGAGTCTACCACCTCTAATTCTCGAGGTACTGCTGCCGGCTTGGTTTCCATGGGTGGATAAGGCACCTCCAAACTAATTGGATAGTAAAAATTATGTAATGTTGGCCCCCCATCAGATTTGAATAGTAAAGACTCACCAACGTTTAGGTAGTTCTGGTCAAAACCTACATAATTAGCATAATATGCACCGAAATTTGGAACATCAAAGATGAAACTACTTTTGATGTCAGTAGAATAGTAATATTCATCTCCCTGTCTCGTGTCCAAAGCAGTAAATAAGGCGATTGCAGTTTTCTGAGTTGTCGGTATTTCTACCATCTTTTCAAATACCCAATGCCTATCTGTGTCATACTTCAGGTCATCTGAGGTTAAAATATAGGTGTTGTCAGAAATGATTTCCTCCTCATAGCTATCCAAAACAGAATAGGTAAAACTAAATGTATTCAAAACAGGATTTTCTTCGATTTTTTCGACCTGTAATTGAAGTTTGTACTTCGTCTCTGATACCTTGATAGGAATGATTTTTAGAGATAGTCTAGAGTATCTTGAATAGCGAAGGGTCTGATTTAGACTGCTTAATGTCTTTTGAGCTAGGGTGGGTAATGAGCATCCAGCGAAGAGGATCAAAAAAAATAGGAGTCGGCTTGTTTTACAGTTCATCGGGTGTTGATCTCGGGTTTTCAAAATTAACCTTACTTTTGCCAAAATAGTAAATTTTTGTATGGCTACCTATACAACGGAAATCGCCTCTGACAAGTTGGTCAGTGACAATCCTATTCATCAACGCTTACTGAAAGCATACATTGCTGCTCAGCCTTGGATTTCTGGCAAATTGCTGGAAGTTGGTTGTGGAGAAGGCCGTGGTGTGGAGACACTTTTGCCTTTTGCGGACAGTTATCTAGGTTTGGATAAAATCCAGGAAGTGATTGACGAGCTTAAAGTTCGCTTTCCGAAAGTCGAATTTCAGCAAGCGGTGATTCCGCCATTTGCTGGAATCCCTGATGATTCCTTTGATACCGTGGTGAGTTTTCAGGTGATCGAGCATATTCCAAATGACAGGTTATTTCTAGAGGAAATTTACCGTGTGTTGAAGCCAGGAGGCAAAGCCGTGATTTCTACTCCGAATATCAACCATACGCTTTCAAGAAATCCATGGCATGAGCGGGAATATACTCCTCAGCAATTGATTGATTTATGTGCGTCTATATTTGATAGTGTGGAGGCAAAAGGAGTCGGAGGCAATGAGAAAGTGTGGGCTTACCATGAGGCTAACCGCAAGTCTGTACAGAAAATCATGCGATTCGATATTTTTGATCTGCAACACAAATTGCCTGCATCCATTTTGAGAATGCCCTATGAAATTCTCAATCGCAGGAATAGAAACAAACTTCATCAACAGCAGGGAAAAAGCGTGGTAGATATCACCCACGAAGATTACCCGATGGTGGATGACCCTTCGAAAGGATTGGATTTGTTTTATGTGTTAGGGAAGAAGTAAGGGG
Source organism: Algoriphagus sp. 10J20-15 (assembly GCF_055809615.1). Classification (NCBI taxonomy): domain Bacteria; kingdom Pseudomonadati; phylum Bacteroidota; class Cytophagia; order Cytophagales; family Cyclobacteriaceae; genus Algoriphagus; species Algoriphagus sp. 10J20-15. Next base: position 27,362 of record NZ_JBVVUG010000038.1, read on the forward strand.
GACTTTGTAGATCAATATGTACTCCGCTTTTCTAACTGTAAGGTGATACAAGCAATGTAGGATATGCTAAACTTAATAATTGAGCCCATTTCGATCTTCGATCACTTGTACTGAGCGTAGCCGAAGTATCGGTCTTCCAATCTGATTAGCAGAGAACCTAAGGTCTGTCATCATTGCGGATAATCATATTATTCGAAGAAAGCAGCTTTAATTCCTGTAATAATCATATTGGTGCCGATGATTGCGATGATCAAACCCATGATTTTTCCGATCACCACGATCAGATTTTTACCAAGACGTTTTACGATTTTTTCACCTAATTCAAATGCAATATGTGTTAAAAGACACATCACAGCGAATACGGCTATTACAATTAGAATATTGATGTAATTGCCTTTGGATGCAAAGTTCATCGCAGTAACGATGGTGCCTGGCCCTGCTAGAATAGGAATTGCCAAGGGTGAAATTGCTATGTTTTCGTGAGTTTCTGGCTCTTTGATATGTTTGACACTCGATTTTTTGGACTGTAGCATTTCGAAACCCACATAGAAAATCAGAATACCCCCAGTGATTTTAAAAGCTGGAATGGTGATTCCGAAGAGTTCGAAGATAAATTTCCCCAGTACTACAAAAACAACAACTATCACAAAGGCAGTAATGGTAGCTCTCTTGCTAACACTTCGCTTGGTGGCTTTATCCAAGTCATCTGTCAAAGAAGCGAAAATTGGCACATTCGCAATCGGGTTCATAATGGCGAAAAAACCAGTAAAAACAGAAAGGGTGAAGGCAAGGATGTTATCCATATAGGAAGATTTTGCGGCTGTATGTGGTGGATGCTGCGAAGGTATCAAAATCTTCTGCTTGAATGAAAAGAACAGCCTTTGCATCTTCCAACCTGTACCTAATCAATATACGCTATTTGTCGTATGGCGAGGGGAATCATGCAGTTATACATTTGAAAAGTATTTTAAATCTATAAAACTATGAAAACTTATAACTCTACACTTTGGACTTTACTTTTAGGAGTCGTTCTTACTTTTTCAGCTTGTAGCTCGGATGATGATAACGATCCTACTCAACCGACTCAGACCAGCCCAACGCCAACAGCACCAAGTGATGCTAACGCCGTGTTGGCAGCGGTACTGTCGTATTCAGATTTGCCTAGTTCGGTGCCAAGCGTACCTGGAGTAGGTGGAATTGCTATTGATGTAGCTTCAGGATCATTTTTCAATGGAGCTGTTGGTAGCACATTGGTCAATGTAGGTGAAGTGAAATTGAACTCAAAGGCGCTTACCATACCTGGAGGGAATGCTTACATTAATAATCCTACCGATTTTTCTTATTCACTAGTGGCAGGTCAATCTAATTCATGGCAAGTAGCAGGAGGTAGTGGTTTTGATGCATTTTCGCATACTACTACTAAGAAAATGCCTTCTCAGGTGAAATTTGCTTCTTCAGTTGCAGCTAGCTTTAGCAAAGGCTCAGACATTACACTGTCGATCGAGACAATGACTTCAAATACAGATAACATCCTTTGGGTGATTTCTGATGGTAAAACAACAGTTACTAAAGAATCCAAAGCAACTTCTGTTACGTTCTCCGCATCTGAATTAAGTGGATTGAAAGCTACTTCTTCTGGTTTGGTTCAGGCAGCAAGCTATAACGCGGAAGAGAAATCCTTTGGAGGTAAAAAAGTTTATTTTATCAATGAGTCTGTTCACACCAAAATCGTGGAGATTAAGTGATAAGCATTTTTCGGTAGAAAATAAGAAAAGTCAAAGCCTTCTCATTTTCTGCCGATTTTTTTTAGCTCGATTAAAGCCCAAGCGATTGGGTTTTATTTTTTGGAAACCATCACTACTCTTCTATTCTTGGCTTTACCCTCCTCGGTAGAATTTGAGGCCACTGGACTCAATACCCCAACACCTTCTGCAGTTATTTGAGTGGAAGGAATATTGTGTTTTTCTGTGAGCTCGGTTACCACAGCTGCGGCTCTTGCCTTGGATAGCTTCATGTTGTGTTCGGCAGTTCCTGTATTGTCGGTATGTCCTACTAGGTAAATCTCTACAGTGGGATTATTCCTGAGATATGTTGCGATTTCATGAATTAAGCCAGAAGATTCTGTTTTAATGGTAGCTTGATCGGAATCGAAATAAATTCCATAGAATGTTACTTGCCCATCTACGGCCATCAACTTTTCAATTTCAGCCGCATTGAAATCTACGTATTGCTGCATGGTAGCTTCCATGATGGTAGTCACACTGTACATGCCACTGCCGTCTGAAAGCACATGTATCCAATAGTTGTTTCCACCTTTCTCTAAGTAGAAATAAGCGGCTGATCCACTGTAGAGTAGTTTCCCTCCCATTTTTTCCACTGCATTTTGGTAATTCTTATAAATTAAAACTGTAGATGGGCGATTTTCCCATTCTCCATTCCAGTTGTAAGAAATTACGGATTTTGTACCTTCTTTTACGAAGTATTCCCGGCTGCCTCCATTCTCTTGTTTGTTGAATTCGTGCGAGTCAAACTCCCGGTATTCACAGTTAGAAACTGTGTGGTTGGGGAGGGGAGTGAAAAGTTCATAGCTCAAACAGGTTTCCTTGTTTTGAGCGAATAGCACTAAAACACTACTGAAATAAACAGCTAAGCTAAGTGTCAATTTTAACATGAGAATTAAGTAAAGTTGGTTCGAAAACTTAAGTAAAAATGTATGCTAGTTTTTTACCGAAGGATTGAAATGATGAGGCTGTCCTATCGATGATACTAAGATAGATTAAAGAATGATAAATAAGATCTCAAGAAGAGATCCACGAAAATGAAATTGAACTCATTCTAACTTTACAGTGCCTTTGATAGGCTATATGGTTAAAAGAAAGGCGTATAGCTAGGGTTTTGATCTAGTGAAAATCCGCTTGAACGGCTCCGTTGTCTGCCCTACAAAATCCTCTGGAAACTTGTCCTCGTCAGGCAATCCTACTGGCAGATGTTCATCATCAGACGGCCAATAATTAGTTCGGAAAAGGAAATCCCACAGACTAAGGGAAATTCCATAATTAAAGCCATGCGGATGACTTTCCGGTAACTCTCTGGCGTGATGCCAAAGGTGCATCTGAGGACCGTTAATGATGTACTTGAATGGTCCTAATGGGATATTGAGGTTAGCATGGCCAAGTTGCCCAAGGACCAACGTGAAAATATGCACAATAAAGAAGTCCGTAATCCCAAAACCAATCATCGCCAACGGGATATATTCCAGCGTACGATATAGGATGTTTTCCATCCAGTGATAGCGGAGCAACGCTGCAAACCCCATTTCTCGCGTGCTGTGATGGACTTTATGGAATTCCCACATCCAGCCTACATGGTGATACATGCGGTGAATCGCCCACTGCATGAAATCTCTGACTATAAATAGGATTACCAATTGCAGCCAGCCAGGTAGCTGATCCAATTTAATAGCGACAGTGTTAGTGATGCCAAATAATCCTAGAAAATCATTGAAGGCCTCCACAGCCACCATAGAAAGGGCATTGTATGCGACCAGGGCAAATAGGAAGTAATTCCAAAAAAGATAGAAAATGTCCAGCCAGAAATGTTCTCGGATCAGTGGTTGATTTTTCCTCCAAGGAAAAAGAATCTCAAGGCCATATATCACCAAAGAGGCTCCCACTAGCCAGTAAAAGTAATTGTGCCAGCTAGGATTCAGGATCTCTCCAATAAAGTAATTCCAATAGCCATAATAGCCGTCAGCAATTGCTTTGATGTATTTTTCCATGGTGCAAAGATGGGTAATTAATGCCAGTCAATTTGTGCGCTTTGTCACCAACCAAATTTAACCTTATTTAGTTTTGGATCTGTCGGCAATTGGATGTCTAAAAAGAAGCACCCCGAAGGTGATGCCGAAACCAATGTAAAGAATTCCAACAACCCAAATCATGGATGGTAATTCAGGAGTAGATAAAAGTCCTTTTAGCAAGGCAAGTCCCGCTATCATAAAATGGCTCAGATTAGCTATTGCTACAGGGCGGTTGTAAATCCCGCCGATAGGTCGGCCTTTGTTCATCCAATTCAGCATTCCAAAACCAAAATAAAGAGCACCTACTATTTGCATCAAAAACAAGGAGATTTGATCAGTACTAAGTTCTAAAACTTGCAAAATCAAATCAGGTGCGAAGGTGAGGATGATTCCTGCCGCATACATTAGTATCGCGCTGGAAGTCATGACTAGTTTGGTGTTCATGAAGAGTAAAACAATGTTGACTCTAAAAGTAAAAAAGATAGAACAACCTACCTGAACGAGCTAGGTAAATATAAAAATGAGTGCGGCGGCTGCCACACTCGTGAGCTCGAATTAAACGTTTTTCGATTGATCGACCCTGAAGGAAACCTTGCAGACACATCCGTAAGAAGTAACTTTTCCGTCTTTCACGTGCGCTTTGATATCCTTCACATAGACTGAGTCAATGTTGTGGACAGTTTTGGAAACTTCATCTACTGCATTTTGAATTGCATCTTCAATTCCTTTTTCTGAGGAGGCGATTACCTCCAATACTTTTACAATTCCCATATTGTTTTGGTTTTTAATGAATGATAGGGTTAATAGGCCTATTCATACAATCGCCATGCTAAGGGAAAAATTAAAGCTGGTTAGGAAATGAGGTTTAAGGGATTTTGAAGCTTTTGGTCCTTGGAATAAAAGGAGGAATTAGAATTATTTTTCTCTCTCAATCAAATTGGTACCTAAGATCAGGATATTTACTAAAGGCCGATCGCGATTGCTGGTTTCGGTCGCTGCGATCTTATCGACGATATCCATTCCAGAGATTACTTCACCAAATACAGTGTAGTTTTGGTCTAAATGTGCTGCTCCACCAACAGTCTTATACGCCTCACGATGTGACTCTGGATAGTGATATGGAGTCATGCTTTTCAAGTAGTTTTCAGTTAGGGAATCAAGCTGGCTTTTCAAGATGCCGATGGCCTCCTTATCGTCTGGGTTACGATTTTTCAATAATTCTTGATATGCTGCAAAAGTAGAACTGGTAGCAGGATCGTTTATGACATGGTTGTATGCAAGCCCTTTATTGATGCGTTTCTCAGCAATATCAAGCGTGCTATCCGTGTAGGTTCTTCCTTGCACAATATAGAATTGGATAAAGCTTCCTTTTTGCGTAGGATTTGAATCATCGCCTTCCCGGGCTGCCCCCAGAACTCCTCTTTTGTGAAAATGTGAACTGGTAATCTCCGCTGGAATAAGTTCATCGAAGCCGAGCAATTCTTTCTTTTTGGTAAATGAATCCTCATGAACTCTTTCCCCTGCCTGAATCATAAATTTCTCGATGACCCTGTGAAAGAGGATGCTGTCATACATCCCTTCTTTGACCAAACTGAGGAAATTATTGCGACTTAAGGGAGTGTCATCATAGAGACGAATGACAATTGATCCTTCAGTAGTGACTAGTTCTATATCCTTGTTTAAGTCTTTTTTAGTGATTTTAGATTTGGTCAATGAATGACAACCTGCAACAATTAGGATCAAGGTACAAGCAAGTAAATTTATTCTCATAGAGTTTTAGAGAAGAGTTGAGGTTCGATTATAATTGGAAAATAGTGAATTGTATGTCCTGTAAAAAGCATGGACATTTTTTCTCCAAGCTCTTTTCATTAATTTTCTTTCTCAATTACGTTTCCTATGACCTTAGAATATTACCGAGATTATTGTCTAGCAAAGCCTGGAGTGACTGAAGATACGCCTTTTGATGCCGATGCACTTTGCTTTCGGGTGGGCAATAAAATCTTTTCGATCTGCTCCATTTCAGAATTTCAGTATATCAATCTGAAATGCGATCCTGAGCGGGCTGTGGAGTTGCGCGAGCAATACGATGGAATTACTCCGGGTTATCACATGAATAAGCAGCAATGGAATTCGGTGAGCACAGTTGGAAATGTTCCCGATCGCTTGATTTTGGAATTGGCGGATCATTCTTACGCCCTTATCTTTGGCAGCTTGACCAAAAAGCTTCAAGCTGAAATTCGCCCATGAGTTATTTTTCCATTTCAAATGTTTCCAAATCCTACGATGAGCTACCAGCATTGCATCCGTTTTCACTTGAAATGGCCCAAGGGGATTTTCTGGCAATCGTAGGAGAAAGCGGATCAGGAAAGAGTACTCTTCTGAAAATCATGGCAGGCCTGGAAGTACAGGATTCTGGGGAAGTTTTCTTAGATGGCAAGCCGATTTTGAACCCAAATCAGAAAATCGTTTCCGGGTACGACGAGATCCGATTGATTCATCAGAATTTCCATTTATATCCCAATTCTACGGTGGAGGAAAATATCTCCAGGCAATTGCTTCACTACGAAAAGGAATATGCAAAAAGCAGAGTTGAATATTTGCTTAAACTTTTAGGGTTGAATGAATATAGAGATAGATTTCCTCGTCAGCTTTCTGGAGGGCAAAAGCAAAAAGTGGCGATTGGTAAGGCTATGGCTGTAGAACCAGATATTTTATTGCTCGACGAGCCTTTCTCATCGCTGGATACGATTCAGACACATCGGCTGATATCAGAGTTGAAGGAGATTTTCAAAGCACTGGGGACCACGGTAATATTTGTGACACACGATTTGGACGATGCCCTCCGATTGACAGACAATCTGATCATTTTGCAGAAGGGGAAAATCGCTCAAAAGGGCACCTCAAAACAGCTCTGTGAAAAGCCAAAGACTAAATATGTCGCCCAGCTTTTCAGCCCAATAAATAAACTTCCCAATTCTAAGAATAGCTATATCAGACCCGCTGATGTAAAGTTGAGAACCAAAGGCGGATTACTTGCACATGTGACAGATTTGAGATTTTTGGTGCATTATAATTCTCTTCAGGTGCAACTCAAAGAAAGTGGAATCACGTGGGAAGTGGATGATTCACTGAGAAAATACGAAATAGGTGATCGTGTGTATTTATCTTGGGATGATGCCAAGTTGATGACGCTTTAACACGGAAATTTTTTTTTACCAATGTCTTCCAATCAAAAAAGAAACTTACCTCTTACCGTTCTATACGAAACCAAGCTGGCTATCAATCAGGCTGTTTTATGGCTGTGGATCAAATTGGGCTGGGTGAAATCCCTCTTGATTGTACCGTTTGAAGGGTTTGGTAATGAAAAAGAGATTTTACTGGTAGGCCGGGTAATCCGCGATAATAGGGTAGGGGCTTCGACACCTGAAGATACTGTCTGGCAGAATATCGGAAAAATGCGCAGGAGGTTTATGACTGTGGTAATTCCAGGTGTGGAGGTAATGGCAGAATTTCAAGGAGAAAAATACTTCGTCAAAACGGATGAAGAGGGGTATTTTGAGTTTAAAATTCATCCCAATAAACGGATCCCATTTTCCGCACGCTGGCAGCAGATAAAATTGACTTTGGTGGAGCGGGTGATCAGAAATCAAGGTGAGGTGACCGCATTTGCAGATGTGTTTTTACCAATGGGGAATATTGATTATGGGATAATTTCTGACATAGACGATACGATCATTCCCACCGGAGCTATGCGGATGACCGAGATGCTGAAAACCACTTTTGCCAAGAATGCACATACCCGAACGCCCTTCCCAGGTGTCTCTGCTTTTTATAAGGCTTTGCAAAAAGGAACAGATGGGATCGAGAGTAATCCTTTTTTCTATGTGTCCAGCAGTCCTTGGAATCTTTTTGATTTTCTACAGGAGTTACTCCAAATACATCATATCCCCAAAGGTCCTTTGATGCTTCGGGATATTGGCTTATCCCGCACCCAGTTGATAGCAGGAAGTCATTCAGAACATAAATTGGAGCAAATCCGTCATATTTTGGCTACATATTCTCAGCTGCCTTTTATGCTGATTGGCGATAGTGGGCAGGAAGATCCTTCCATTTATCTCCAAATTGTTCAGGAATTTCCAGGGAGAATTTTGATGATTTTCATCCGTGATGTCCACGTTTCCAAGCATGCTCATGTTGCGAAAATAAGCGAGGAGCTGAAAACTCTGGGAGTAGAAATGCTTTTGGTGAAAAACACCGTAGAAGCCTCTCAATACGCACTATCAAAAGGATGGGTAATGGAGGAGGATATGGAGGAAATTGCTCAGGAAAAAGTAAATGATGAAGTACAGAATGAGCAGACTTAGTTTTGTTTCTTCCCAGATAAATCAGCCATTATTTGTTGGAGCTCCTCTGTCTGAAATAGTGATTAGCAGGTTGTCATTGTTGTCTTGGTTACTGCCTTTTTACAACAAAGAGGCAAGAAGTCAAACTTTTAACCTCTTACCTCTTACAATATTTACTAGTTACAAATGGCTATTCCTCGTCATGAGCGCCGTGTGCACCATGAACATGGCCATGAGCTAATTCATCTTTAGTGGCGTTTCTAACTTCCTCAATATTTCCTTCGAAATGCAAATCGAATCCCACCAAGGGATGATTGAAATCGAGTAAGATTTCTTCTCCCATGTCTTTAAGAATTTTAGCCTGCATAGGATAGCCGTCCTCATCCATCAGTGGCAAGAAATTGCCCTCTTCTAGCATTTCTGGATTAAAGCCATTTTCTCCTGAAAATTGTGATTTTGGCAAATTGACAATCAGGTCCTCGTCGATCTCACCATAAGCTTCTGCTACAGGAATCACGAAGGAAAAGTCTTCACCTTCTTCTTTGCCTATCAATAATTCTTCGAATTTTTCAGGCAAGTCACTTGCCCCGAAAAGGAAGTAAAAAGGATCTTCCGAGTCGCGGATTTCTACACTGAATGGTGCTGATTCTATCTCGTCAGCTTCCTTGCTTACTTTAAGTTCGTATGTAAGTCCGACGACTGTGTTTGCTGCTATTTTCATATTGCTAGTTTAAAATTCCATGTCTTAATCTGATCCCAATTTGCTCTTTGAAAACTGCCCATTTATTTCTCGGAGTAGCGTTTAATAAGGGTTTAGATGCTTTAAAAACAAAATATTGATAGTCCTTTTCATCGAAAAAGATTGGGTATGTTTGCATTTTTTCCAGGTAAAAGCCGTTGGAAGTGATGCTTTTGATCAGGTCGCCTGAGTCCAGCGGTTGGTCGATTATCTGTAGTTTCTGAGGATCATTTTCTATCATCATCTGTAAAAAACGCTGCGCAGGAATGTGAATAAATATCACTGAATCCTCGTGTGCATGCTTGTGGACATTACGAAAAAGCCTATGGTGCTGATCTATCGGGATATGCTCAAGAATGTCCGGAAAAACGAAGAAGTCAAAAGTTTGGCCCTGCTTGTTGAAGTTTGCAAAATCCGAAACTTCGAATTTCAGGTTAGTTTGATCTTTCCAAAGAATTTTCGCTTTTCTGATATTTTCAAGAGAAATATCCAGAGCCAATACTTCACCTTGTTTTACTTGATTTGCCAGCAGATGACTCACTATTCCTATTCCACAGCCAACCTCAAGAACACTATGATTCGCATTTAATCCAGTAGCTTTGATCTTATCCAGGATGTTTAGGTGGTGGGAATTTATCCTAAGTTTTTCCTGGTTTTCGGCAAACTGATCATAAAAACTGAAGATGTTATCCTTATCCTCTTCCATCTTTTTTCTTGATCGTGACAAACACCCCAGCGATCAGGGACAATACGATCAAGTATTGGAAAATGATCATAGGTGTTTTGGTAGCAGTGTAGCTTTTAGGTTCAAACTTGAAAACAATCTCATGAGTTCCTGCTGGTACTATCAATCCACGAAGAAGGTAATCAGTTCGCAGAATGTCAGTTTCTTTCCCATCGATTGTCGCGGTCCAGCCCACTGGATAATAGATTTCTGAGAAAACAACCAAGCCTTCCGCACTCATTTCCGCTTGATATTTCAACTCATTCGGAGCATAGTAAGTATGCGTAATTTGACCTGAACCAGCTTTGACTTCTCCGAACTCAGAAGTATTTACAGTCGCTTGAGTTTTGGTGTCTATCCTGCCCAACTCATCCATTTCTTCTTGATTTGTCTGTACAGTAATTATCTGCGATGGAACCCATGCTGGACCATTTGCTTCAGGATTTTCAAAAACTGAGTTAGCCGCAGTCCCAGCGATGACATACTTGGTATTCATCATGTTGATGGTCTGAATACCTTCAAAATCAAAGTTGCCTTCCTGTGCTTTTTTTACAAAATCATTCAACTCGAAGTTCAATCTATTGTCTAGTAGATCTTGGTATCTCCGCATTTTGGCTCCATGATATCCACCAAGGCTGTGGAAACGATATGGCGATTTGCCAGTTGCGGTTAGTCCTTCCGTGAGATCTAGAACCCTGAAATAGGAATCATCCTTGGCGATTTTCTGATCCGCAGGAGTTTCGGTGAAATAGGTTCTCGCAGGATTTTCCTGATAAGAATCATCGTTTAAATAGTGCTTATTCACAGACCAGAGATCTATAGTCACCAACCCAAATATTCCCAGGCCAAGAACTAAATCAGAGATTTTATTTTTCAGTGCAAAATAAATCAAAGCAAAGGAGGTTCCGACGAGAGCGAAGCTTCTCCAGGCACTAGCCGAAAGCATAGCTTTTCGATCCTGACGTAGTGCGTTTATCAACCAATCAGGTAAGCCAGAATCAGCAGCTCCTTCAAATCTGAAAATCCCTGCGCCTACCGCCAGGATAAGCAATAATCCTCCAACAGCAGCCCCTGCAATATAAAGGGCCTTAAAATCCTTACTTCTATAAATTCTTTCCAATGAAATGGCTCCCAAAGCTGGAATAGCAAAAAGTGTCATTCCCAAAGCCATGGAGACAGCCCTGAATTTATTGTATCCTGGTAGAATGTCGAAAAGTAGGTAGTTAAACCAACTCAAATTTTTACCCCAAGAAAGCATCAGAGATAAAATGATGATCGTACCGAAAGTGTAAAGGCTCTCTTTTGGCGCAGCCCAGATTCCTATGATAGCAAGAAATACGAGAATCACTCCTCCATAAATAGGTCCACCTGTGAAAGGCTGGTCTCCCCAGTAAGTAGGTGCACCTTTCAGGAATCCATTGATTTGAGCTGGATCTAGTCCATTGTTTCGCAAAGCTTTTTCCGATGCCGTGTTTTCTCCAAGTGGCGTGCTACTTCCTCCTCCATAGAAATTTGGTACTAATAAAGTGAGGGTTTCGAGCTTGCCATTTGACCAGGAAAAATGCGTAATCCTTGTCCAAGCCTGCAGAGGCAGATTCCAAAGTTGCTTTGCCACGCGTTGAATAAGGAGCGTATTCCATTGCGGTTGCCAGGCGTCCGATATTTCCGCCTACGGCTAAAATGGCACCTAATAGTAAGAAAGCAATTGTTTTTCCGATTTCTGCGTAACCTTCCTTTTTCCATTCAAAAATAAGTCTCACCAAGACATAGATCACGGCGATTATCAAGGTGTAATAGGTGATTTGGACGTGGTTAAACTTCAATTGAAGTAATAACCCAAGCGCCAATACACCGGCTCCAAGTATCCGTTTCTTTTTGAAAGCCAAGTGAATCCCGAGTAGAATGAGTGGCATTAAGCATATTCCCCAGATTTTAGCATTGTGCCCAGCCGCCAAACTCAGAAGATTGTAGGAGCTAAGCGAAAATGCAACGCTAGCAATGATCGCAAAAACTGGCCTTACACCGAATGTGAGCATCAGTACGTACATTGCCACCATGCCTAGAAAAAGACTATTTACGGGATGGGGAAGACCTAGCGTGATGATGGAAAGAAGAGATGTAGTTATATCACCTGCGAACTCCAGGCTGACAAAGTAGGCCGGCATACCGCCAAAGACGCTGTTTGTCCATAGTGCCTCTTCTCCTGTGGCTTCTCGATAATTCAATGCTTCCGTAGCTGATCCTTCCCATTTGAGAATGTCACCTTGCATGATCACCTGGTCCTGCAATACTACAGGAGCGAAATAAACGACTACAATAGCATAGAAAATGGCGATTCCCAATAAATGGGGAAGTACGTCTTTTTTGAAATTCAGCTGCATGAAAAGAGTTTTTCTTTGGATAATGGATGCGGACGCAAATTAGGGATTTATGGGCAAACGCCTGCTACAAAAATAGGTAGTATCAAGCGGGAAGAGATGATAGACTCCTTTCTATAGCTCATGAAATTCATTACTTTTGCACCAAATAGCCACATAAGGAATGTTTGATAATTTAAGTTTAAAATTAGACCGGGCTTTCAAAACGCTGAAAGGAACCGGGACAATCACCGAAATAAACGTCGCAACAACCGTCAAAGAGATCAGAAGAGCTTTGATCGACGCCGATGTTAACTATAAAGTAGCCAAAGAAGTCACTGATACGATCAAGACAGAAGCGCTTGGTCGGGATGTTTTGATCGCCGTTTCTCCAGGGCAGTTATTGATCAAAATCACCCAGGAGGAGTTGACCAAGCTTATGGGAGGGAAAAAGGAGGACATCAAAATCTCCGGTGATCCTTCGATTATTTTGATTTCAGGTCTACAAGGTTCTGGTAAAACCACCTTTACTGGAAAGCTAGGCGCACACTTGAAGAAGCAAGGCCGTCAGGTTTTACTTGTAGCTTGTGATATTTACAGGCCAGCTGCGATTGATCAGTTGAAAGTATTAGGTGAGCAGATCGGAGTAGAAGTTTACGCTGAGCCCGAGAATAAAAGTGCGCTAGAAATCGCTAACAATGCGATCGCTTATGCAAAAAAGACAGGAAAGAAAACGGTTGTAGTCGATACGGCGGGTCGTTTGGCAGTGGATGAAGCGATGATGAATGAGATCGAGGCTTTGAAAAAAGCTTTGAATCCATCTGAAACACTTTTTGTAGTCGATTCCATGACCGGTCAGGATGCAGTGAATACTGCCAAGACCTTTGATGAGCGTTTGAATTTCGACGGAGTTGTGCTCACCAAACTCGATGGCGATACTCGAGGTGGTGCGGCGATATCCATCCGCCACGTCGTGAATAAACCGATCAAGTTTATTTCTACGGGTGAGAAAATGGAAGATCTGGATGTATTCCACCCAGATCGTATGGCTCAGCGAATCTTGGGAATGGGAGATGTGATTTCCTTGGTGGAAAGAGCGCAGCAGTCCTTTGATGAAGACGAAGCGAAGCGAATTAATTCGAAGATCCGTTCAAATAATTTCAACTTTGATGATTTCCTTTCCCAGCTGGAGCAGGTGAAGAAAATGGGTAACATCAAAGATTTGCTAGGGATGATCCCAGGAATGGGTAAAGCCATAAAGGGCTTAGATATCGATGATGATTCATTCAAACCGATCGAAGCAATTATCAGATCGATGACTCCGGCGGAACGGGAACAACCTGATATTATCGATGGCAATAGAAGAAAGAGACTTGCTGCAGGATCTGGTAGAACGATCGTGGAGGTGAATAACCTGATGAAGCAGTTTGCAGATATGCGTAAGATGATGAAGCAAATGAACAAAATGGGCGGTGCCAAAGCTGCCATGAGCAAGATGCTTCCTCCAGGAAAAGGCAGAAGATAATAATTCAAAACCCGGTCGAGAGATCGGGTTTTTTGCTTTTTGACGTTTTTACCGAGGCGGGCACGGAAGGGGTGCAGAGGGGGCGGAGTTTTGGAGTAGTGAAACCTGAGTTGTCCTGCTTCTCCTGAAGCTGGGCACTAAACTGTAGCGTTTGGGAACTACTCTCCGTAAAGTTTAAGATTTCGTTGTTCTTTATCCTAACCAAATTTTATCTTTACTTAAATCGCAAGCCATTATGAAAACACAACTCTTCCCCTTGATCGCTTTAGTTCTAGTCATTTTTAGTTGCAAAGATGTAGAGGGACCATCTCCAAATTCAAGAATAGAAGGTAAATATGTGTCTACTGTTGAAATTGAAACGACAGGAGGAAAACTCGATCTAGTTAATACGCTGAATTTAAAATCTGACGGTACATTTTATGCTGAAAATTATACCACTGAAGCAGGTAAGGATGAAATACTAGGCTATAGATCCTATTTCAATGGTACTTATACAATAGTCGATGAAAAAGTCACTTTAGAATGGAAGGAATCATACACGATGAATTTCTTTGATATCTATTACATGCCAAAAGCAGATTTAACGCTTTCAGGTGGGAATGAGTTTATTGCGGATTATGCTATTGAACTTGATTTTACTCAACTTTCATTCATTTGCCCGCCGAATGCTTATTGTACAATATCAACCCCCTATGTCAAGATTAATTGATAAAGGTGTAAAAAATGAGATGCTGTTTTCGGGTTCGGAAACAGCATTTTTTTGATCAAAACCACCTCAATTCATCCACCTACTCATAAACTCCAGAAAAGCCTCTTTATAGTTATCACTCACGCTGATGTGGTTTTTACCGATTTGGATTACATTTTTTGACACGGAGTCTATGTGGTCCAACGCCACAATATAAGATCTGTGAACTCTCATGAATTTGTCAGTAGGCAGCAGTTCTTCCATGCTTTTCAAGCTGGTCAATGAAAGCAAAGGATTGGGCTTGGAAAGTAAATGCACTTTCACATAATCCTTGTATGCTTCTACATACCCAATATCTTTAAGCATCACTTTGACTAACTGATATTCTACTTTAAGGAAAATATATTCTGGAGCAGCAGGTTCAGCGATTGGGCCTTCAGTTTTGGTTTTAGTTTGTTTTTCGAAGTAGGAAAAGGCCTTAGTAGCTGCATTCAAAAAGTCCTCGTAGCTGTACGGTTTTAGCAAGTAATCCAGCGCTTCTACTTTGTAGCCTTCTATGGCAAACTGATGATAGGCTGTTGCAAAAATGATTCTGGTTTTATCAGAATTCTTTTTTCCGTCCAATACCCGTGCTAACTCCATGCCTGATAAATCAGGCATCTGGATATCCATAAAGGCAAGCTGAACCTCATTTTGATTGATAAAGCCTAAGGCTTCAATTGCATTAGAAAACTTACCAATGAGATTTAGAAAGGAGGTTTGTTCGATGAATTTACTCAATAACTCAAGAGCAAGAGGCTCGTCATCTATAGCAACGCAGTTGAGTTTCATGAGCTTATAATTTGATTTTTAGCCATCATCCCGAAAAATCGGGACACGCTATGGAATCTCCCAAAATTTATATTCATCACATTCTTTGACGCTTGAGTCATGGTCGATTTCATTCGAGATTAATAGTAAGGTTTACCCAATACTCTTGTTTAGCTTCGTCTTTTCCAAATTTCAGTCTATGCTTATCTGGGTAAAGCAAACTTAATCTCCTCTGGGTATTTACCAGTCCAATGCCATTTTCTTTGGCTTCCGGGCTATCTGTATGGACGGGGAAAATATGATTTCTCGTTTCAAAGAAGACGGTAGTTCCCATGATTTCCAGCTTAATCATGATCTCACTTTGTTGCTGGCTACTTACTCCATGCTTGAAAGTGTTTTCCATAAATGGAAGGAGAAGCATAGGTGCGATCACTAAGTCATCCTTTGGTTCGTCGATGGAAATATTTAGCGTGACTTTTTCAGTCAACCTCATTTTCATCAATTCAATGTAATCGTTGATGAAGCTTACCTCTCTACTTAAAAGGGTTTCATTTTTCTGGTTTTCGTACAATACGTAGCGCATCATTCTAGATAATTTCAAAAGAGCTTCCTGAGCCTTTTTCACATCCAGATTAGTTAGTGCATAGATATTATTAAGTGTATTGAAAAAGAAATGCGGATTGATCTGCGCCTTAAGGTAAGACAGCTCTGTGTTGATTCTCTGTTGGTCCAGTTCTCTTCTCAGTGCCTCATCTTTTTGCCATTTCTGTACCGAAGCCACCGAAGTACTGATACCTATAGTTAATAAGTAAAGCATTACGTTAAAGATGTCTCCTGAAACTCTTCTTGGCTTTTGAATATAGGGCTCATCTGGGTTGAAAGCTTTATGCAGCAATTCCGGTAGATGTAGAAAGTTGTCCGCATAAATAAGAATTCCTACAAAAAAAACTCCTCCAAGAATAATGGATATGAGATAGATCGCGTGTTTCCCTTTGAGTAGAACCTTTGGCACAAACCAGAGCATATTCACATAGAAAAGACACACTAAAAGAAGAGCCATAAACACCTGCCTTACCCAAAACTCAACCGGAATATCGATTCTCCATGAGAGAGGAGATAGAAGGAGGAGTACCGTACTGAGCATGGACCAGCCAAGAATATGTACAAGAATAGAGACGCTCCTTTTGGGACTTAGATTGATCATAAATCTGATTTTCAGTACTCAAACTAACGCAAAGCACTTCTTTATATAAAATATAATCTACGAATTAGCTGAATTAGACTGCCAAAAGTCCCATTGACTAGATAAAGCGATTCGCAGATAAATATTGGCCTTTAGTCAGACGAAACGGGGTGTTTGTCGATGAATACACCCTAGCCGTCTATTTGGTTGAAAACTGCGAAACAAACCTTGTTGTTTTGTGGTAACAATAAGCACGAGGCCCAAGAATTTGAAAAATCTGGTGTAAACGAAAGGGGCTTCTGATAAATAATAAGTACAGTCACTTTCCTTCACCAGCCTAACTGAGCAATTATCTACAATACATGAAAAAGTTATTAAACATTATCGCAGCTCTACTACTAATCAGCACAAGTGGCTTAATGGCCCAGCAGACTACTGTAAATGCAACTACTCCTGCTAAAATCGTTGGTATAGCCAAGGATGTTAGTTCGGGTGAACCTGTAGCCTATGCTACAGTCGCTCTATATGCAACGGGGAGCGAAACCAGTATCGCTGGAGCTGTTGCTGATGGTGACGGTAAGTTTTTTATCACGGGTATGGCTCCAGGTACCTATGACTTGAAGCTTAGCTTTTTAGGTTTTGAAACCAAAACCGTAAGTGGAATCAAAGTTGAATCCAAAACAGGAGACGTGAATGTAGGCGAAATCGGAATGTCTGATGAAGGCTTAGCTTTGGAAGAAGTAACTGTGCAAGGACAGCGTGATTTGATCGAAGAGCGTGTGGATCGTACAATCTATAAAGCTGAAAATGATAGAACTACTGCTGGTGGTGATGGCACGGATGTGATGAGAAGAGTTCCCATGTTATCTGTGGATTTGGATGGAAACGTGTCCATGAGAGGTAGTAGCAATATCACTGTTTTGATTGATGGGAGACCTTCGGCTATTGCAGCAAGCAGCATCACTGATGCATTGAAGCAAATTCCTGCAGAGGAGATTAAAGAGGTAGAAGTGATCACTTCTCCTTCTGCCAAATACGATGCAGAAGGTACTTCTGGTGTTATCAACATCATTACCAAAAAGAATAACCTTCAGGGGATGTCTGCAAATATCCGTACAGGAGTTGGTCTAAGAGGTTCTGATCTGGGGCTTAATGCAAGTGCTAGAAAAGGTAAGTTTGGATTCACATTAGGAGGTCATGGTAGGTCAGGGTATAATATCAACGGTAGTTTTGCCAATAAACAATTAGTGACTAACCCAGATAATTCTATTTCCACTATCCAACAATCTGCTGATACTAAAAGCAATCAGCTTTTTGGAAGATATAACTTCGGTGTAGATTATGAGGTGAATAAATACAACTTCTTGACCGCAGCTGTCAATTTTGGGATTAGAAACAGAAGCAGCAATCAGGAGAATTTCCTGACTCAAAATTATTTGGATGGCGTTTTAGTAAGAAACCAACTGAGAGAAACAGACACAAAGGATAACTCGAATTCGGTAGATGTCAGCTTAAATTATACTAAGACATTTGAGAAGAAAGGTAAGGAAATCTCCTTGTTGACTTTGTATAGCAGAAACAACGGCGAAAATTCCTTTGTAAACACCCTTTTTGAAGAGGATATGTCTACAATCGATTCAAGATTGAAGAATAATAACCCAAGCAAAAATGAAGAGTTTACCGTTCAACTTGACCTAGTAGAGCCACTTGGAAAAGAAGGTAAGTCGATTTTAGAATATGGCGCTAAAAATATCTTGAGAAAAGCTTACTCTGACTTTGCTTACTTCCAAGCTGATGGAGCAGATGGAGCATATGTCGAGAATCCAAATCCAAATTTGAGTAATGCATTTAGCTATGATCAGAATGTGACTGCAGGTTATGTTTCGTACACAGCTACCTTGTTTAAAAACTATACAATCAAGCCAGGTATAAGATACGAGTACACTACGATCAATGCTGACTTTAAGACTGAGACTACTGCGGCTGACATTCCTTCCTACGGTACATTTGTACCTAGCTTGAACTTGAGTAGAAAATTGGCAAATGGTAACATGATCAAAGCTTCTTATAACAGAAGAATTTCACGTCCATCGCTTAGATATTTGAATCCAAACATTGATTCATCTAACCCGCTTCAGGTTTCTCAAGGTAATCCAGAATTGGATCCTGAATACACGGATAACTATGAGTTAGGCTATAGTACCTTCTTCAAAAACACAATGGTAAGCTTTAGTGGTTTTTTCAGAAATACTTCCGGTTCTATTCAATCAATCAGAACTGTAGCTGAAGACGGAGTGATCTACACAGGGTACGACAATATCGGCCAGGAGAATGCAGTAGGTACTAATATCTTCACAAATATTAGTGTCAATAACAAAATCTCTTTAAACGCAAGTGTGGATGCATATTACGCCATGCTTGACAATGGCCTGACTGATCCTAAGTATGCAGCATCGAATGAAGGTTTTGTAGTTAGCGGAAGATTGTTTGGTAACTACTCTTTACCAAATGACTGGCAGATTCAGGCTTTTACTTTTGCTAGAGGTCGCCAGGTTCAGTTGCAAGGTTCATCAGGAGGATTCTACATGTATGGAATGGGAATCAACAAGCAGTTTGATGAGAAGAGAGGCACTATAGGTTTTGGCGCTGATAACTTCCTTACAAAGGAGTTTAAGATGAAGAATGAAATCAATACAGCTACCATCGTTCAAAATAGCACGAACATCATGCGTAACATGAACTTCAAAATCAATTTCAGCTACAGAATCGGTAAGTTAAGTGTAGATCAGAATAAGAGAAAGAAGAGATCTGTAACTAACGATGATTTGAAAAGCGGAGGCGATGGAGGAGCAGCTGAGATGCAGCAAAACAAATAAGCGTAAGTATTAAATAGTAGATTGGGTTATATTTAGAAAACCCACCCTGAATTATGGGTGGGTTTTTTTATGCTTCTTAATTGCCGTGATTGCAGAGCCTAAGACAAGGAACACTACTTGATGAAAGTAAGAACACTGCGAAGCAAATAGCTTGAGGACTTACCCATTCCAATCTCTTAACTATTTCCGAGTTTCTTTTATTGTAACCAATGACTTCATTAAGAATGAATATCCGCTAACCTGCCAGTAAGGTGGCAAAAGCAAGGTAGGATAAGTAAAACTTAATTGAGACCACTTCGGTTTACGGACACTTCTTCTGAGCGTAGCCGGAGTATCTGTCTTACAGCCTGATAAGCAAAGGATTTATGGTGACTGGCATCTTTGCGGATAATGATAAAAATGAAAAAGCCAGACTTCAAATCAATGAAATCTGGCTTTGATATGTTAAAATAGATTGACTAGTTTTTGTAGCAGACCTTTTTAATCGCATCTACAGTTCTCTTTACATTTGGCAAAGTAGCTTCGATGTAAGTAGGTGAGTAGCTCAACGGAATATCCATAGAGTTCACACGAATAACTGGAGAGTCTAGGTAATCAAAGGCATACCGCTGGAAATGATAGGTCAATTCAGATGAAATACCTGCGATAGGATTAGCTTCCTCTACGATCACTACTCTGTTGGTTTTCTTTACTGATTCTATGCAAGTAGCATAATCAATAGGCCTAACTGTACGCAAATCGATCACTTCCGCTTCAATGCCTTCTTTAGCCATTTCTTCTGCAGCCTCTAGAGCTACTTTCATCATTTTACCGAATGAAATCACTGTGACATCTTTTCCTTTTCTCTTGATATCAGCCACGCCGATTGGAAGCAAGTATTCTCCCTCAGGCACTTCACCTTTGTCAGAATACATCACCTCAGACTCCATGAAGATCACTGGATCTGGGTCACGAATGGCGGCTTTCATAAGGCCTTTTGCATCGTAAGGATTAGAAGGTACAATCACTTTCAAGCCTGAGTATTGGCAAACCAATTTTCGAAGTTGGAAGAGTGTGTAGCTCCCAGCTGACCAGCATTACCAGTTGGACCTCTGAAAACGACCGGTACGCTATAAGCTCCACCTGACATAGCTAGCATTTTAGCTGCGGAGTTGATAATCTGATCTATGGCTACTAGAGAGAAGTTGAAAGTCATGAACTCCACAATGGGCTTCAATCCATTCATCGCAGCTCCTACAGCAAGCCCTGAAAAGCCAAGTTCGGCAATCGGTGTGTCATAGACACGATCCGGACCGAATTCATCTAGCATTCCTTGGGATACTTTATAAGCTCCGTTATATTCAGCAACTTCTTCGCCCATCAGAAAAACGTCTTTATCACGTCTCATTTCTTCGGACATTGCCTCTCTTAAGGCTTCTCGAAACTGTATTTCTCTCATTAGTTTATGACAAAATTTTGGCTCGTAAAAATAGAAAGGAATTGGCCAAAACCAAAAATAAAGACCGCTTAATCCCTAATAGATTAGCCCAAATAGACAGTTTTCGAATTAACGAACTCTAAAATCCCATATCTGCTCAATTCTCGCCCATATCCAGATTTTTTTATCCCACCAAATGGTAGGTGCGGATTGGAAGCTACCATGGCATTAATAAAGACCGCACCGCTTTCGATTTTTGAGGCTAATTGTTCTGCTTTTTCCTTGTTCTCAGACCAAATGGACCCACCTAATCCAAATTCTGAATCATTGGCTATGGCGATTGCGTCTTCTTCATTTTTGACTTGGAAAATAGTAGCTACAGGTCCAAAAAGCTCCTCTGAATAGGCGGGAGCTGAAGTAGGTATGTCCGTTAAAATTGCCGGTTGAAATTCAGCTGAATTTTCTTCCGGTGCTTCTCCTCCGTAAATGAGTTTAGCGCCCGCTTTTACAGATTTGTCTAGTTGAGTATATAGTTCTTTTGCTAAATCTGGTCTAGCCATACATGCGAAATCTGACTCTTCATTCATAGGATCCCCTTGTTTCAGTTGGCTGAAGTGCTCAACGAAATGAGCTAAAAACTCCTCGTAGACATCTTCCTCCACGATAAATCGCTTGGCCGCAATGCAGCTTTGCCCGAAATTTATCATTCTTGCTTTTACAGCTGTTTCTGCTGCTTTCTTAATATTAGCGTCTTTCAAAACTATGAATGGATCGCTTCCACCTAATTCAAGCAAAGATTTTTTGATATGTTTTCCAGCTGTAGATGCGACAGATGCGCCAGCTTTTTCACTTCCCGTAAGTGTGACTGCTTTTATGCGTGCGTCCTCAATAAGGTCGGTGGTCGCCTTGGAGTCTATCAAGAGGCTTTGGAAGGCACCTTCAGGAAAACCTGCCTCCGTAAAAACTTCCTCAATTGCCAAAGCGCATTGTGGGACATTGGAAGCATGTTTCAAAACGCCGACATTACCAGCCATCAATGTTGGGGCTGCAAAACGGAATACCTGCCAGAAAGGAAAATTCCATGGCATTACTGCCAAGACTATCCCAAGCGGCTGATGTATGACTTTAGCTCTCGCGCCGTCAGGCAATTCGATTGGTTCTTCTTTCAAGAACTCAGCCGCATTTTCGGCATAATAATTACATGCCAAAGCGCATTTATCAACTTCTGCTAAAGACTCTTTGAGAACTTTTCCCATTTCCAAGGAAATGATTTTAGCATATTTCTCACGGTTATCTTTCAATACCTTTGCCGCATTGCCCATCAATTCGGCCCTTTTTGAGAAACTAGTATCCTTCCAACTTGAGAATGCCATGGATCCTGCACTTAGTTTGGCCTCAAGTTCCTCTTCAGTGTGGGGTTGGAATTCTGCTAATACTTCGTTTGTGTAGGGGTTAATTGATTTGATCAGTGTCATTTTTCTATAGTTTTTCCTGCTTCACGCCAAGCATCTATTCCCCCATCCAATGAATATAAATGAGTGAATCCTGCAACCTTCATGATACTCGCTGCATTTTCTGACCGGACTCCTGCTTTGCAGTAGACCAAATAGGTGCGTTTCTTATCTAGCTTAGCAATCTCGCTTTTGAAATTTTCGTTTTTAATGTCAATAGTAATAGCACCTGGAATTTTTCCTTTAGCTATTTCTTCGGGTGTTCGTACGTCAATCACTCTTACTGCTCCCTTGTTTTTCATTAGCTCTTCAAATTGAGTTGGCTTAAGGGTTTTTACTTCAGATGTTTGAGCTTGCGCAAAGTCTATTTTTACTAGGACGATGGCAATTGCCAGGAAAAAGAATTTTTTGAAGTTTCATGGTCGAGAGTTTGATGTGAGAGTTTGCTATTCCATATTGAAATGAAAATTTAGCAAGATTAAAATCAAATGCCTACCAAGATCGCTCTCATATCCGATTCCCACAGTTTTATAGACCACAAAACGCTCACCTATTTGGATGAAGTTGATGAAATTTGGCATGCTGGAGATATTGGAAGTGAGGATGTGATGAAAGCATTGCCTACAGGAAAGCCTGTGAGGGCTGTTTTTGGAAATATAGATGACAGTTCTATTCAGCAGACTTATCCAGAATGGCAGGAATTTATACTAGAAGGAGTGAAGGTGCTGATGACCCATATCGGGGGTAAACCTCCCCGCTACGCAACTGGCATCAAGGCAAGAATCAAAGAATCTTCACCTCAACTA
Organism: Algoriphagus sp. 10J20-15; assembly: GCF_055809615.1. Lineage (NCBI taxonomy): Bacteria > Pseudomonadati > Bacteroidota > Cytophagia > Cytophagales > Cyclobacteriaceae > Algoriphagus > Algoriphagus sp. 10J20-15. The sequence goes on from NZ_JBVVUG010000038.1 coordinate 50,080, forward strand.
TTCATTTGTGGGCATTCGCATATTTGTAAGGTTGAATTTGATAAGACAGTGAATTGTCTCTACATGAATCCAGGAGCTATAGGTCAGCATGGCTTTCATGTGATGCGGACAATGTTGTTATTTGACTTGGAGGCCGGGCAAGTCAAAAATCTCCGAGTGGTGGAATTGGGGAAGAGGGGGAAGGTTTTGTGAGTTGTGACTAGTGTTAGAGGCAAGAAGTGAAATATATTAGGTCGATAGTTCTAAGGAATCAGTCACGGTAAGCAGTTGGAGAGATCTTCTATTTTGAAGATACTTCTATTGCCTTAGAGTCTTGCATCTAAAGTCTCAAAAAAGAACATAAAAAAAGGCGATCAAATGACCGCCTTAAATGTTTTTTCAGAAATAATACTTATTTCGTGAAAGACTTCTTAAGCTCTTCAACGTCCACGTTTCTGATTACAGGCTGAGCAGACAATTGCTTGATCTTAATCACACGTGTGGTCTGAGATTGTCTTTTTCTTTTAAGTTTTCTCTTCAGTGTAGTAACTGCCATGGTCGTATATTTTTAATAGTATTGTTTCGAAACGAGTCGCAAAAGTAAACAAACATTTCTTTTCTGCCTAAAATAATTTAGGATTTAATTCTTTGACTTTCACGATATCAAGGAGCGTTTCCTTTTTTTTGAATAAATTTGGCAGCTAATCACCAAAAACAAGCTATGCAAAAGCCGAGTCTGCCAAAAGGAACCAGAGATTTTGGAACCATCCAGATGGCCAGAAGAAATTATATTCTAGATTCCATTAAGAGTACGTTTCAACTTTTTGGCTACAATCAGATCGAAACTCCTGCTATGGAGAACCTCAGTACGCTGACTGGAAAATATGGAGATGAGGGAGATCAGTTATTGTTTAAAATCCTTAACAGCGGAGATTACCTCAAGAATGTGCAGGAGGCTGATCTTCATGCTGGATTTAAGAATACTTTACCGAAGGTTTCTGAGAAAGGACTTCGTTATGACTTGACGGTGCCTTTTGCCCGCTTTGTGGTGATGAATAGGAATGAGCTGACTTTTCCTTTCAAGCGTTTTCAGATTCAGCCAGTTTGGCGAGCAGATCGTCCTCAGAAAGGAAGATACCGAGAATTCTATCAATGTGACGCAGATGTGGTAGGGACGGATAGTTTGCTGTGCGAAGCAGAAATAATTCTGATGATCCGTTCGGTTTTTGAGAAAACTGAAACTGAGCGATTACAGCATCAAGCTGAACAACAGAAAAATACTAACAGGCATCTCTGAAGCAATCGGGGAAGCAGGCAAGGAAGCACCGCTTTGCGTGGCGATAGATAAGCTGGATAAAATTGGCTGGGAAAAAGTCAAAGAGGAATTAACTGAGCGAGGTTTTGCTGCTGATTCTATAGAGAAATTGACTCCGCTTGTGCAATTGAATGCTGATCAGGCCGGTAAATTAGCGTTTCTTAAAGAGTTCTTGGCTGACAGTGAGATAGGTATTCAGGGAGTTAGCGAATTGGAAGAAGTGTTCCAAGTCTTGGGAGAGATGGGTGAAAGTCTAGATTTTGTGGATTTAGATATCATGCTTGCTCGAGGACTTTCTTATTATACAGGTGCAATTTTCGAGGTGAAAGTAAACCATGTGTCCATCGGATCCGTCAGTGGAGGTGGTCGTTATGATAATCTGACTGAGAACTTCGGATTGAAGGAGAAAATGTCTGGAGTTGGTTTTTCTTTTGGTGTAGATCGTCTGTACGATGTGCTGGAGGAATTGAACTTGTTTCCAGAGGACAGTCTTCAGAGCACCAAAGTTTTGTTGACGCACTTTGACCAAAAAGCATTTGTTTATGCGTTAGGCTTGTTGAAGAAATTCAGAGCTGCGGGAATCAAAGCAGAGCTATATCCAGATGTCACAAAAATGAAAAAGCAACTTGATTTTGCTTCGAAAAAGTCAATTCCATTTGTTGGAATCTGTGGGGATTCGGAGATTGAAAGCAGTCAAATTGCTTTGAAAAACCTAGAAACAGGAATTCAAGAATCTGTAAGTTTAGAAGAAGCTATAGAGCGATTAAAGTAAAATTTAACTCACAATTGGTGGGTATAACTTAATTAAGAACATATGTTTGATATAATGGGCATGATGGGCAAAGTGAAAGAAGCCCAAGCAAAAATCAAAGAAACTCAAGCTAAGCTTGTTCACCTTACATCAACTGGTGAATCTGGTGCTGGTATGGTGAAAGTCACTGTGAATGGTGATAGAAAAGTAGTAAGTATTGACTTTGATGATTCATTGATCTCATCTAAGGACAAGGAAATGCTAAGCGATCTGATTGTCGCGGCTACGAATATAGCGATGACCTCTATTGATGTGAAAATCAAAGCTGAGATGAAAGCAGCCACCGAAGGAATGATGCCTAATATTCCTGGAATGGATCTAGGCAGCATGTTTGGATGAAAACCTGTGCCATCGTCATACTGAATTACAATGGGGAAGAAATGCTAAAGACATTTCTTCCTTCAGTTTGTATGCATAGTATTTATGACGTTTGGGTGATAGACAATGCAAGTACTGACGACTCCATAGATTTTTTAGACGTTAACTTCCCTCAGATCAAGCAAATCAAACTTGAGGAAAATTTTGGTTACGCGGGAGGATATAATGCCGGTTTGGCTACGATTAGGGGACAGTATGAATATTACATTCTGTTGAATTCCGATGTGGAAGTAAGCCCTGATTGGGATTATACTATGGTCACTTGGATGAAGGCTCATCAGGACTACGCAGCACTCCAACCAAAAATTCTCTCATGGAAGGAGAGAGGTGTGTTTGACTATGCCGGTGCCGGTGGAGGGTTTTTGGATCGCTATGGTTACCCTTACTGTCGAGGTAGAATATGGGAAACTATAGAAAAAGATTCTGGTAAATACGATGACATAATTGATGTGGATTGGGCCTCGGGAGCCTGTATGGTAGTCAATGCCTCATTATTCCACGATTTGTCTGGATTTGATTCAGATTTTTTTGCGCATATGGAGGAAATAGATCTTTGTTGGAGAATGCGAAGATCAGGCTGGAAGATTGGCTATTACGGACCAGTGGCAGTCTATCATTTAGGAGGAGCCACGCTTGACAGAGCAAGTCCGAAGAAATTATACCTGAATATTAGAAATAGTCTGAGTATGATTTATAAGAATGAGAGCTCATCAAGATTCCTCAAAATTTTTATGGTCAAGTCTTTGTTAGAGCATCTTGCTGCAATTAGCTACATGAGCCAAGGCAGAAAAGAATTTGCGAAAGCAGTTTTGAATGCTTACAAACACTTTGGAGATAAAAAGAAAGCAATAAATAAATTCCATCCTACCATGGAAGGAAGAAAGGAAATACCAAGAAGGGGGAAGGTAGGTCTGATCTTTTGGAACTGGAAAGTTCTAGGGAAAAAGACCTTTGATCAACTTTAATCGAAAAGAACTGGATTGTTCTTTTTCCTGAAAAACTTTCTGATTTTCATAGTCATGGCCATACTTACGTAAAGAATAACCGGTGAGCCCATTGTGACAAATGAGGCATAAATGAAGAATAAACGAATACTGTCAATTGGAAAATTGAGTTTTTCACCCAAGCGTGAGCATACCCCAAAGGCTCTTTCTTCGAAAAATATTTTCAGCTTTTCCATGGTTATAGATGATTTCGTTGCGGTAAATTTAGAAAAAAGTCTGGTGAATTAATAAATAAGAATGTTAGACCTATTGTTTAAGAAAAAGCCTGTTTTGTTATTATTTGTTTTATTCCCAATACTTTGCGGTTCAATAATTATGCCCGAAACTGACTTTTTGGAAGATTCGAAAGTGGTCCCGGGTAAGTTGGAGTTTATCAGAGATTCTGTGAGATTCGAAGTGACAGGTACAATTCCAATTGAATCTGCCCTTAGTCCCAAAAATCCTAAAATTAATGTTCTTCTCAAATCTTCGGAAAACTCCCTGCTTTTTGAAGCACTTGAGTTGACCAAAAATGTAGGGGACTACTCTTATAATCAATCCTTTACTTTAGCCTATGAGCCTTGGATGGAAGGAGCTTTTCTGGAAATTCAGTTTTTTCAAGGGAAAAAAGCGCTTGATGAACCGTATCAGAAGAAGGTTTTGGCGCGGGGAGTAATAACAACGCCATTACTGGCGAAAGTAGGGAAGGTGAATTACGATGAACCTATTCCTCAGGTAGGGCTTTTTATATCGACAGGAATCATGGATACAGATCTGTCACGGTCCAAAGAGTTTTTAATCAAATTCGATGCTGGGTCTTCCACTATCAAAAGGAATAGTGCAAACACGCAAGCAATCGCCGATTTGAAGACTTTCCTCACTGAGAACTCGTCAGTTTTATCATTTAAAATCACTGGCGTGCAATCTCCTGAAACTGCAGAAGGTAGTAGCAGTAAGCTAGGGATGGATAGAGCAGAGGCAGTAAATAGATTGCTAAAAGAATCTAATATTTCGATAAGAGATAGCCTTTTAGAAGTGTCTTCGAGATGGAATGACTGGTTCGATTTTCGTTTGCTGCTCCGTGAGTATGAAAAAATTTCTACACAGCGTAAGGATCAGTACTATGCAGTATTGTTAAATGAATTGGATTATCAGACTCAATCTCAGGCATTAAGAAAAATATCAGGTTTTAATCAAGTGGCAAGTGATTTATTCCCAAATCTGAGAGTTGCAAAAATTGAAGTAGTAGCTAAACCTCTTCCGGGGCTTAATCAGGCTCAGTCTATGATTCTCCAAAAAGCACTAGAGCAAAGTAATGGGAATTCTGAGCTTGATATGGCTGATTGGGCTATTGCCGGAGAAACTACCCCTAGGTTGGAAGACAAGGCTAAGATCTACAGTAAGATGACGGAATTGTTTCGGTCTGTGATTCCGTATAATAATTTGGCAGTAGTAAAGATGCGCTTGGCACAGCGAACCCTGGATCAGGAGGCGAAAGATGCGCTGTGGAAAGAAGCAAATGAGCTTTTGTACCAAGCTGCCAAAATTGACACCAATCCCTATGTGCTACATAATCAAGGGCAGATCATGGTCCTGCAGGGCAAAACTTGGGAGGCGTATAAGAAACTTTCGGATGCTTCAGTACTCACTCGGAATGATGATTTCCTCAGGTACAATGAAAGCTTGAGAGGTGCATTGGATATTTTGAGAGGTGATTATAAGTTGGCCACACTTCGTTTTAATTACAACTATACCGAGCCTAAGGATTTTTTCAACAAGGGATTGGCCTATTATCTTGCAAAGGATTTTGCGAATGCTAGTCTGTCTTTTGAGGAGTCTGTTATGGCTGGGAGAAACTATGGCTATGGTTTTTATGGGCTGGCTATGATAGCAGCCGAAAGTGGCCAAGCAGAAGTAGCACTTCTGCAGTTGGACAGAGCGATCCATTCCAGTGAATTGCTTTATCAAAAAGCTCTGGTAGATCCGATTTTTGAAGAAATCCGATCTACTGACGAGTTCTTTCAGATTTTTAGACCTGCTGCAAGCAAAAAAGAAAATTAAAGGTTAATCTAGATTAGGAAGAAATATTCTTTTGCCCTGACAAAGAAAATGTTAAGTAATTAAGGAGGCTGCTATGGACTAATTATTCGTAAAGGTTTCCAGCTTTTGCTTGGCAGATATCTACCATAAGTTGAGCCACTTTATCAGTCACGTCCTCAAGGTATTTCTTGCCATTTTCTGGTGAGGATTTTTTCGGATTACCAATTCCAGTATCTTCGGTGACTTCTGACCATTTCCGCTCTGCCCAAGCCCATTTCTCTTTTATTCCTTGAATTTTAGATTTTTTTTCCGCCCCATCTCCAGCTTGATCTAGCGGTAAAACCAACTCTGGATGTAGATGCATGATGATGGAAGTTTCCATTTCATCAGCATGGTCTCCCGCTTCTTCAAAGTATTTCGTTTTGTCCAGAGCCTGAAACCAATTACAGGTGAAAAGCATCATGTCAGGAAACTGCAGTCCCAGCTCACGAAGCATGGTCTTGAAATCATTTCCTCCATGGCTGTTTAGGATTAATAGCTTCTTGGTTCCCTGACGATCCAGCACAGTGATAATGTCTTTAAGAATTAATAGCTGCGTACTAGGATTCAGATTGATGTCCAGGTAGATGTCTGATTGCCCAGTGTTTACTCCAAATGGGATAGTAGGCATAATTGTGACATTGGATCCTTTTTCCCATGCTTTTCTTCCAGCTTCACTGGCTACAGCATCTGCTTCATAGACATCCGTACCATAGGGCATATGATAATTATGCGCTTCAGTTGCTCCCCAAGGCAACACAGCCAATTCAAAACGATGATCTTTTAGTGTTTTCCAGTTTGATTCAGCTAGTAGGTAGGGTTTCATATGTATTAGATTACTTGAGGTTGGTATAATGGAGATAATTTGATCAGTGATATTCTCGTTTTCAGTTGCCTTGGACGGCTTATTTCATCAACGGATTTTAAATGAAGTGAAGGATGGTTAGCCTAATTAGCTCCAATTTTAATAATTTGAGGCCTGATTCTAAATTAACTCGAATGTCACAAAGAAGAAAATTTATCAAGCAATCCCTAATGGGCTCTGCCTTATTTATACCTGAAGTATCATCTATAGCGGAAGCAAAAGCTCCTTCGCTTTTCAAAGGAGAAAAGCCCCTAATCCTCTCTACCTGGAATCATGGATTGCCAGCAAATGCTGCCGCGGTTGAAAAACTGAAGTCAGGAGGAAGTATTATTGATGCGGTTGAAACTGGGGTAAAGGATACGGAATTAGATTTAAGTAACCTTTCAGTAGGCTTGCAAGGCTTACCAGACAGGGAGGGGATTACCACTCTTGATGCTTCAATTATGTCTGGTGATGGCTCCTGTGGAGCTGTGGCTTTCGTGAGACAAGTGAAGCATCCGATTTCACTGGCGCGAGTGGTGATGGAAAAAACTCCTCATGTAATGATAGTAGGAGAGGGTGCCAAGCAGTTGGCTATTGCTGAAGGCTTTCCTATAGAGAAAGAGGAATTGAGCCCCGGCGCAAAAAAAGCCTACCTTAAATGGAAGGAAACTAGCCAATACAAGCCTGTGATCAATATTGAAAACCACGATACTATCGGAATGATTGGTATGGATGCGAAAGGCAATCTTGCGGGAAGTTGTACTACGAGTGGGCTTTCCTACAAAATGCATGGAAGAGTGGGAGACAGCCCGATTATTGGGGCTGGATTATTTGTAGATAATGAAGTAGGAGCAGCTACTGCAACAGGACTTGGCGAATCGATTATTAGGATTTGCGGAAGCTTTTTGATCGTTGAGTTAATGCGTCAGGGACGCACTCCTCAGGAAGCGTGTGAAGAAGCAGTTAGACGTTTGATTGCAAAAAACAGCAAGGATATTAAAGATATACAAGCTGGATTCCTAGCTATGAATAAAGATGGAGAAGTAGGGGCTTATGCCGTTCATCCAGGTTTCAACTTTGCACAAGCGACGCTGCAAAACAATGTAATGATTGAATCGGGTTCTCATTTCAAAAAAGGATGAGTAAAATAATCTTAGAATCTCCAGTGTTCAATGTTGAGGCAGCTTTAGATGCAGCTCAATTTGGAGTGGATAGATTGGAGCTTTGTGCTAATTTTCCGGAGGGTGGAGAGACGCCAAGCATAGGAATGCTAAAATTTCTAAAGACAGAGATAGATATTCCTGTATTTGTAATGATCCGTCCAAGAGGAGGGGATTTCGCATACTCTCAAAAGGAATTGATGGTGATGAAGCGCGATATAGAATTGCTTGGGGAGCATGGTGCTGATGGTTTTGTTTTTGGTGTTTTGGATAATCAGGGGTATGTGGATAGCGATTCTTGTAAAACTCTTTTACGAGCAGCCTCTGGAAAGCCATGTACTTTTCATCGTGCATTTGATGCTTCAGCTGATTTCTTTGATTCCTTGGAGAAAATCATTTCCTGTGGATTTGATAGAATATTGACATCTGGAGGTAAAAATTCTGTAACCGAAGGGATGGATACCCTGAAAGAATTACTCGTGAAAGCTCAGGATAGGATTAGTGTTATGCCAGGTGGAGGAACTAAACCAGCTCATGTGTTGGAGTTGAGGAAAACTGGATTTTTGCAAGAAATCCACGCTTCCTGCAAGACTAGAATTCCTTCAGCTAATCAATTTGTAAACCCAGATTTGTCATTCTCTGATGATCCACAATCATTCACACACCATCTTAGAATTGACAAGGAAGTGGTTGAACAATTTTTGAAAGTGATAGCAGAATAAGTCAAGTTACCTTCCTGTTTAATTAATTCAATAATGAGTCACTTAATTGTAAGTGACTCAATGTTTATAGAGGAGTTTAGTGTATTTTGAATTGCTGACGATTTTAAAAATATAGTACTGATTATATCTATTTTTTAAACTATAATTTTTAATTGTAGTATATATTCAGTAATTTATTCTTTCAACTTTAATTTTTAATTTATGGTAAAAAGTTATCAAGGGGTAAGGATGGCAGAGCCCAAAAAAGCCCCGATTCCACAAATTCTCGTCAAAGAGTATATGAGTACCAGTTTGATTACTTTCAAGCCAGATGATACCATCGATCAGGTGATGGAGGTTCTCACCAAGCGGAAAATTTCAGGCGCACCTGTAATAGATGCATCCGGTGGGCTGGTTGGCATTATCTCAGAAGTGGATTGTCTCAAGGAGATAATCAAAGGGAAGTATACCAATACACCGAAGTTTCCAGCAAAAGTAAGTGAACATATGTCCGTTGATGTGCTTACACTTTCTCCTGATTTATCAATATTCGATGCAGGCATCTTTATTTTTAGAACATAAAATCCGAAGATTCCCAGTAATGAAAGATGGCGTGCTTTTAGGTCAAATAAGCCTTAGTGATATAATCAGAGCATTCCCTACAATGAAACATACTACATGGTAAATAAAAAATTGGTTTAAAATGTAACATGCCCCTGAAGATAATGTATTCAGGGGCATTTTTTATTTGGAGGAGTCTATTGCTCTTTCCACATCTTGTATAATATCTTCGTAGTGCTCCAGCCCCACGGATAGTCTTACTAGTCCATCCGAGATCCCTACCTGAGCTCTTTCTTCAGTTGATAATTTGCTATGCGTAGTCGATGCTGGATGCGTCACTATACTTCGGCTATCTCCAAGATTTGCTGTAATGGAAATCATCTGAAGTTTGTCTATAAATCGCTGAGCACGTTGTACTCCGCCTTTCAGGTCAAGTGTGATCACACCGCCTCCCTGGCTCATTTGCTTTTTAGCTACTTCGTATTGAGGGTGTGACTTCAAAAAAGGATATTTTACGGCTAGCAATTCAGAGTTGCCTTCAAAATATTCAGCAACTTTCAGCGCGTTACTACAGTGTCTGTCCATTCTCAAGCCTAGGGTTTCCATACTCTTGGCAAGAATCCAAGCATTGAATGGAGAAATGGCAGGACCTGTATGTCTGGCAAAAAACTGCACTTCTTTCATCAAGTCGGCTTTTCCTAAGATCAAACCTCCAAGTACTCTTCCTTGACCATCAATGTATTTCGTCGCACTGTGAGTCACAATATGTGCACCCCACTTAGTTGGTTGCTGTAAGTATGGCGTTGCAAAGCAATTATCAACAACTAGGATTAGGTTGTGTGCAGCAGCGAATTTTCCAGCCCATTCCAAATCGATTATTTCCAAACCTGGATTGGATGGAGTTTCAATAAATAGCATTTTGGTATTGGGCTGTACGAGTTTTTCCCAGTTTAGATAATCTGAAATATCTCCGTAGGTAGAGGTTATCCCCCACTTCGGAAACACTTTAGTCAACAGCTGGTGCGTAGAACCAAATAGGGAACGGGCAGCTAGTACATGATCTCCTTGCTGAAGCAATGCGGCAATACTTCCAAACATCGCAGCCATTCCTGATGCGGTTGCAAACCCATCTTCAGTTCCTTCCGCTGCACAAACTTTCTCAATGAGATCACTGGAGTTGGGGTTGGCATACCTAGAATAGATATTTCCTTCTTTTTCATCAGCAAAGGTGGCTCTGGCTTCTTCGGCAGAGTCAAATGTAAAGCTAGATGTAAGGTAAATCGGAGCAGAATGCTCTCTCTGGCTGGATTTGGAAGGGGAGATCCGTACAGAATTAGTTTCGAAATGCTTACTCATTTATTGATCAGTTAATATTTTGACATGACTAATCAAGCAGATTTGAGAAAATCAAACCCAAAAGCGGTAAACGAACTAAAAGGGATTATTGTGAAGTAAGCCAATCTATAGTTCCCGCAAAGGGTAGGATTTGGCACCGTTCTCCGTTTCGGGATGGTTGCCAGAGGGTCATAGAGCCTAATCTCTCGCCTCTTCTTTATAAATCAGTTGCCTGAAGTGATGCAAAGAAAGACCTAGATTTGGGGAAATCCAAATCTTATTTAATCAATTATGATTATCCGCAATGTTGCCAGTCACCTGAGAATCTTTGCTTATCAGGTTGGAAGATCGTTGACCGATGTCGGGTCTTAAATTTAACATTACTTACATTGCTTTTGCCACGTTACTGGTTGAAAAGCGGATATGCATATTAATCAATCATTAAATTGATTCATGGTGCGATCAATTCCTGTCGCACAAAAACTTAGAGTCATTTCTATCGCTTTATCCATCATAGTGGGTAATTCAGCGAATTCATCTTGGGTGAATTTCCCTAACACAAAATCGACTTGTCTACCTTTAGGAAAATCGTCTCCAATTCCCATTCTCAACCTTGGGTAGTTTTGTCCTCCTGTAAGTTCTTCGATATTTTTCAAGCCATTATGACCAGCAGCACTTCCTTTGGGTTTCATTCGAAGTTTCCCGAAGGGAATGGCTACATCATCTACGATTACTAAGGTGTTTTCCTTTGGGATTTGTAGTTCTTTCATCCAGTAGTTCATTGCTTTACCACTAAGATTCATATAAGTGGTTGGTTTGATTAGGTGAATTGTTCTGCCTTTAAACTTGAATTCTGTTTTGAAGGCAAGACGATCACTTTTCCATGAGCATTGCTTCGCATCTGCAAGTCTATCCACGGTCAAAAATCCAATGTTGTGCCTGGTAAGTTCGTATTCTGGCCCTATGTTCCCTAGGCCTATGATTAAGTATTTCATCTTTTGTAGCTATCCGGCTTGAAAATAAAAAATCCTGCCCAGTTACGGGCAGGATTTTGAATGATTAAGAAGTTGAGATTATTCTTCTCCGCCTTTCTTGCCTCTAAGTGCTCTTGGAATACCAATAGTCACGATAGAAACATTTGGACTAGTAAGAATTTCAAAGCCTTCTACATTTAAGTCCTCAACCTTGAATGATTTACCTAAATCAAGGTTAGAAATATCAACAGGGATGACGTCTGGGAAATCTTTTGCAAGACCTTTAACTTTCAATACCCTAGTTTTTAATTCTAATTTACCACCTTTTGCAAGTCCTGGAGAGCTTCCTGATACTTTAACAGGGATCTCAAACTTGATAGGCTTGTCTTCTGCATATGCTACGAAGTCAGCATGCATCAGCATTTCACTAACTGGATGAAACTGTGCGTCTTTCAATACTGCCTTGATGATAGTTCCTTCGATATTCAAAGAAACCATATGAACTTCAGGAGTGTATATCAAGTCTCTGAATAGGATGATTGGAGAGTAGAAGTGAATCTGCTCTTTGATACCAGGTCCGTAAACCACGCAGGGAACATTACCTGATTCTCTCAATTCAGAAAGACTGGCACTGTCGAGATTTGCTCTTTTAAACCCTATAATCTCTAGATTTTTCATATGTAATTATTGATTTTTAATTGTCATATGGAATCTCGCATTATGGATTACATCCCTCCTTGAGATGCTTTTCCAAGCTCGATTTCATAGTGTATTTGTATTAAATTGGTTCTTATATAAACAAAGAACTGATAGTAGTATTTCCAGTCACGGCATGAATTGCCTTTGCGAAAAGATCTGCTACTGTCAATACTCTGATTTTGGATGATTGTTGTTTTGGGAAGATGGTGTCAGTGATGACCAATTCTTCTAAAACTGAGTTTTCGATGTTTTCGTAAGCTTTTCCTGAGAGAACTCCATGTGTTGCAATGGCTCTTACAGAATTAGCTCCTTTCTCCATGACCATTTCGGCTGCTTTGCAGAGTGTGCCTGCTGTGTCCACCAAATCGTCTACAAGTATAACGTCCTTACCCTCTACATCCCCGATTACTTGCATTGAAGCAATCTCGTTGGCTCTTTTTCTGTGCTTATCACAGACGACCATTTCTACTTCAAAATGCTTAGCATAAGCTCTGGCTCTAGCCACTCCTCCTACATCTGGTGATGCAAAAATCATGTCCGGCAGCCTTAGCGAATTCAAATAGGGCACAAAAATAGCTGATCCATTTAAATGATCCAAAGGTATGTCAAAAAAACCTTGAATTTGTCCGGCATGTAAGTCGCAAGTCATAATGCGATCTGCTCCTGCTGAAGTGATCATATTGGCAATTGCTTTTGCAGCAATACTAACTCGAGGCCTATCTTTCCTGTCTTGTCGGGCATATCCAAAATAAGGAATTACCGCACAAACTTTATACGCACTGGCTCTTTTGGCTGCATCTATCATCAGACATAGCTCCAAAAGATTATCGCTAGGCGGTGTAGTACTTTGGACCAAAAAGACCGTACAGCCCCTAATGGATTCATCAAAGCTGGGAGATAATTCACCGTCACTAAACTTAGAAAGGGTGAGATCACCTAGCTTTTTGCCATAGTTTTTAGCTACTTTTTGTGCAAGAGTTTGGCTGTTAGTGCCTGAAAAGATTTTAACCTCGGACATGGTTAGTTGTTTTTTTCGGGAAAGATGTGGAATGGATTTAAGATCAAAAGTAATAATTTTTGAATGGATGGCTATGATACTTGTTGTTGATTCAGAATATAATTTTGGTTTATGGGAGGATTAAGCACATTCTGAGAATTTTTATGTCGTACAAAATTTAATGGTACATGGAATAAATTTTGAAATTTATACAAAGCTCTACTTTACAGTTGATGTTTCTAATTATTGCTATTTCTTGATATTGAGTTACATCTTCTAATAGTTGTACTTTTTTTACTCAATTTTCCGATCCTGTAAAATTTCGATAAAACTGGCATTCATTCAATGATGGCCTCTTTTTTCATACTATTTTAGAATGCGAAATATCAGAATTATATCAACCCATATACATATGAGATTAAAAATTACACTAATAATACTGCTTACTTCTTTGACACTCGGAGTGTTTGCGCAGTCTGTCCCAACACCAAAATCCCACTTTGGTTTTAACATAGGAGATGATTACCAGCTTGCCAATTTTACTCAGACTGAGGCTTATTTTAAGAAAGTGGCTGATGCGAGTGATCGGGTGAAAATGCTTGAAATAGGCAAAACCGAATATGGGAGATCTCAGCCTATGATGATTGTGACGGCTCCAGACAACTTCGAAAAACTCGATCGATACAAGGAAATTTCACAGACTCTTGCGCATGCTGAAATAACAAAAGAGGAAGCAGAAAAACTTTCCATCGAAGGTAAACCAGTGATTTGGATCGATGGTGGTCTGCATGCTAACGAGGTGGTAGGTCCACACCAGTTGATCGAAACGCTATATCAACTAGCATCTAGAGATGATGCTGAGACTTTGAAAATCTTAGATAATGTCATTATTCTACTGGTGCATGCTAATCCGGATGGGATGGAAATCATGTCTGACTGGTACATGAGAAAAGAAGATCCAAAAGAGCGCGATCAAAATATCCCAATTCTCTATCAGAAATATGTAGGACACGATAACAACCGTGATTTCTATATGAATAATATGAGTGAGGCGGCAAATATGTCACTTCAGCAGTATGTAGAGTGGATTCCTCAGGTAATTTACAATCACCATCAGACTGGCCCGGCAGGAACCGTAGTGGCTGGCCCTCCATATAGGGACCCATTCAATCACGTGTTTGATCCGCTGATCATCACTAGTCTTGATGCAGTAGGCGCTGCTATGATCAATAGAATGCACCAAGAAGATCGGCCTGGCTATACCAGACTAGATGGATCAGTTTTTTCCACTTGGTGGAATGGTGGCTTGCGCACAACACCTTATTATCATAACATCATAGGGATACTGACTGAAATCATAGGCAATCCTACGCCTATGGAGATACCTTTGGTACCAGAGCGTTTGATTCCGAATAACGGAACTCCGTATCCGGTCACTCCTCAGGAATGGCATTTTAGACAGTCGATTGATTATTCAGTCTCCTTGAATTATGCAATCTTCAACCATGCCGTTCGTCACGGAGATGAATTGCTTATGAATATTTATTTGATGGGTAGGAAGTCTATTGACAAAGGCAGCCAAGATAACTGGACTATGTATCCTAAATATGCGCAAGCTGTCGAAGATGCATTCAAAGAAGCTCAGAAAAGCAAGGGAGATGAAAATAGCACTAGATCAAGATTCCCGACACAATTCTATGACACCGTTTATACAGACCCTGCTAATCGGGATCCTAGAGGTTATATTCTTTCTGCAGATCAATCTGATTTTCCTACAGCAGTGAAGTTCATGAATGCGCTGATCAAGTCGGGTATTTTGGTGGAAAAGGCTACAGAGGAATTTACTGTAAATGGTAAAACCTATCCTGCTAATTCATTTATCGTGAAAACTGCCCAAGCATTCCGCCCCCACGTGATTGACATGTTTGAGGCGCAAGATCATCCAAATGATTTTCTCTACCCTGGTGGACCTCCAATTCGTCCGTATGATGCATGCAGGCTGGACATTAGCTTTGCAAATGGGAGTGGAAGTAGATAAATTATACGAAGGTTTTGAAGGTCCATTTGAGCGAATCCCATACGGTGAAATCCAATCACCGCCTTCCAAAGTCCTTGCAAATGGTTCTGGTTATTTACTTGATGCCAGAAACAATAACAGTTTTATGGCAGTGAATGATTTGCTAAAAGCCAAAGTAAAGGTCTATAGAACTGTTGCTCCCGTCGATGGCTTGCCTATAGGCTCGTTTTATGTGAGTGGGGGTAAAAAGGAGTTGGAAGTGGCAGCCAAAGAGTATGGTGTGTATCCTGTGCCTGCCTCTATGCCCAAAAACGCTACCCAGATTCAACCAGCACGAATTGGTTTGTATGACTATTACGGTGGGTCTATGCCTTCAGGTTGGGTTCGTTGGATGATGGAGCAATTCCACTTTGATTACCAATTGATTTTCCCAGAAGAAATAAATGCTGGCGGTCTGAATGATAAATATGATGTTTTATTGTTTATCAGTTCAGGAATTCCTTCAGTTGGTTCTAGGGGCTATGGTAGATCACAACCCAAGCCAGAAGAAATCGATGAGAAGTATCGACATATGTTAGGGAGCTTCACGGCAGAAGAGTCTGTTCCTCAATTGAAAGAATTTATTGAAAATGGTGGTGAGGTTATTTCGGTAGGCTCAGCTACAGAACTTGCCTTTCACTTTGGATTGCCAGTAGAGGACGCACTTGTAGAAGTCGATGCCAATGGCAAAGCCAGATCGCTGAGCGGAGAGAAGTATTATGTGCCAGGTTCTGTGTTGGAAATGCACGTAGATAATTCTGTACCGATCAACTATGGGATGGGAGAAGAAGCTTATATCATGTTCAATAGAAGTCCGGTATTCAAATTGGCACCTTCTGCTGCAAATAAGGGGGTAAAACCAATTGCTTGGTTTGGAGAAGAGGAGCCATTGAGAAGCGGATGGGCATGGGGGCAATCCTATCTGAAAAATGGTGTCACCGCCTTTGAAGCTAAAATAGGAAAAGGAAAGTTCTATGCTTTTGGGCCAGAGATTACCTTCAGAGCTCAGTCACATGGTACGTTTAAGATGCTCTTCAATGGCTTATATAAATAGAATAGCAATTCTGTAAAAAGAAAAACCGCCTCTATCAAGGCGGTTTTTCTTTTTTAAAAGGTGCACTGGTTAAAAAGTTTAGAATGATTTATTACTTTCTTTAGTTATATGCGTATGCTATAATTGGCTAATTAAAACGCCAAATACTTTTAATATAGATATCAAATGGACTCGTATTTACATTATGCCCATGCCGAACTCGCGCTTTGGCAGTATAGAATGAAAAAGAAGCCAAGTCTCGGCGGGCGCTTAACGCATGGGGTACAGAATAAAA
The DNA here is from genome assembly GCF_055809615.1 of Algoriphagus sp. 10J20-15. Lineage (NCBI taxonomy): Bacteria > Pseudomonadati > Bacteroidota > Cytophagia > Cytophagales > Cyclobacteriaceae > Algoriphagus > Algoriphagus sp. 10J20-15. The sequence continues at coordinate 66,283 of NZ_JBVVUG010000038.1, forward strand.
TCAATAGCTGGATTCCTGAAAAAGTCCACAAAGTAGTGACAGCAGCCATTGAGAATATGGTGAAAGTAGTGCTTACTGGCTCGAGCTGGATTGTGCCAAAACCAGATGAGAGTTTGACTTTAAAGCAGCGGGAATTCAAAGTAAGAAGTAGAATCAAGTGGTATAGAAATACTGCTTCCGTTGAAGGCGCTGTGACTGGAGCTGGAGGAATATTGATGGGTTTTGCAGATTTTCCGGCGTTTCTGACGATCAAAATGAAGATGCTTTTTGATATAGCAGCTCTTTACGGTTTTGATACAAAAGATTTCCAAGAGCGTTTGTTTCTCCTTTATGTTTTTCAGCTAAGTTTCTCATCCCAGCACAGGAGGAATGATCTGATTGGGCTTATTGAAAACTGGGAAGAATATAGAAGTACTTTGCCAAAAGACTTCAAGGAGTTTGACTGGAAGACCTTTCAACTGGATTATAGAGACTACATCGACCTCGCCAAGCTAGCACAATTAATTCCAGTTGTGGGAGCAGGAGTGGGTGCAATAGCGAATTATCGCTTGACTGAGCATTTAGGTAGATATGCAATGAACGCATATAGATTACGTGTGTTAGAGTAATAGTTTGGCTTGGTCAAACTGTGTTTTAGTAATATGAAATAATTCAACGCGTATGGAATCTCAAAAACACCTATTCAGCCTTGATCCTGATATTCATTACCTCAACTGCGGCTATAAAGGACCGCTCATGAAGGTATCTGAGCAAGCTGCAATAGAAGCATTAATTCGAGAACGAAACCCCACTAGCATAGCTCCGGATAGACTCCTTTACAGGCGCCAAGGAAGTAAAAGGGAGGTTTGCTGATTTAGTAAATTGTGATCCCTTACAAGTGGCTTTGATTCCTTCCACTTCCTATGGCTTTGCTACAGCACTTGGTAATATTTCTTGTGAGCCTGGTCAGCATGCGATCGTTTTGGAGGATGAATTTCCAAGTGGGTACTTCTCTCTTAAAACCTGGTGTGACAAAAATCAAGCGATACTAAGGGTAATAGGTCCTGATAAGGATGCTTCTACTCCAGGAGAAAGTTGGAACAGGAAAATACTTGATAGCATAACTTCAGAGACAGCCGTGGTGCTGATGTCTTCTGTACACTGGATGAATGGTCTGAAATTCGATTTGGAGAGTATAGGTCAAAAATGTAAAACTGAGGGAGCTATTTTTATTGTAGATGGCACACAGTCTACTGGTGCTGCGGAGATGGACGTAAAGCGCTTTAAAATTGATGCCCTGATCTGTGCAAGTTACAAATGGCTCTTTGGCCCTTATGGGATTGGGATTTCCTTCTTTGGGCCAGCGTTTGATGGCGGAGAGCCTTTGGAAGAGTCTTGGTCAATCGTACCAATTCTCAGGATTTTGGCAATTTGACAAAATACGACCACGAGTACACAGAGGAGTCAGGGCGATACAATGTAGGCGAGATGAGTAATTTCATTCTTTTGCCTATGCTAAATGCCTCACTAAAGCAGATTAGCGAGTGGACGGTGGCGGAAATAGAGAAATATTGCAGTGAGCTCACTGCACCACTTTATGATTACTTGAAAAGCAGAAATGTGGTGCTTGAAGATGAACAATACACATCTTATCATCTTTTTTGCTTAAAACTTCCTGAGTATATTGATCCTGAGCTTTTGAAAAATAATTTGCTGGAAAATAGAGTTTCTGTTTCTAATAGAGGGGGGAATTTGAGAATTTCAGTGAATGTCTTTAATACCCCCGAAGATATAAATAGGCTAATCCAGGTGTTGGAGATGAGTAGGTTGTCTTAGGTCTCGACCAAACAAAAAAAAGCCGCTGAATTTTCAGCGGCTTTTTACTTTCTGTTGGTCTACCAGGGCCTCGAACCTGTGACTCTTCCTGAACCAAAATCAGACGTGTTGCCAGTTACACCATAGACCAGTTTTGGATGAGATTCCTTTTGGGGTCTCTTAAAGTGTCACAAAGGTAAAGTCTCTGGTTCTTTTTTTCCAAGCTAGCCCGAAAACATTTTTTGTGTTTAGGCTTAATTATCTTTTAATCAGCTGAAAATAAAGCGCTTTTAATTTTAGTGGACTCGTTTTTTTGTTTTTCAAACCATTAATTCTCTTTTTCAATAATTGAAAATATTTGGGTTTAAAATTGTGATATTGTTAATAGTGAGTGCGTTATGTTGCTTAATTAGAAATGTTTATTGATTTTTGTCGAAATATTGACAAACTATTAAACCATTATCTACTATGCAAGTTGACAAATTAGAAAAAACAGTGCCTGAGGTGGTACAGAAATTAACAAAAGTCGAAATCAGAAACTTTGGCTGCGGAATTATCTTGGTGCTGGGTAAGTTTCCAAAATGATCAGAATCCAGTAGGCGTAATCGAAAAAGGTCAGGCCGCTCTAGAGCTTTTCAAAGAAGCTAGAGAAAAAAATAGCAAGGCAGTTTCTAAAAAATTGGTAGAGAGCCTTGAAAAAGCATTGAATTAAACATAAAAAAACCCCGAGTGATCGGGGTTTTATTTTTATCAATGTTAGGAGTGATTATTCTCCAGATACGTTGAATTTTACGTTAGTTTTCACTTCTCTGTGAAGGTCAACTTCTGCAGCAAATTCTCCAGCACCATCAACTGGCGTATTGATAGAGATTTTCTTTCTGTCGATGTCGATACCTTGAGCTGCTAGTGCATCAGCAATCTGAAGAGTAGTTACTTTACCGAAGATTTTACCTGATTCACCGATTTTCGCTTTGATCTCTAACGTAAGAGCTTCAAGTTTTTCTGCGATATTCTGAGCTTCAGTTTTAATCTTTTCTGCTTTGTGAGCAGCTTGCTTGATATTCTCAGCAAGAATTTTCTTGTTAGATCCAGTGGCAAGTACTGCGAAACCTTGAGGGATCAAGTAATTTCTTCCGTACCCTGGCTTTACATCTACCAAGTCATTCTTATAGCCAAGACCTTTGATGTCTGTTTTTAGTATGATTTCCATTTGTAATGATCTTTTGTGATTGGACGATTATTTCAACCCATCGGTTACGAATGGCAACAACGCCAAATGTCTTGCTTTTTTGATAGCCTGAGCTACTTTTCTCTGGAATTTTGCAGAGTTACCAGTAAGTCTTCTAGGAAGAATTTTACCTTGCTCATTGACAAACTTCAATAAGAAATTTGGATCCTTGTAGTCAATGTACTTAATGCCGTGCTTTTTGAATCGGCAATACTTTTTTCTGATTTCGCCTCTATTGATTGGCTCGTTAACTAATGTCATTTGGTGGCTTCCTCCTTAGCTTCAACTTTTTTGTTAAACTCTCCTTTTCTTCTTCTTTCGGCATAAACAATTGAATGCTTATCCAAAACAGTAGTCAAGAATCTCATCACTTTCTCATCTCTTCTAAATTCTATTTCGAATTTGCGGATAAGGGTAGGATCGGCCTTGAATTCAACCATAACGTAGAAACCTGTAGTCTTTTTCTCAATGGTATAAGCCATTTTCTTAAGACCCCAATTTTCCACATTAATAACGTCTGCCCCCAGTTCTTTTAACAAGTTCACAAACTTGTCGACAGTATCCTTCATCTGAACATCAGATAAAACGGGAGTTAAAATGAATACCGTCTCGTAATTTCTTTGGAACATTTTTTTAATGTGTTTAAGGAATTTAATAAACAGGATGCAAAAGTAGGGTAAATACTCCTGTATTCCAAACAACTAGCTAAATCAAAAGGAGCTTATGTCTAAAAAAAAGCCTCCCGAAGGAGGCTTGAATTATTTCACTGTGAAAGTCTTTGAGCCGACTTGGTAGTTATCTACAAATATTATGACTTGATGAGTTCCGGATACATAATCAGAGCCTTTTTCATAGAAAAATGTCAATTCCTGCTCTGTGTTATCAAATATGACATCCTGCTTTACAGTATAGAATTTCTCCGCACCATCCATCATAAATGTTCCTGAACCTTTAGCAACATCAAAAATGGGCTGCTCATTTGGTGCTAAAACCTGTACATAGATATTTCTAGGTCCTTTTTCAGCTACTTTGTTGTCGGCTAGATTGAAGCTTACTTTGATTCGTTCGATCTGACGATTTCTAAAGTCTTTAGTAGTTTCTACTCGCTCTTTGCCCCGGGAATTGACAGCAGCAATTTCAATGTTTTCAGCTTTCAGCATAGACGCTACATTGACTTTAGCCTGAAGATCCTCCTTTTGAAGATTAAGTTGTGCGACTTCTTCTTCTATTTCAGCTTGGGTAGTTTTTAAATCTTGATTTTCTGTAAAAAGCTGTTGATTCAATGCACGTAATTCTAGGATTTCCTGATCTTTCTCAACGATCATAGAATTGTAACTTTTTATTTTTTCATTTAATGCGGTTATCTCTGCAGAGCTTCTTTGTCTTGACGTGTTTCTCTCGGCTATCAATTGATCACGGACCTCCTCAAGTGCCTGAACATCTCCTCCAAGTTTCTCGATTTCCTGAATTCTAAGATCTAACTGATAAGTGACAGAATCCAGACGCTTGTTCAGGTCATTGTTTTCAGTAGAAAGTAATAGGATCTCTTCTGTTTTTTTAGTTCTATCTATGTAATCCGTATAGAGTTTGATACCGCTTATGATTACTAGAAGTATCAATACAATAATTATAATATTTTTACCCTGATCTTTCTTTTGGGGCGTATTTTTTTCAAATTCAGTATTCATTAGAATAGGACGTTAGAATGACTTTTTTAGACAAAGATTATTGGACTGAAAGATACTCTGCTGGCAAAACTGGCTGGGATATTGGTTATGCTTCACCTCCTTTGGTACAATATTTAGACCAAATTAAAAATAAGAGCTTAGAAGTTTTGGTCCCTGGAGCTGGCTCAGGTTATGAAGTAGCTTATGCCATAAAAGAGGGCTTTAAAAATGTGCATATTTTGGATTTTTCAACTACTCCTTTGGCACGATTTGGAAGTATTCATCCAGAGTTTCCTGCTGATCAAATTCATCATCAGGATTTCTTTGAACATGAAGGTTCTTACGATTTGATATTGGAGCAAACGTTTTTTTGTGCTCTGGATCCTACATTGAGAATCAATTATGCTAAAAAAATGAAGGAGCTACTCAAGCCAAACGGAAAATTGGTGGGTGTTTGGTTTGATAAGGAATTTGACTTCGACGGACCGCCTTTTGGGGGTAAAAAAGATGAATACCTTAATCTTTTTGAACAATTTTTTACCAAAAAGACCATAGCTCCATGTTACAACTCAATTCCAGAGCGAATGGGGGCTGAAATATTTATGATATTGGAAAACTCAATAATCTAGGACGTACTCCGCTTTAGGTCCAGAATAATTAAAAAAAACAATCCCACACTCATAGAAATCTAAACTGAGCTTTACTTCTGGTTTCATTTTAATTTCCTTCCAAGCCAGTTCCATTTCTTTTGACCAATGTATATCGCCTATAGCGACGATGGAATGGGAATGGGTTTTTTTTAGGATTTGATCAAAATAATGAATGGTAGCTTCGTATGTATGTGTGGCATCTATGAGTACGAAATCCACATTTTGCAACATATTCAATGTGGCTGGGAGAGTGTTTCTAAGTTCTCCAACTTGTATGCGGATGTTTTTAAAATCTTGGTTTGGCTTGGCTACCCTTGCAATCTCATCTGCTCCTTCAAATGTAAAAAGGACTCCTTGAGTAACTTTAGATAGATATCTGCTTGTAATCCCCATGCATGTTCCTAGTTCTAATACAGTTGCCGCCGGGGTAAGTGTGCAGAAGTATTGGTACAGTTGGGCAAATTTTCTATTGCTTGTACTGAATTTTGTTATAGCAGAGACTTTTCTAAGAGTGGTGTTCACACTTTTTGAGCCTGCTCCAAAATCTGTGACTTCGATTATTTCATCAGAATTGAGAAGGTTCTGTCTATAAGCTTCAATTTCCAGGTCTTCTTCCTTTCTCGAATAAAAATAATGTTGAAGTCCCTGGTAGGTACTAAATAATAATGGAGACTGAAGTGAGTATTTATCCTCTTTCATTAGCCAATATCTGACAAAGGAAAGAAGTGGGTAAACTTTAGTAAGCAAATTAGTTTTGGAAGTAACTTGCGATCATTTGAAATTCCGGGATAGTCACATCAAACTTAGTTCCGTCAAAAAGTTTTTCCATACTGTAAACTCCAGTCATCTTGCCCAAGCCTGATTTGAGGTTGCAGCCTGATACATAGCTATGGGTTTCTCCAGGTTCTAAAATTGGCTGCTGTCCTACCACTCCGTCACCTTCAATAATTTTTTTAGTTTCTGCCGCATCAAAAATCTCCCATCTTCTTCGTAATAGCTGTACTGTTTGGCTGCTTTTGTTTTCAATAGTTACTTTGTAAGTAAATACGAAATGGTGCTGATGTGGACTTGAAAATTCTGATTGGTAAGTGACTTCAACACTAACCTGAATTCCAGATGTAACTGCTATTACCATAAAATAAAACAATTTAAAAGTTCGTAAAGATATGATTTATAGTCTTAATATCAATAAATACCAATGGTAGTAAATATAGAACCAAGCTGGAACGAGGCTTTGCGCAAAACATTTGAACAGAAGTTTTTTACAGACTTAGTTTCTTTTGTCAGAGACGAATATGCAAGCGCTAAGGTTTACCCACCAGGCAAAGAAATTTTTAGTGCATTCAATCATTGCCCTATAGACGAAGTCAAAGTTGTTATTCTGGGACAGGATCCATACCATGGTCCAGGGCAAGCGCATGGGTTATCCTTCTCTGTAAAACCGGGAGTTCCTTTTCCACCAAGTCTGCAGAATATTTTTAAGGAAATTGAATCTGATTTGGGGAAGCCAACGCCCGCAGATGGAGATCTTACCCGCTGGGCAGATCAAGGAGTATTTTTATTAAATGCGACCCTGACTGTAAGAGCTCATGAAGCGGGCTCACATCAGAAAAAAGGATGGGAAGAGTTTACAGATGAGGTGATCCGCACGATCAGTGATACTTGTGAAAACGTCGTGTTTTTACTTTGGGGAGCATATGCTCAAAAAAAATCAGCATTAATAGATTCTAGAAAACACTTAGTGCTGAAAGCTCCTCATCCAAGTCCGCTTTCATCATATCGCGGTTTTTTTGGGTGCAAACATTTCTCAAAAGCAAATGAGTATCTAATTGGTAAGGGTAAAAAAGCTATTGATCAGGTAGGAAAAGCCCTGAAATATTTCAGGGCTTTATGCTTAATTAATTCCGTTGAATATTCTGCTCCAGCGAATTTTGCTGAACATCGATTCATGCTTATCTAGAGAGAGCCATAGGAACCAAGCTTTGCCGACGATATGATCCTCAGGTACAAAACCCCAATAGCGAGAGGTG
>NZ_JBVVUG010000039.1:0-119698 GCF_055809615.1 Algoriphagus sp. 10J20-15
GCACCTGTCCATGATTTTGGCGATGGATTCCAGACCTTCGGAAAAGTGGATTCCATCCAAAGCTGTCGGGATAGAAGGGAAGGTGCTGAGCACTTCCTTGGATTCCATTCCCTTGCGAAATGGGGTGTATTTTTTTGGATCGAAGGTCTCGGTGTGCGCCATTCCCCCAGCCATAAAAAGTAAGATCACCGAGTCTGCCGTCGCTGGGAATTTATCCACTCCGCAGGAAGACAACAGCCCAGCCAATGGCGCGCCCATTCCCATGGTAGCCAAAGCAGCAGCAGAGGTTTTTTTTATAAAGTCTCGACGGTTTAGTGGTGTTTTCATGGTTTGGTTAACTCTCTTTTTCCCGCAGATTATCGCTGAAAAGAACCGCAGATAAACGCAGATTTACTATACTTAATTTATTTACTACAACACAAGATCAGCGAAAATCAGCGATAGTTTTCTGCGCTGATCTGCGGGAAATGATTAATCTCTTAAAGATTGCTTCATTCCCGATAAATCTTGACAGGTAGTGCCTCCTCTGTCTTCTGTCTATTTTTAAATCCCCCTATCCCTCCGCCGCGGCGGAGAGAATACCTCAACTGCACTTCAATCATCCCCTCAAATAATAGTCATTGACCAGTGCCTCAATGCTGATCACTGCGACTGACCACTAACATCAAGCAAAGGTCATCTGAAACAGAGATTGCTTCCTTCCTGATAGATCCGGACAGGCAGCGCCTCCTCGCAATGACGGTACTACTAGCGTACATCGGTCATCGGACATCCAACCTCCAACCTCCAAACTTCCTGCATCGGACACCCGACACCCGACACCCAACCACCAACTTCCCACCTCCAAACTTCCCACATCGGTCATCCGTCACCCGACACCCAACCCTCACTCCACCATCTGAAACTCCGGCAACAGTATCACCGCCCCAGAATAAATTCCTGGATTTTAGCGGCATCTGGTTTTGCGCCTAAAGCCGACTTTGCGATAGCCAGTTCTTTCTCGTTTGGTTTTCGGTTTAATGCCTTCAGGTATAATTCCTCCGTGATCTGAACAGGATCGCTGAGTTCAGTTTTCCATTTTTCCGCTCCTTTCTGCAAAGCAGTATTCAATCGCTCTCCGTTTGTGAGTTCAAGTGCCTGCAACAAACTCCCCTGCGCCTCCCTGCTTGTTGATACAATTTCACGATTTGGTCTTCCCAAAGCCGTTAGGAAAGGATTATTAGCGACAAGGGATGCTCGCGCAAAGGATGGAGTTGCCAATTCAGGTTGCTGAAGCTGGAAGGGATTGTACTTGATTTCCTCCTCCGTGAAAAGAGGATAGACGATTTCACTAACGGCATCAGAAAACTGTTCGGCTGTCATCCGCTTACGTACCATTCCGCTGAATTTGTAATCGTCGGCCATCACCTCATCGTAGGATTCATAACCAATGGATTGGGATTGGTAGATTTTCGAACTTGCAATCTGGTAAATCAGCTCCTTGAGGTCATAGCCATTTTCCACGAAATCCGAAGCCAGCCAATCCAGTAAATCCTGACTCCAAGGTTCGTTGTCCATTTCATCGACGGGCTCTACGATTCCACGCCCCATAAGCTGCTTCCAAACCCGATTCACAATCGTGCGATACATTCTTCCATTCGCTGGCTATCCAATCCGATCAGCGAGCTGTCTAAGCTTTTCTGCCCTGCTCGCTGCACTGTCTATATCTCCAAGTTCTTCCCAGAGGATTTTGGTCTTAGCCATCTTCCCGGTAGGTACTTCACAGCGACTGACTTCCAGCGTAGAATCTGCGAAAATATTGGCAAAAGCATAAGACTCTTCCAGTTTCCAGTCAGAGATAAAACTGTCATGACAGGAGGCGCATTTCAAATTCAACCCTAAAATCACCTGCCCCACATTTTGTGCAGCCTGCATTTCGGTTCGCTGACTTGCATTTACAGTTCCTCTCCATTTAATTCCCTCGATAAAGCCCTTGGACTTTTCAGTTGGATTGAGCAATTCCTTCACGAATTGGTCGTATGGTTTATTAGTACGTAATGAAGTATATAACCAGTCTGTGATATTATAACGGCCTTTGGTGATGTAGCCCGTTCCCGTATAGTCATTGCGCAAGGCGTCATTCCAGAAAGTGAGCCAATGAGTGGCATAATCATCCGATTGATTTAATAAATCCTGTAGCCAGATGCTTCTCTTGTCAGGCCGCGAGTCAGATCTGAAATCATCCAGTTCTTGTGGGCTTGGAATCATTCCGGTGATGTCTAGATAGATCCTGCGGAGATAAGTTTTGTCGTCCACGACGCCTTTCCATTCCAACTTGTTTGCCTGGAAATATTGATCCACCCAGAGATCTATTGGGTTTTCCATGCCAGCTTTGTAAGCGGGTAGGGTAGGATTTCTCGGAGCCAACTCCGCAACACGGTATACTGACTGCTGGGCAGCGCCATCTGGCCAAGGAGCTCCTTTGGCAATCCAAAGCGCGATCAAATCTCGTTCGTCTTTGCTCAGTAGTTTGCCTTTGGAAGGCATCACCTCCTTGTGATTCTTGCGGAGGTTAATTCTGCGGATGATCTCACTTTCCCGGGATTTTCAGGGATTAGAATTTGGCCATTTTCGCCTCCGGCAAAGACAAACTCTTTTTCATCCAAGCGTAATTCTCCTTCGATCTTTGCTCCGCTGTGACATTTGTAACAATTATGCGCCAAGACCATCCGAACTTCCCCGATGAGTTTCATCTCTTTGTCAGGAGTTAGTTCTGTGTTGTAGGAAGCAAGGTTGATCGGAGCTTTTTCTATTTCTGAATCATCCTCTTTGTCGCTAGGCAAAACCTCGGTAAGGAAATCCTCCCCGTGTGTAAGTGAACCTCCAAAATGTCCAGCAACTGATACGGATATGGCAGTTAAAAAAAGTGTTGCTCTAAAGGCTATTATCTGAGTAGGGTTGGGGTTGGTTTCTGATTTTGGATAGGAAGAATATTGTAACAAGACTCAGAATCGCGGTTCCAATTCCTATCCATTGGTGCAGATCCAAAAGTTCGCCGGATGTCCCTTCATTTGTTGCCAAAAGCAAACCCATGGGAGCAGCTATAATTGCACTAACGGCGCCAATAACCGTTAAAATCAGAATTCCAGGCCTGATCTTGGAATTAAATTTCCCGAAGGTGAAGAGCTCCATCAAAGCCGCTACCACTATCAGCGCGATAGGGAAATGGACGATCAGAGGATGAAGCCTACCTAGGAATTGCCAAAGCCAAAAAGCAGATTCTTCTACTACTACAGTCTGTCCAAATGCTGAAAAATTAATAAAAAGTGAACCTCCTATGAGAAGGAAGAATAATGGAGGTAAATAATGGGTTTGAGATTGATTTTTCAATGCAGTCCTCTAAATAAGATTTAACAATAAGTGCTCAGAATTAGGAGCTTACTTATCTTACAATTGAAAAATAGTGGTTTTGTTGAGTAAACCTATCCTGTTTGTGGGTTGATTTGATGAATGGGGAAAGATGTTAGAAATTTTGTTGGGCTTCGACTTCGCTCAGCCTGACAATTCTACTTTAGCACGTTTTGGCTAAAGCCTTCAGACTTGCGCCTAATGTCCTGTACCCAAAGGCACAGCAATTATTGCTAGACCTTATTTAGCTACCAAGAGTTTGCTTCCATGGGGCAATTGTGAAATTTGAATCAGTCAAAGTCCAGCTTCTGGAGAAGCAGGATAACTCTGGATTTTCGCAGCTTCAGAGCTTCAGGATAATAACTAAATCGCTTCCCTATACTTCGTACAGGGTCATGAATTGTTTCGCTCCTTCGGAGCTGTAGTACCCATGCTCTTTGTACTCAACCCTTTGAGCGGTTGATAAAATGGAAAAGCCCTGTCTCTACGTGAAACAGGGCTTCTGAATTGATTTTCTGTAAGAATGGAAATGTTACTCCATTAGTATCAGAAGTGCGAATCTTTACAGAATTGACTTTACTAGTCCGCCTTCTACCCGTATGGCTGCACCGTTCGTCGCCGAAGCCAATGGACTGGAGTAATACACCACGGTATCCGCCACTTCATCCACAGAAGCAAAGCGCTGAATCAAGGAAGTTGGTCTCATATCCTGGAAGAATTCTTCTTCAACCTTTGCTACGGATTTACCACTTGATGTTGACATGTCCTCGAGGAATTTACCCACTCCTTTTGATTTGGTAGGGCCAGGCATTATTGTGTTTACGGTGACATTTGAACCTTTAGTCAGTTCTGCCAAACCTCTTGATACAGCTAATTGGGCGGTTTTGGTCATTCCGTAATGGATCATTTCGTCTGGGATGAAAACTCCCGACTCGCTGGATATAAAGATGATTCTACCCCAATTTTTTGTAAGCATTTTTGGAAAATACTGTCGGGAAAGACGGATTCCGCTCATGACATTCATTTCGAAGAATCGAAACCAGTCCTCGTCAGGAATATCCGCAAATGCCTTTGGCTCAAAGATCCCTGCATTGTTGATTAAGATATCTACTTCCGGTAGGGCTTGGAGCAAACTATCAACTTCTTCAACTTTAGAGAAATCAGCTGGTATCCCTGTGACTTTATCCGATCCAGTTTCTTCTTTCAGTTCTGAGATGGCTTTATCTATACTTTTCTGAGATCTTCCGTTGATGATGACAGTAGCACCTTCTACCAAGAATCTCTTTGCGATAGCAAAACCAATTCCTGCTGTAGATCCACTGATGAATGCTTTTTTGTCTTCTAATTTTAAATCCATTGTTTGTGATGATTAAAAATGAATAGTTGAAAAGTAGCGAAGTGCTACATGCTAGAGTAAACTATCTAAGCGTTAAGAAAATTCGGAAGAGTGGAAATAATCTCGAGAAAATTAATTTTTTATGCTGCTATTTTTGGCCTCTCGAATAGGCAGACTGTTTCGATTCGTGACAAAGGTGGAGGCTGAAATACAAAGCGAGGGTGTTTTTTTTGTTAGTGAGACATGAGATGAGACTAAGACATTAACTTAAGCATAGCTTAAATGTATTATACTCTTTGCTTCACCAACTGATCCATTACCCAGTTTGATCTGGCTCCACTTTCACCAGTGCTGTTGCATATTTCGGTGCCTAATAAATCGCCAACAATAGTTTTGATCAAGGGTTGCTGTATATGTTTTGGTAGTTCGAAGGAGAATTTCTCAAGACCTTTTTCATCAGTTTCCAGAATGAACTCTCCTTTGCCAAAGGTCTCAAAGCTGATTTTGCCTTTGCTACCGTAAATGATGGTTTGGTCTAATTCTGCATTTTCGGATGTGGTAAAACACCAGTTTCCTGATCCTAAAACCCCACTTTCAAAAACAAAATTACCTGTCACAATGTCTTCGGCTGCGTAGGTTTTTGCCTGATTGGAAGCAAATCCATTCGCATGGGTGATTTTTCCGAAGAAAAAGTCCAGCAAGTCTAATTGATGAGAGGCAAGGTCAAAGAAATATCCACCTCCGGCTAGCTCTGGATCAACGCGCCAGTTGGTCTCAACTTTGGTTATTAAACTCGCGTCCAGCTTTTGTTTGAGATTGATGTGGACTGTACGGATTTTACCCAAAACTCCTGCATCCATCAATTCTTTGATTTTCAGGAAGTGCGGAAGTTCTCGTCTGTAATAGGCGATGTATAGCGGGACGTTTGCTTGCTTACACACCTCGATCATTTCCAGGCATTCCAGATGAGTTCTTGCCATCGGCTTTTCCACATACACGGGTTTGCCAGCTTTGGCCGCGAGAGTGGCTAATTCTAGGTGTGCATTGGGAGGTGTAGCAATGTAAATCGCATTCACCTCAGGATCATTAATGAGATCCAGAGCGGAAGTGTACCATTTACCTACTCCATGTCTTTCGGCGTAGTCTTTTACTTTTTCCTCAGAGCGGCGCATCACCGCGACTATTTTACTATTGGGGATGAGGTTCATGGCAGGTGCAGATTTGACTTCACAGACATTTCCCACGCCTAAAATTCCCCATTTGACTTCGTTATCTTGGATTTTGCTCATGTTTTAAAAATAGGTGATACTGCGTAAAGAATAGGCATTAGTCCTAAGATAGTTATTGGTTCAGCTAGTTTTTGCTTAAACAACTACTGAAAGTAAGGTTTGTAAATGTGGGATTGAAAAAGCTAGATAGTAATCTTTTGTATGCTTGACGACGAATAATGCCATGGGTAATGTTGTTCAGTAAATCATTTTCCGGCACTTTTACTCTTATGAAGAATTTTATCCTTGTTAGTTTATTACTATTTGGTTTGTCAGCTTGTGATGCTCAAGATGAAAAGCAGTACGATCTTAAAAAACAACACATCCCGCAGGAATTGTGGGATGTGTTGGAAGCGCATGGTGGCATAGAGAATTGGGATCAAATGAAAACCTTGTCGTTTTCTATTCCAAAGGAAGGCTTTGATGAAGTGCATACGATAGATCTACATTCTAGAATGGATAGAGTAGTGGCGCCGGCTTATGACATAGGTTTTGACGGAGTTTCTGCTTGGTCATTGAATAAGGCTGAAGAATATAAGGGAGATCCCTCTTTCAGGCATGATCTGATGTTTTATTTTTATGCCATGCCTTTTGTTCTTGCTGACGAAGGGATCAATTATGAAACAGCTGAGCCGATGGTTTATGAAGGAATAAGCTATCCTGGAGTGAAAATCACCTACCAAGCCAATGTGGGTGAGGCCCCGGAAGATATTTACTTGCTTCATTACCATCCAGAAACCAAGAAAATGGCTTGGTTGGGATATAAAGCGACTTTTGGGGAAGAACTGAAGACCAGGCCCTCCAAGCTGGATTAGGTACGATGAATGGGCTGAAGTAAATGGGGTAAGCTTACCGACTTCTATTGCATGGCAAAAGCTCGAGGACGGAGAAATAGTTGGGGAACGAAATAGAGTCAATTTCACCAATATTTCTTTATCAAAAGACAGTAAAGAGTCCTCCTTTTATAAAAAGGATGGGGCTGTAGATTAGGAGAATACTTCCTAAAAAAAAACAGGCTCAGAGTTATCTGAGCCTGTTTTTTTTATTTACGAGTTAGAATCCTAAACGATTAAAACTTCTACTGCGCTGGAGGAGGACTTCTTCTCTTCATTACCAAGCTATCCGCTGGATAGGTGGCTTTCAGATATGCCATCTGATCCTTTGCCCAATCGATAATCACCTTTCTATCTGCATCCGACAGATTAGCTTCAGGATGTAGTCCGAAATAGGTATAAGATTCCAAAGGCATCTCCTTCTCTTCAACCATTTCAATCGTTTCTTCCAACTTATGATTCTGATAAGCCAGTGGGCGATTGGTGAATTCGTCAAAATTTAGATGTCTTTTGCCATCTTCTATATGATGGTTTAGCCAATACCCGACAGGTTCTATTTTCGCATACCAAGGGTATTCCGATTTATTTGTGTGGCAATTGTTACAAGCATTCACCAATAACTTATCGACATTGTCCGGGACATTATAGCTACCCGATAACGGGGCTGCAGCTGGAGAACCCTCATTTTTTTCATAAGGGATAAACTGAATGGCTACTAGAATAACTAAGAGAACAATTCCGACTTTTTTTAACATGGCTAAAAGATTTTCTTGTTAGACTTGGGGTAGTAGGGAAAGTTTAAATTTTTATCAGAAACTATTAATTTTTGGATAAACGAAACCCTTGCTAGTCCACTATTTTTTGTGCCAGGATTTGCCTTTATTTTTAGAATAAAAACTTCCTTTAGGCCCTTCTGCTAACAATTCTTTACCACCATCAGCTAATTCTGAAAATTCTCCTGGACTTGCTGGATTTCCCATGTAACGTAGAGCCCAAGTTTCACCCTCATCTACAGAGTATTCAATTTTAAGCGTGTTGGTTGGGCAGATACGAATTAGCTCTTTCCCCTTTTTAATCATTTGTGCCATTTATCAATTATTTAATTCCTGCCAATCTAAGAATGCTTGTCGTTTAAAAAAAAACTAAGCAAAGTATTTATGGATAAAATCCAATTTTTTTTAATACTTATTTACAGAATATTTTTTGGTTTTAGGCCATAAAAATTCTATTTCCTGCTCCACCATAAACTTAAAATTCACTTGACGAAAGAAAATTTAGTATGCTGAATTAGGCTAATTCTTGGACAGGGTGTGTTGGTATATTCATTTAAATATCGAAACCCGTCCAATGTCAACTTGAACGGGTTTCGAATGATTCATTTTTAGGGAAAAATTACATTTCCCAGCCTTCTCTGTAGGTCCTTCCAACAAATTGATTGGCTTCTTCAAAGTTGGTGATCAGGAGTTTATCTCCGTCCCAAAGTAATTTCTTTCTACCATAAAATTCCATTTGACCTTTGGAGTTTTCTCTGCGAAGCATATAGCTTCGGATGGCTAGGTTACCCATTAATACAGTTTCAGTCATAGGTCCGGCATAGTCGAATGAAGATGTCAAGCCTTTGTGCTCCTTGCTACCGAAACCTGCTTTACATGCATCAACCCATTTTCGTTGATGTCCGTACTCTGGTTCAATATTTTCTTCCGTTTGAGGGCCAAACTCCTGAGTGCCGTCATTCAGATAGAGTTTTGGCATCAAAGGAGATGAATCATTGATGTTAGTAGCGATTATTCCTTTTTCACCTATAATCAGCACGCCGTTAGCACCACCGCCGATTTCCTGGTCTGCAGGGATAATATCCGGATGTGCTGGTTTGATACCGCCATCCATCCAAGTCATGTTGATAGGTGACTTGCTTTTCGGAGTTGCCGCAAAATTCAAAGAAATAAAAGAAGAGGCCGGGCAGCCGTCAGGATGATAATCTGGCGTCCACATTCCACTGTAAACAGACCCTACACTACATTCTGCATCGGTTGGATAGTGTAATCCCAAGGTTCTAAATGGGATATCGATCAAGTGACATCCTACATCGCCTAGCGCCCCAGTACCATAATTCCACCAGCCTCTCCAACTGAACGGATGAAGTCCAGGAGTATAAGGAATCTCCGGTGATGGGCCTAGCCACAGATCCCAGTTTAAAGCGTCTGGTTTAGCACTAGGATTCGGCTTAGGGAAAGCACCGCCTTGAGGCCAAACTGGTCTGTTTGTCCAAACTTCCACTTTGGAGATTTTACCGATTTTATCGTCATCTACCCATTTCTGGACAAGTTTCAAAAGCTCATTTGAACCACCTTGATTTCCCATCTGAGTTACTACCTTTTGACTTCGCGCCATTTCGGTAAGCATTCTTGCTTCTTTGATGTTATGTGTCATTGGTTTCTGCACATATACATGCTTACCGCGCTCCATTGCGTATTTAGCAGCAGGACCATGGACATGATCTGGGGTGGAAATTGTCACTGCATCGATATCCTTTTCTGTGTCCAGCATTTTGCGGAAATCCGCATAAAGTTTTGCGTCTGGGAATCTTTCTACAGAAGCTTTGGCAGAACCGGAAAAATCAACATCACATAGTGCAGTTACTCGTTCTCGCCCATTCACTGAGGCATTTCTGATGTCACTGGCTCCTTTTCCACCAGCTCCAATAGCAGCTAGATTCAATTGATCACTAGGGGAAATAAATCCTACACCGCCTAATACGTGTCGGGGAACAATCATAAAAGAAGATGCAATTGCTGCATTTTTGATAAAATCCCTTCGGGTTTGTCCCTCGGAATTTTTCTTTGGTTTGCGCATGAGGTTATTAGTTTAAAGTCAAATAAGTATTCTAAAATAGGGATTTATTTTCAGGGAAGAATCCTCTTTGTTGTTAAACAATAATTATCAAATGACTAAGGGTGATGCATGAAATCTCCTTAAAATCCCAATTTTAGAAATAGGAGGTACTTTCTTCTTACTTATTTCAAAAAAAAGAATTTTCGCTGAGAAATCCGGTTAAAATTTGTTGTGCAATCGATGGTATAACGTGTTGATTTCAAGTTTTTTGGTTAAAGTTTTATTTTATGGTTTTTCTGTTTGTCAAAAGAAAATATCAAGAAATAGTAAAAAAACAGGATAAAGCAGGTAGTGCATGCCAGAATTTCCTACTTTATTTGAAGCATTGAAATGAAATAGCATTGAAATAAACAAACTCAACTAGCCTAAAATGAAAATAGGAGTTTTAAAAGAGACAAAGGATGGTGAGAATAGGGTAGCACTTACTCCGGATGTCATCAAGCAATTGATCAAAAAGGGATTTTCGGTCATTGTAGAGCCTGGTGCTGGTATTGGATCCAATTTTTCTGATATGGATTATAAGGATGCAGGTGCCACCGTTGGTGATAATATTGAGGTATTTACTGCAGATATTTTATTAAAGGTGAACCTCTTTACCAAAACAGAAGTAGCTCAGATGAAGAATGGCAGTGCATGTATGTCAATCATGTATGCTTATAATCATCCTGAAATCCTTGAAGAATTGAATAAGAAATCCATCACTTCCTTTTCCATGGATGCTGTACCAAGGATTTCTAGAGCCCAAAAAATGGATTGCCTGAGTTCTCAGGCTAATCTTGCTGGCTATAAATCTGTGATTTTGGGAGCAAATTACCTCGAGAAAATTTTTCCATTAATGATGACTGCTTCCGGTACGATTACGCCTGCTAAAGTTTTGATTTTCGGTGCGGGTGTAGCTGGACTACAAGCGATCGCGACGGCCAAGCGCTTGGGAGCTGTCGTAGAAGTGTCTGATGTGCGTCCCGAAACCAAAGAACAAGTGGAGTCTCTTGGCGGTAGATTTTTGACTGTAGAAGGAGCAGAAGAAGTGAAGGTGGAGGGAGGCTATGCTGCTGAGGTTTCTGCTGAGTTTTTACAAAAGCAAAAGGAACTTATTCAAAGTAAGATCAAGGACTCAGACTTAGTTATTACCACGGCTTTGGTGATGGGGAAGAAGTCTCCGATTCTCGTAACAGAAGAAATGGTGAAAACTATGAAAAAAGGTGCTGTGATCGTTGATATGGCAGTGGAGTCTGGGGGAAATTGTGAAATTTCTGAAAAGGACCAAATCGTGAAAAAGCATGGAGTGACAATAATCGGTGAATCTAATTTGCCTTCCTTGATGTCTACCAATGCCAGTCAGCTTTATGCAACTAATATCAGCACGTTGTTGCTGCATCTGGCTACCAAAGATGGATTTAATCTAGACCGGGAGGAGGAAATCACCAAAGGTGTTTTGATCACTTATGAAGGTCAGGTAGTGCATGAATTCACCAATAAAATATTAAATAAATAAGAATTAACCTTTTCAAATTATGAGCTCAGAAGCACTGATTATTCTGATTTATATACTTGTATTAGCAAGTTTTCTGGGGTTTGAGCTAATCGCAAAAGTTCCCCCAACCTTGCACACCCCTTTGATGTCCGGTTCGAATGCTATTTCCGGAATCACCATAGTAGGAGCGCTTTTAGCCTGTAATGAAATGGGCTACACCACCCTTAGCAAATGGCTGGGAATGGTAGCCTTGGTGCTTGCCACCATCAACGTAGTCGGCGGCTACACTGTCACAGATCGTATGCTTAAAATGTTTAAGAAGAAATGAGTATAGCCATAGAATTAGCGTATTTGATCGCCTCAGTCTTGTTTGTACTGGGGATGAAAATGATGAATAAAACCAAGTCTGCCAGACAGGGTAACCGTCTTTCAGCTTTGGGAATGTTTATAGCCATTGTCGCTACCTTGCTACAGATCGATGCCATTTCCTTGGTTGAGATACTAGGTTGCGTGGTATTGGGATCTGCCATTGGCTTGTATTATGCCAATAAAGTTGAGATGACTAAAATGCCCGAAATGGTGGCCATTTTCAACGGATTTGGAGGATTGGCTTCTTTCTCTGTAGCCCTCTCGGATTATTTCCTTCGTACAGAAGTCAATATGGAATCCATAGAGCTCGTAACTGTAATCAGTATTATCGTTTCGGTATTTATAGGCGGTCTGACATTTACAGGATCTTTGATCGCGTATCTGAAATTGAATGGGAATATCTCCGGTTCGCCGATTACCTTCAAAGGACAGCACGCGATAAACTTGATCCTGTTTTTAGGATTCTTGACAGCTGCGGTCTTTACCGTAATGGATCAAACTGACCCTATGCTGATCATTATTTTAATTGTAATTGCCTTGCTCTTGGGTATCTTGACGGTGATCCCTATCGGAGGAGCGGATATGCCGGTGGTGATTTCCTTGTTGAATTCCTACTCAGGTATGGCAGCATGTGCTACTGGTTTTATCCTAAATAATAATGTGTTGATCGTAGCTGGATCTCTGGTCGGTGCATCTGGGATTATCCTCACTCAGATCATGTGTAAGGCGATGAACCGATCTTTGGTCAATGTGTTGCTTGGAGGATTTGGGCAGACGGTGAATGAGGCACAAGGAGACGGCCCATCGATCACCGTGAAGCGAAATTGGAGTGGAGGAAACGGCTATGTTGTTTGATGGAGTTTCTTCGGTGATTGTAGTTCCTGGTGATGGAATGGCTGTAGCTCAAGCTCAGCATGTGATCCGAGAATTGATGGAGCAATGCGAAAAGCGTAACATAGATTTCAAATTTGCTATTCACCCAGTGGCAGGTAGAATGCCAGGACACATGAACGTATTACTCGCCGAGGCAAATATTTCCTACGACAAATTGATTGAAATGGAATCCATAAACGATGAATTCCCAAATACTGATTTGGTGCTAATCGTAGGAGCAAATGACGTGGTAAATCCAGCAGCTAGAAATAATCCTCAAAGTCCTATTTATGGTATGCCGATTTTAAATGCGGACAAAGCTAGAACGGTAATCGTCAGTAAGCGAAGTATGGGTAAAGGCTATGCAGGAGTGGAAAATGAGCTTTTTGGCTATCCAAACTGTCTCATGCTTTTCGGAGATGCCAAGCAAACTATTACCAAAGTGGTGTCCGAAATGAAAGAAATGTAATTACCTGTTTTATCACAAACCTATATAATAAGGGCTATCTGATGGTTTTCAGATAGCCCTTTTGATTATAGCCCTTCCATTCACAGTTTGTTTATAGGTAACCGTGCGTTTTTAATAATTATTCTAAAGTGAGAGATACATATTTAATCTTCTCTCTGTTATAAGTATATGTCATATGAACGGTGCCGTCTTTTCCCTGAATGATAGCAGGGTAGCTGAATTCCCCTTTTGGCTGATCTTCCAATACATATATCTCCTCCCAATTCATCCCATCCATGGACATCATGAGAGAAAGCTTGTTTCTTCCATCTTTGATTGGATTGCAAAGAAGTAATTGAAACCCACTCTTTAATGTCACCGCATCAATCCCGGAGTTATTGTGAATTAATCCAGTTGATTCTACTTTCGACCGTGGCTCTTTGCCTCCATCCATTGACCAGGTAGATCCTATGACATCTTCTTGGGTGCGGGCAAGCATTTGTAGCTTGTTGTTTGGGTATTGCAGAATAGTTGGTTGAATCGCATGAAATTCTCCATTGTCGATTTCTGTTTTCTTCCAATTCTGACCTTCTGAGTTTGTAGTTTCCACATGCATGCTCCAAACTCCGTTGGTTTCGAAGCTAGATGGGTGGAGTAGTGTGCCATCCTCTAAAAGCACTGCTTTATTTTTCACAGGACCGAGCATTCCAGGCGGGATTTGAATGGCTTTTGACCAAGTTTTCCCTTCATCATCTGAGGTTTTGTATAGCCCCCACCATTCTCTTGGGTTAGGTCCTTCTTTGTAGAAAAGGAAAATTTTGCCTGCAGGGCTCTTATATAAAACAGGATTCCAAGTAGGGTTTCTGAAAACTTCATTTTCAATACCATCAGCTACCATTTCTGGAGTTGACCAACTTCCGTCTGCTAAAAGGGAAGTGTAGATACTTACGTCGGGATGCCTTCGTAGGTGCCGCCAAACCAGGAAGCCATAATACCTCGATCAGTTTCAATTAAAGTAGAGGCGTGACAAGAGGGGAAAGGAGCCGATTCGTAGATAAAACCAGAGGAGAGAATTTTCACCGTTGGTTTTTCGGGTTGGGGTAAAAGGCTGAATAGGGAGAGAATGAAAAGTAAGGTTGACATAAGTGTTATTTTAAATTTGGATTGATGAAATAAGTTATAAAAAAAGGGCAAGTTTCCTTTGCTTACCTGTAAGGAATTGTAAGTTCTTCTAAAAAAAATACGATTATCCGCAGCGCAATTGACTCTAGGTTTTTGAGCCATACTTGACACATTTTCCCCCTCCTTTGATAGCTTAATTATGACGATCTCAGTTATATACTATCAAGTTTGGAGCGGTCACAAAAATGTCTGATTTCCTAAATCTCAAGTTTTTTCTTACGCTGAAAGCAAACTTGGAATTGCCTTCGTCATCGTTGGGAATAAAGGTGCCCTTCAATTCTATAGTACCGAAGATTAAGTTTTCATTTCGTATTCTCATTCCGAGACTGATTCCAGTGTAATTCTGGTATTTTTCTTCACAAGTGTAACAATTGAGTTTTGCCCAATAAAATGAGGAAAATGGAGCTACTCTAAATCCCACCAAAGACCAAGGAGTGAATAGGCTGGTCTCAAAGCCTAAAGCTATACGTCGGGTGGCATCCACCTCTTCCACGCGCAGTCCAGGGATTAGATTACCCCGGATAGTTAACCAATCGTTAGTGAGTCGCTTATAAATATGGGTGTATAGTACACTCGCAGAGTTTCTGATTTTGTATTTTCCAAGAGAAAAAGCCTGAGTGTAATAGGTTCCCCCAGTTTGAAGTACAGCGTCTTCGAGGCCATTTCTTAAATAACTAGCTCCATTTAAATTCAAATCATAAAAGCTACCACTTTTGAAGGCTCTCTTGAAATTGATATTGATGTCTCCATAAGGTCGTTTGTAACCCATAGTCTCTGTAAAACCCCAGGTGCCGTGGAGATATTGTATCCAGAAGGAATGTCTTCCGTTCGCCCGAAACCATAGACATATTGGGTTTTGAAAAAAGTCTTGCTCGTAAACCGTAAACTCTGCCAATATTCCCTTGCTATCATTATATCTACTTTCATCAATCACATCTTCCTGTTCAGGCTGATTAATGAAATATCCATCAAAAACCCGCAACGCCAGAAACTCTCTTTTTCTATCTTGGAGTATTTTATTCGCCCCGAAATTATAGCCGATCCAGAGATCCATGATGTTGTATTTGTAATCTAGAAATACCGAATCTGGTCTTGAATCTACATTCTTTGACCAATTTTGACTCCATCCAGCTCCCCCTGCAAATCTTGAATAGGGAGAAACAAGGGGACGCTCTAAACTGATGCCTGTAGCGTATTCTTTCTCTTCACCGGCACTGATTCCCGAATTCAACTGGGTATAATAGGCAGTGAAATCCGCAAAACTTCCCAAAAAACTACTCTTGGTATAAGCTAAAGCTATCCCAGTTTTTGGACTCCGATCATGGTCATATAGAATGTCGAATTCAAAACCCTGGCCTTGTCCATCTAAGTTGGCATTGTACACTTTCAGCAAGGGTGCTGTAGGAATTGTTCCGCTTAATGAGCCTCCAAAACTGAAAATGTCCCGGGTGACAATTGCCAGATCCACGGAGTCTGTCCCGGCTATAGGGGTCACTATTATTCTACTTTCCAAAATGAACGATTGATCCCGGAGGTATCGCTCGTTATCGCCCAGTTTGTAAGGGTTGAGTTTTTGATTTGGCTTGATGAAAAGATGTTGACGGATAGTTTTCTCGCGGGTATTGGTGTGAAGCTTATTTGCTATCCTGCCAACTTTCTGTACGATGGGTTTTTGTCGACCATAAATAGAAAATTCAAATCCTAGGTTTTCAATCGTAATATTACGGATGATCATTCCTTCATATGGAAGGAATTTTTCCTCTGCTTTTTCTACTAAAACGGAATCTCTATTTGATCTGGTAATCAGATCCATTCCTTTCTCCAAGGCCTTTTGAGTAATGGAAATTTTGGAAGTATCTTTCTCATTTTGGGCAAAAAGATTCTGCTTCACACTAAGGAGTATGATTAGTAGTAAAAGTGCCCCTAATGATGCTTTTGACAAGTTTTTTTATAATTTAATCGAAAAATTAAGCTCTGATTTGTGCAATGAGAGTTTGTTTTTTATGTATATCCGCTTTTCTACCAGTAAAGAGGGAAAAGCAATCTAGAATTTGTTCAAAATTATAATTGAGGTCACTTCAGTCTTCGGTCATCGGTCTTCCGACCAGTTAAGCAAAGAATTTAAGGCAACTGGCATCATTGCGGATAATCACATTGTTTTATTTCAATTGCATATAAGCTGCCAAAAGGTTTAAGACTCAAAAATATTAGCTCTTTTTGGAGACTTTTGACCTTGTACAATCCATGTTTTCTGCAAAGCCAGCGTTGAGTGCCTATTTCGGTTTTTACAAGGAGCTGACTAAGAACACTTCTAAGCTAATACCTTGGGAAAATGCAGATGGAACTGTGGAGGATGATTAATTGCCATGGAAGACTATTTTTTTAGAAGGATAGGAAGGAAATGTAGAAATGAAGGAAGTTTTTATTATAAAATTTTAGTTTGATTTTTCTAAGACAGCATGGGAAGGTTCAAATTCCTCAAATGGATAGGATCTAGGCAGAACTTCTACACCACTTGTTACTTTCATAGGCGCCTGACCTGCAAAAGTGACTTCCATAAAATATCCCTGATACCCTGTTTCAGGTTCTGGCATCTGGAATTCATAAAGTCCGTCTGCTTCCATTTCTAACTCAGTTGCTTTCCAATTTGGTCCAAACACATCCACTCTAAAATCCCTAGCCTTATCATTATATGCGCTCCAGATTTTTACTGAAATTGGTTTGTCGGCAGGATCCGCTTGAAATGAAATGAGGTCTCCTTCAATTTTCCATTCGTATTTAGGTCTAGGTTTTTGGTTTAACACCGAGGAATAAAGGAGATCATGTTTGGTAATGCATCAGAATCTCCTAAGTCGTGTCCGAAATTCGGGACGTATTGAATATGCTTTTCACCGGGCAGATCATTCCAATAAAATTCCCAGCTATCCGGTTGAAAAAACTGGTCTCCTGCTGCATTGATCAAGAGCTTAGGTAATTCCATCTCAGAAGCAAAAGTATAAGGTTCTGTAATCGCTAATAGCCTATCAAATTCAGGAGTCCCCATCCAGTCCATTACACCTTCATTCACATAATTATCTACGGCTGGAGCCCAGAATCAATAATTTTTCCAGTGATGCTTAAATGAAGATTCTAAGTTTAGCATGTCTATGACGATTGGAATAATCGCAACGACCCTATCATCCACAGCTGCAGTTGTCCAAGTGGTCCACCCACGTTTCGATGCTCCAGCGACGACGTAGTTGTTTAGGTTTTTGTCATAAAGGGTTTTTACTACCTCTGAAGTAGCATCCATTGCGAGTTTTACCGCTTTGGTCATCGGGAGGCGAGCCAACCAAATCGCATCTTCGTCTTTAGCGCCTCCTTCCAGAAACTTTCTCCAGCCATAAGCAATAATGGCATCCTCATACCTTTCTCCTTCTGGATCGTTCGCGAAGGTTAAGGGCTGGAAAGGAATATTATGGACTTGTGCCACAATTGAATTTGTCTGCATCGCTGCGGCTAAAATCAGTTCATCAGGGTTCTCCGGCATTTTTGTGTTTGTACTTCCCCCGCCAATCCACATCAACCCTGTTTCAAAGGGAGTATCTCTAGGCACCACCATAGAAATCCAGTGCCACCACTCGGTCTTATCTACTAATTCTGGAGTGAGCCAGTGCTGTGAAGTCATTTTGATGACGTGATAATCATACTCTGCCCCCGTGACCGTATGAACTACTTCAAATTTGAATGCAGAGTCTGGAGCCATTACATAATCCTTCAACAGGTTGTCTGAGGCAATTTCTTGGGTTATTGTTTTTTCTTCTGGCTTTTGGCAGGAGAAAAAAACAAGGGAAATGAAAACATAAGCACAGGAAAAAACCAGTGTGGGACGTGGGAAAAAGTGATTTCATCAGGAATTGGGTTTTTGTTAATTGTTAAAAGCTAATAATCATATAATTTATAAACTATTCGTCAACATGATTATGATAGCGAAGGAATTCTATGAATAATTACTTTTTCCTTTCACTGTTGAAAGGTTGGTTTTCTGACCAATTAAGTTGAGAAATAGGTTGCTTAGCTTTCTTAAAGCAACCCTTTATTCTTGTGAGTTTTTTAAAATAAGATGATCTGCAATGAAGCAAGTCGCCTTAGCTTTTTTGCCTGTCAGGGTAGAAGACCGATACTTCAGCTACGCTCACTACAAGCAACCGAGACTCCCACAAGGGCGTGACAGGCTGAAGTAGCCTCAATTCTTAAGGTTAACATATCCTACCTTGCCTTTGCTACCTTACTGGCAGAAAAGCGGGTGGACATATTTAAAATTATTATGTGATAATAAAATACTAGGGAGTATAGCTAGTGTATATATAATGTTAAGTTAATTTAATTATAGGTATGTCTACAAAAGATATTAATTAATTAACAAAATAATAATTTAAGCTGGTTTGTTTCTTTTTTTTGACTCTTTGTTGGGATTGTTATTCCACTATTAAAACCCGTGAAAGGCCTTATTTTACATTTTTAAAGCCTTTTTAGGCGTTTGTCGTTTTTTTTAAGTTACTGAGATGAAATCATTATCGAGCAAATAATAGATCTTTAAATTGGTTCAGTTTACTTAATATAAGCCTAAAATAGCCTTAACAGGACTGTGTTAGGTAAGCGGTACTTTTGCGTTTGAATTTTGGCTAGCTAACAGGGTTGGTTTAGTTTTTTATATGAATTGTTCTCTTTTATATACAATAAATTTTATGAATACAAAATTACAATTATCTAAAATTATTTATGCGTCCACCTGTATGTTGATTTGGACATCAGTCTCCAGTTCCTCGCAACTACTCGCGAAAGAACTAGAGACTAGAACTAGTCTGTCGACATCTACCTTGATTTCGGCTGAACAGTCAGTGACTGGAACGATCACCGATGAAACGGGTCAGCCACTTCCAGGAGCCACAGTTCAGATAAAAGGTACTGTAAATGGAACGGTTACTGATCTGGATGGCAAATTTACAATTGAGGTGGGTGAAGACGCTATTCTTCAGATTTCTTATGTGGGGTATATACTCCAAGAAATCTCCGTGAATGGAAAATCCATCATTGATGTACAGTTGCAGCCTGATGCTACCCAACTAGACGAACTAGTAGTGATAGGCTACGGTACCCAAAAAAGATCAGATGTTACTGGGGCTATTGGCTCTGTTAAAAGTGAGGATTTTAATAGGGGAGTGATCACAAATCCAGTTGATCTGTTGCAAGGAAAAATGGCAGGAGTAAACATTACTTCTACCAGTGGTGAGCCTGGTGCAAATCAAAATGTGATCATCCGTGGAATCGGAAGTTTACGCTCAGGTACCCAGCCGCTTTACGTATTGGATGGGTTTTTATTGGATAACTCTGGAACTGGAGTAGCATCAAATCCGCTCAACTTCCTAAACCCCAATGATATTGAAAGTATCGATGTGCTTAAAGACGCTAGTGCAACTGCGCTTTATGGTTCTCGCGCTTCAAATGGGGTTGTGGTTATTACCACCAAAAAGGGCAAAAAGGGAAGCTCTCAGGTGAACCTCTCCGTTGGAACGTCTTGGTCTTCCATGGCAAAGCAGATTGATGTCTTTGGTGCGGATGAGTTTAGAGAGCAAGTAGTGGCAGTGGGAGGGAATCTGGAGGATTTTGGAGGAAATACCAATTGGCAAGACGAGTTGACTCAAGTAGGCTTTTCTCAGGATTATAGTTTATCCATGAGTGGCGCCAATACGGAGAGATTCTCCTATTTCGCTTCATTGGGCTTTCAGGAGCAAGAAGGTATTTTGAAAAACAGTGACTTGAAGCGCTATTCAGGTAAACTAAACGTAAATCAAAAGGCTTTTGAAGGCAGATTAAATATTGATTACAATCTTACAGCTGCTTACACAGAGAACCTTAGACCTGTAATTACTGGAACGATTAGCGATATGTTGGGGCTCAACCCCACAATTCCAGCTTTTACGAATGGCGAACCTACGCTGTTGAATACAAATGCATTGAATCCAATCAAGCGATATGATTTGTACAGCGATGATGCGGCAAACAACCGGATTTTAGGGACTATTTCCCCATCTTTTGAGATTTTTGATGGCTTGACGTATAAGTTGAATTTAGGTGTGGATTATTCCACCACCAACAGATATGTGCAATACAAGCCATATACAGAGGTGATCAACGAATCTAATGTCTCTGACGGCACCTTGGACGAACTTATTTCTTCCAATACCAATAGCTTGGTAGAAAACACCCTGACCTATAATTGGAACAATTACAAACACAATTTTACTGTGTTAGCAGGACATTCTTACCAGACTTTTCTGGACGAATTTAGAGGAACTTATTACCGAGGATTTGCTGCAAACAATATAGAACCAAGATATCAGGACCATAACAGTACTAGCGAGTTTCCAACAACGGTAAATGCTTCTGCGACGCGAAATGAATTACAATCTTTCTTTGGCAGACTGAACTACGTATATGCTGATAAATATTTATTTACAGCTACTTTCCGGGCAGATGGTTCTTCCAAATTTGGACAAAACAATAAGTATGGATACTTCCCTTCATTTGCATTGGGTTGGAATTTGAGTAAAGAAGCTTTCATGGCTAACTCCATTTTCAATAACCTTAAAGTACGTGCGAGCTGGGGTCAAACAGGAAATCAGGAGATCCCGTCTAAGATCACCAAGGCCAGTTATTCCGAAGATCGATTGGCAACTGGTTCAGGTAGTTTGAATACTTACCCAATAGACACTGACGGAACTACGTTAGATAGCTACCCTTATGGTATTGTCTTTACGCGATTAGCAAATCCAAATTTGCAATGGGAAGTTTCTACCCAAATCGATTTCGGAATTGATTTTGCCTTGATGGATTACAGGTTGAGCGGTACGTTGGATTACTTCAACAAGGTATCCTCAAATATCCTCCTTGAGGTAGTTCCTGCAGATCCAGTTCAGCCTACCTCCACTTTTTGGGATAATATCGACAATATGGAAATCCACAATAGTGGTGTGGAGCTTACTTTGAATTATGCTAGTAAGGAATCAACCAACTTCTCTTATGAAATTGGTGGTAACGTCACATTTATTAAAAATGAGGTGAGAGATTCTCCGTACGCAGTCTTGACTACTGGGGCAGCGCAGGGCGCAGGCCAAACTGGTGCCACTATTAATGGCTACATTAATAATCAACCGATCGGAGCTTTTTACATGCTTGAGTTTGATGGAATCGGAGAAGATGGACTCAATAAATTCGTGGATATCAATAATGATGGACAAATTCTGGATAATGACAGAAGCGTGGTAGGAAGCGCTATACCAAAGGTCATCTACGGATTCAATACCAATTTTCGATTTAATAGTTTCGACTTGGGTCTAAACTTTAATGGAGCTGCTGGCAACAAGATATACAATCACACGACCATGTCTTTGTTTACCAAAGCCCAACTTTCCAGATCAAATAATACCACAGATTTTGCCGTACAGTATCCAGAGGAATCTTTCAACAACTCCAATACAGTGTCAACACGATTTTTGGAGAGTGGGTCATTCTTTAGACTTAACAACGCAACATTGGGCTATAATGTGAATCCAACAAGCTTTGGAATGGGCAATACATTCCAAAATATCCGGCTCTCAGTTACCGGTCAGAATCTCTTCGTGATAACTGACTACTCCGGATTTGACCCTGAAGTCAATACAGGTTCTACTTCTTCTGGAATTCAGACTTTCGGTATTGACAGATTCACCTACCCAAGAGCGAGGACATTCACAATCAACTTGAATGTCACCTTTTAATCACTCAAAGATCACCAGATAATCTTCTAGAAAATTTTAATAAAATGAAAAATATCAAGTTTAATAGAATACTTCCCGTAGCTGCATTGTTGCTTGCATTTCTAAGCTGCACTACACTAGATGAAGACATCCTCGATGAGTCACTAACAGGTACTGGCGAAGCAGAAATCGTCAGCGGGTCTATTGCGCCAGTATATGGGATGCTTCGGCAGGTATGGATGCATACCGTTAATTTTGGTCTTCAAGAAGTAGCTTCAGACGAAGGGATTCTTCCCTACCGTGGAGGTACAGATTGGTTTGATGGAGGTAAGTTTATCGCTATACACCAGCATTTGATGACTCCTGGAAACAGCTTAGTTGGTGATTCTTGGACTTACATCACCTTGACACTTTCTAGAGCAGTAGCGGCAGAGGAGCAATTGACTCTAGAGGTGGAAAACGGGAACACGAATGCTCAAAACCCACTGTATGAAATGATAGCAATGAAGGCATATTTGAATATGCTTGCTTTGGACAACTGGGGGTTGGTTTTCAGAAAAGATGCTTCTGACGAACAGTCTGTCATTTTGCGTGGCCAAGAAGCACTCGATTACATTGAGAATGAGCTGCTTTCGGTTGTCAATGTGATCAGTAGCACTAATGGTCCAGGCCGAATAAATAAATATGCTGTTGAGGGAATGTTAGCTCGCTTGTATTTGAATGCCGCTGTATATCGTGATCCTTATGGTACACCTGACTTCAGAACTGAAGACATGGATAAGGTCATAGAATACACGACTGATATAATCAATGGACCTTACACCTTGTCTGCTGAATACTTCGCTTTATTTAATGATGATAATAATACCAATAAGGAGATTATTTTCTCTCTAGACCAGCGTGGTGTATTGCAGACTGAGCATAGCAGATGGCAATACTGGTCAATTTCGGGTGATCAGGTTCCAAGACCTGAGTACCCTAGCACTAGAGGAACTGATGCGGTCGCTGCTACACCGGATTTCGTGCAAACCTGGTATGACGCATATGGTAATGTGGATCCTGCGGATGCAGATGCACGTTTCTTCATGCGCAATACGATGGTTCCTGAGAATCTTCAAGACTTAACAGGGGTTAATCCTACAAATGATGAAGATCACTATTACACAGTAGAAGATACCGAGTTTGAAATGGATCGAGGGATTCTTCGAAATATTATCTGGGGACCGCGAAAAGATGAAACCGGAGCGATTATTCGGGATACTGATGGGAAAGTGAAAATCTATCCAGTGATTAACAGAAGAAGTAGTGGAGCAAATATCCGTTACGTGGATCACACCTTCCAGGTGGATTTTACCAGCGAGGGTAGCTTGCACAATACTGGAAATCGATTCTCTAAATATCAGTTTAGCCGAACCGCGCCGAATTGCTGTTCAAATAGCAGTGTAGATATCGTTTTGCTGAGATTAGGTGAGGTTTATTTGATGCGTGCTGAGGCCAAGTTGAGAAAAGGTGATAATGCAGGGGCACTTGCAGATGTCAATACCCTCAGAACTTCGAGAACAGCTCGTCCTGCGCAAACACCTGCTCCTTTGGCTTCGATTGATTTGGATATACTATTCCGTGAATCTGGCTTTGAGCTTTATTGGGAAGGTTTGAGAAGAACCAATCAAATCAGATTTGGTAAATATGAAGATAGCTGGACTGAGAAAACCGATAGCGATCCGAACAAAAGATTGTTCCCAATTCCACAAAGGGCAATTGATGGAGCCTCAAATGTTTCTGGTTTCTTGGTGCAAAATCATGGGTATTAATAGTTGAAAACCTCTTATTAAAAGCAAAGCCGATGAGATTACTCATCGGCTTTGCTATTTCTACGCTTTTAGGGCAAAATAGGACAAGGTAAAGCTACCCATCGTGCCTTTGGCGTTCATAGATTGGGGATTGTTTAGGATAGTAGTAGCCTTAATGAAGGTTGGAAGAAAAAAGCATTTAGGTTGAGCAAGCAAGAGAAAGTTAGAAGGTTGAAAACATCTTACCTAAGGCTAGACCAATACTAGCCCAGAAACAACATTCTGGGTTCCCTAGGTCGTGTATTTTGAAGAGTGCCTACGGTACGATCAGTATTGTATTTCTGATGCTATTCCTTTATCAAGTAAAACTCCAGAAAATCAATCTTCAATCATTTTGATGGTATTCTTCTTTAGATCAATCGAAAAATGATCTGCAGGCTGGGAATGGAAAAGCAGGTCAAAAATCCTAAAAAACTGAATCAATTCCTTACTATGAATTTGTTCCTGAGAATTTGTTTTTTGAATAATCACGGGGATGATTTCCGTGTAAAAACCTAGTCTATTGTCTGGAATGAGGCGTTTACCAAGGTCATCTCCATTTTTCAAAAGGTAGAAATCATCGATTATACTTAGGTTAGAGCCGCTTTGTGTAGAGCTGGATTTTAACCTATTTACTATTTTAGAAAGATAAATTTCCCCTTCTTTTTCATTGATTTGACTCCAATTCCTTAATTCAGATTCCGTCATATTTTGCAACAGCAGGGCGAGGTTTTCTGGCCAATCTGAAGGAATAAATCTGGACTTGGTCAATTCAAGTAAGTGATTCCGGGTGTATTCCAGGTAATTTTTTGATGCTAGAATGGTGGTGTCCCAAATTCCAGGATCTTGATTTTCCAGCAGCCATCTATGTTCCATTCTATAGAGATCAAAGAATTCATTCATATGATCTACTTCCGTCAGTGGGATAGTCTCAATCTCAAAATTGTCTTTCTTCGAGATTTTTGCAGTCTTATAAGCAGGTGGGAAAGCAGCCAAAGAAGGTACTTGAATATTATACATGGTATGGGTGGTTGATTGGTCTTGATAAACTCCGGTGTCATTGATATGCATGTGTCCGGCAAAATGAATGTGGATGCCTGCAGTGGCGTAGAGTTCGCTGGTTTCGTTGGTAGGCACGCGCTCCAGTTGAAATTTTCTAGGTCCAAAGAGTGATTTCATTTCTTCGGAAGCTCCATCATGAAACTCCACTAGGGGATAATGGCTGAAAGAAATCAGCGTTTTTCCTCTCTTTACTGCCTCTGCAGCTACTTTTTTAATCCAGTCTAGCTGATGCTTTTTGGAAATAGAAGCTTGGTTGAATCCAACAGAGGAGCCTTTCCAGCCTTCTTTCAAATTACTTCCTGAATGAGTGAATACATTGCCATCCAAAGCCAGCAGCCAGATTCCCTCGATAGGCTCAACTACATAACTGGCATCCGGTAGAAATAACCCTGAATCCGAAAGAGGGTACTTTCTCTGTTCGAGGTTAGCAGAGGCCATAGCTTGTTCGAAAGAATAGTTTTCATAATCAAGCTTCTGGAAAGGATGTGCCCAAAAGAGGTCTTTTTCATCAGGGAAAAAACCAAAATTGCTCAAAGCAGCAGTAACCTCAGGATAGCCCCAGTAATTGATTTGATCTGATTGCGCCGCCTCAAGAGCTGGGAATACCTTTGCATCTCCAGCAATAGCCTGCTCCTTTCCATCGGTGCCAAGAAAATCACGCTTGCCGGCAAGACCTCCGTAAGGCTTCACTGTGTCATGATTTCCGGTGGTCAGAAAAAAGCGCATTCCAAACTTGCTGGAATAGTGCTCAAGAATTTTCTGTAGAGCTAGGACATTCATCGGTTGGCCATCATCGGTAAAGTCGCCTGTGAAGCACTGCGAGGTGAATCCCTTTTTCCCGCAAATCTTCCAATGCGCTGATGAAAGCAAAATAGTTTTCATTAAAAAGCCGGGTGGAATTCAACTGACTTTTCATGGTACGAATAGTCGCGTATTTGCCGGTTTTTGGATTCAGAATTCCATTAAAATCAGGTGACTGCAGGTCTGCATAAATGTCCTGAAGATGGATGTCTGAGAGAAAAGCGATTTCAATCTCAGCTGATCCTTGCGCAACGAGCGGTGTATTGGCGCCGATTAATTGAATTGCAGCGCCAAGGATGCTTGGAAGAAGGTATTTTTTGTTCAAAATAATGCAGTAAAGCTATTTGTTGACCAATACTGGATTAGGTCTTTCGTAGGTGTTTCCTTCGAAATTAACTTTGTATTCTGATTTAAAGAAAGTAGAAGGGTAATAATAGTCCGTAGAGATTACTTGTGCGCCAGAAGCTTTTGCCTTTTCAAATGTGGTGTAATCATTTGCTCTGGCCTGTTTCGTGTCAGAATCCGCACGCGTTCTGATCATGTATCCCTTCTGGACTAGGTCTCTGATGTAGGCTGCATCTTTCACTGCATTATTAATAATCCTGAATCCAGCGGTAGAATTACCTTCTTTTTTATTCACGAAAAGCACAGCATTCTTTAGCTCAGGCTTAGCCTCGAGATATCGATCGATTTTCTCCTCACTTTCATCCAAAACAAAAAGGAATTTTCCTTTTGCATCATCCAATTTAGGCCAGTTTCCAGCCAACACGCCAGCTTCCAAATCAGCATACTTTCCTTTTACCCTATCTGGAGTGATTAGTTTATTCATTCCTAAATGTGTCCTGATTTCCAGGTCAATACTATCCAACGCGGCAGCAGTGAAAGGTAAAATAGGGCGAGTGCCAGGTATGTTTCCATCTTTTGCATTGATCAAAATAAAAATAGGATAGTGCTCAGGATTGTTGTCGCTCCATTTTTTGAGTGCTGTCAAAGCATCTGCAAAAAGTAGGTAGTGAGACTGAAAATCCAGATCCTGCACATGGAACAGTTTCATTCCAGGCTTGGAAAGTGCATCGCTAGGATCATAATCCCGAATCTCCCCACCGCTGGCTTTGATGATTTCCAATCCTTTTGGGTTTGAATATCTTCCTCCTTCGGGATCATGGTATACATCAAGTTCCAAATTTCTAAGTCCCAGATCAAGTTGAGCTTCTAAAGGAATATGTGCGTATTCCAAACTCTGAGATGCTGATGGGTTTACTTTGGCCAAATAAGCCAGTAATTCCGGTGCCATTTGACTTTTGTAACTATTGTGACTGCCGATTACTTGGATTTGGTTGATTTTGAGGTCTTGAGCAGAAATAGCAGAGTAAAAAAACAGGCAAAAAGCTAGAAACGGTACGTTGATGGAGGTTTTCATAAGATGTATTTTGAATAGCAAGTTCCTACTAATTTGAAGATGATTTTTATTTTTTGCTTCATGTTTATGTTATGATTTAATAGAATCTGAAATCGAAGTCAGCTATACAATAGCTTTATTATTAGGGTATTAATTTTTTACACTGGTTTCTATGTTTTACTCTAATGCTTTATAGTTTATGAATATGTTAAGGCTTTGTTTTTTGAACATAATGAAGGCATTTAATCCTATTGAATACCCTAATTTTAGGCATGAATAAATTCTTTTCAACTCAGTTATTACTGCTACTACTGATTTCTTTTGGCCTTTCTGCTCAGAATCAGGCAGCATTTCAAATCCATTCCCACAACGACTATTTGCAGACTGTGCCTTTTTGGACGGCCTATGGTGCAGGAGCTACTTCCATTGAAGTCGATTTGATCCTGCAAGATGGTATGCTGATGGCTGCTCATGAAGTGGAGAGTATTGACTCTCGACGTACCATAGAAAGTTTGTATTTAGACCCCATTAAAGAAGGCTTAAAAAATGATATTATTCCTTCCATCAATTTTCATTTGCTGGTGGACCTAAAGACGGAAGCCTATTCTACTTTGGAAGTATTAGAGCAAAGCATGTTGAACTATCAGGATGTACTTTTTTCTGCCAGTAATCCGGGTGGATTGAAATTGATCATTTCCGGAAATAGACCAAACCCTGACGATTATAAAAATTATCCGGACTGGATGCTTTTTGATTATCAAAGTAAGGAATTAAGCAAGGATTTGCCTTGGGATAAAATCGGAATGGTAAGCTTAAGTTTTAGGCAGTTTTCTATTTGGAATGGAAAAGGGAGAATGGTGGAAGAACAACGTGCGAAGCTCCAAAACTTCATTGATTTGGTTCATAGTTTTGGTAAGCCTGTGCGCTTTTGGGGATCGCCGGATAGCAAGTCGGCCTGGAAGGCTTTCTATGAAATGGGAGAAGATTACATCAACACAGATCATCCAAATGAGGCTGCTGATTACCTCAGTAAGCTGACTAAAAATGTCTATCATAATACCTCAAAACATGAAGTGTATCAGCCTACATTCGAACTGGATGGAGCCAATGTGCCTGTGCGAAATGTGATTCTGATGATAGGGGATGGTAATGGCTTGGCTCAGATTTCTGCCGCTTTATTTTCCAATGGTAATCAATTGAACCTGACTCAGCTGAAGAATCTGGGTTTGGTGAAAACTCAAGCGGCAGACGATTTTACAACTGACTCAGCGGCCGGAGCCACAGCCTATGCCACAGGCGAAAAAACAAATAATCGAGCCTTGGGAGTGGATTCGGAAGGCAAGGCTTTGTCAAATCTGCCAGACATCTTGGATCAGTATGGTTTTGCGAGCGGCATCATCACCACTGATCAATTGACAGGGGCAACGCCAGCCTCTTTCTATGCTCATCATCCTGAGCGTGACGATGCAGATCACATCTCAGCGTATTTGTCGAAGAGTAAACTGGACATGTTTATCGCTGGTGGAGGAGCAAAATTTTCCTCAGAGTCGAAAAATCTTCAAGATGCTGGTTTCACCATGGTGGAGAGTCTCGGCGAAACATCGGCGGAGAGAATAGGTTATTTTGTTGCAAATAATGCTTTGCCTAAAAAGCTGGAAGGAAGAGGAGAATATTTGGTAGAAAGCACCGCCTTTGGTCTTAACTTTTTAGCGGAAAAAAACACACCTTTTTTCCTAATGGTGGAGGCAGCCAATATCGATTCGGGAGGGCATGAGAATAACAGCTCCATGATAGTTTCCGAAATGCTGGATTTTGATCAGGCAATAGCTAAAGTGATACAGTTTGCAGATCAAAATCCCGGAACTTTGGTCATCATTACAGCCGATCATGAGACAGGAGGGGTTTCTATTCCGCAGGGGGATATTGCAACTGGAACTGTAGAGCTAGCTTACCATTCTGATGATCATACCGGGATTATGGTTCCGATTTTTGCTTACGGTGTACATTCGGGTGATTTCAGAGGGATTTATGAAAATACTGAAGTATTCCATAAAATCATGAAATTGGTAAAGCACTATCACTCCAAATAAGTTGCTTTCTATCGCTTGCCTACCAAAGTAAAGGGCAGCATAAAGATGTTTCTGATCAGGTCAAAGGAAAGGTCAACAGCAAATCCCAATAGCCTAAAAGGAAGTAAAAGAAGCCATACTATGGGGTAGAGGAGAAGAGCGATAATTGCCAATGGCCAGCAAAGGATAAAGAGGATGCACCAAAGAAGGAAGCTTAGCATAGTTTGTTTTTAGGATTGAGAGATTCAATACTTATTCCAATCTCAATTAAATCGATTTTTAGCTAATACACGCAGGTTGAAGGTAATTTCTGTCACGAAACCGAACACGAAAATTGGGATTTTCGGACATTTTATTGGGAAAAGTTAATTTTTTCCCGACTCATGAATTAGTCTATGAGGTGCTTTCAATTCATTTGATAAAAAACATGATTACTAAAATTGTTCAATTTGGAGTTTTAAGGTATCAGAATCCATCATGGATAGATTTTTCTTTGCTAAAAAGGAAATGGTGGTTTATTTATATTTAATATTTTTTATTAAAAATGTAAAATTTAGCTAAGTAGGGTAATAGCTTGTATTTTTGATTGTTAATATTTTTTTATTACTCAGGTCAAATGATAAATTTTTTTGTTTAAATTAGGAAGAGGTCTTTTTCACAGGGCTGGTATGTTTAAATTGATTTATTAATACTCTAAATGAGTTTAGTTCAATTAATATTGGATATGTTTAATAATTTTGTTAAATCTTAACTTTCGGTATTACTAATTTTAAAAATTTGAATCTCTAATTGTGATTCTATGCTGCTTTTGCATAAGATTCATTTTTTATATTACGAATTACTTTATATAGGTGTTTTGGGATACCTGACATTTATATATAGAGTGTAATTCTTTGTTTATCAGTGTTTTAATGCTTTTTAGGTTGATTTGGTCTTGGTTATGAATATTTAGATTAGATCTCTATGGTTTTATATTATTTATTGTTTGACGTTTCAACTAGTTTTTAAATAATTTTTACATAAAAAAAATGCCAATGAATTAAACTAAAGGAACCTTTGAAAGGAGCAGTTGATATTTTAGAAAATTCCTCGCTGCACAATACTCGGTAATCTGTTTTTTGAAAAATAATTACAGAATATTTTTAGTCAATTTTAATAATAAACCTCACATAATATGAAATCAACATTACATAGACGACTCTTGCGGGTGTCTAAAAAGAGTCCTGTATGGGTTCTTAATTCAACTTATGTTTAGTGCTATAGTAATTACAAGTGCTAATGCAGATCCCCTGATAAATTTAATAATAGCGGATGTAACTGTAACCGGGAAAGTCTTGGATGAAACAGGATTACCACTTCCTGGTGCTACAGTATCAGTAGCTGGTACTACTTCTGGTACCATTACAGACATAGATGGCAAGTATACAATTACTGTGGCTGACAATGCTGAGCTGATATTTTCCTACATAGGATATGAGCCACAGCGAGTAACAGTTGGTTCTCAATCTGTCATCAACATTACTCTTAGACCTGATGCAACAGCATTAGATGAGGTGGTCGTAATTGGATACGGTACTACCAAAAGAAGTGATTTGACGGGCTCGGTAGGTTCTGTAGGTGCAGAAGCACTGAGAGAGCGTCCAGCTGCATCTCTAAATCAAGCTTTGGCGGGAAGAATTTCCGGTGTTCAAGTAAACAATAACTCAGGAAGACCAGGGGGAAGAACTACTGTGAGAATCAGGGGTTTCAGTTCAATCAACT
Source organism: Algoriphagus sp. 10J20-15 (assembly GCF_055809615.1). NCBI lineage: Bacteria > Pseudomonadati > Bacteroidota > Cytophagia > Cytophagales > Cyclobacteriaceae > Algoriphagus > Algoriphagus sp. 10J20-15. The sequence goes on from NZ_JBVVUG010000039.1 coordinate 30,762, forward strand.
CATCCAACAATCCTCTATATGTGATAGATGGTGTCCAGATGCCGATGAGTACTTTGGATCAGCAAAGTAGTGCAGTTGATTACATCAACCCTAACGATATCGTATCTGTAGAAGTTTTAAAGGATGCTTCATCTACTGCTATTTATGGTTCCAGAGGAGCAAATGGTGTCATTCTCATAACTACCAAAAAAGGTAAATCAGGCGAAGGAAGTGTGACCTATAATGTGGACTTAAGTGTTCCTATCATCGGTCCCAATAGGCCGGAAGTATTGAATGCCGAGCAATACCTAGCTGTGGAAGATCTGGCTTGGGCAAATATGGCCAAATATGATCCAGAAGGATGGAATGCTGGCAAATGGGCATATCTGAACCCAGCTCTCCGTAGAACTGACCCGCGTATTTTTGATAGCCAAGGAAATCCACTTTACGATACCGATTGGCTAAAAGAAACTACTCAAAATAAACTTTCTCAAAACCATCAATTAGGCTTTACAGGAGGTAACGAACGTACTTCATATTCTCTTTCTTTAGGATACAGAGATGATGAAGGCTTAGTGAAAACATCCTATTTAAAAAGATATTCTACGCGTTTTACCATAGAAGATAAAGTGAAAACTTGGTTGACAGTAGGTGGTAGTCTAAGCTATAACAATCAGTCAGAAAATCTAGTCGATGTATCTGATGCGGTAGCTAGACAGATGGTGGAGGATTTTCCTTTCCTTCCTGTGAAATACGAAGATGGTACGTTTGCAAATAACAGAGATTATCCATTTGCTGAGGGCACCATGAGTTCCATGCACAGATTGTCTGGAAGGAGATATATTCTCAATACGCAAACAACTTTGGGAAGTGCGTATACCAATATCAAGTTTTCTGATGCACTTCAAATGAGAACTGCCTTGGGGGTAAATATCCTAACCCAAGAAAATGATAGATCTGAGACAAGGACCTTGGCCATAGGTCAAAGTGGTACCGCATCCAAAAGTTTAAGTAAAAACACCTTCTGGTCTCTTGAGAATTACTTGACCTATAATAAGGTCTTTGCTGAAAGACATGCTGTTGAAGGATTACTGGGTATTTCCTGGCAAGAGAGCAATTTCTCTTCCATGAGTGCTAGTATCCAGAATTTTTCAACAGATTACTTCCTGTATAATAACCTTGGAGCTGGAAGTCAATTACCAAGGGTAGGTTCTGGTGCAGCGCGCGAAGCATTAAATTCCTATTTTGCTAGAATTAATTATATTCTGGATGATAAGTATTTGTTTACTGCGACTGGTCGTGCCGATGGTTCATCCAAATTCGGTGACAATAACAAATATGCCTTTTTCCCTTCTGCCGCATTAGCTTGGAGAGTTTCTGAGGAAGGATTTTTAAAGGGTAATTCAACTATCTCAAACCTGAAGATTAGAACGAGTTACGGGTTGACAGGTAACTCTGAAATTCCGCCTTACTCCTCACTTTCTTTATTGAGCTCTAATTATTCAGCTATTTACAACGAGAATCAAGTGGGTGGAACTGGTATCAATAGACTAGCAAATCCGGATTTGAAATGGGAGAAAACAGCTCAGACGGATTTTGGGGTTGAGCTAGGGATGTTCAATAATAGATTGAATTTGGAAGTGGATCTGTATTACAGAAAAACTACTGACATGCTATTGGATTCCCCAGTGCCAAGAACAAGTGGCTATGCGACCATTCGAAGCAATGTAGGTTCCATGGAGAACAAAGGGATAGAATTCACTCTAAATTCCGTGAATTTTGAATCAGAAAATTTCAGCTGGAATACTTCTTTTAACCTTTCGCTAAATAGAAACAAGGTTTTATCACTAGCTACGCCAGCAGATATTTTCGGTGTAGGTGGTCCTAATTTTACTAATCAAACCAACATAATCAGAGTAGGTGAGCCAGTAGGTTCATTCTGGGGACTTGTAAGATTGGGTACTTGGAGTGAGGCAGAAAGAGCAGAAGCTGCGGAATTTGTGAGTTATAGAAATGGACTCACTATTCTTCCAGGAGATATCAAATATTTAGACGTAAACGGTGATAAAGCAATCAACGATTCGGACAGAATGATCATAGGTAACGGTAGTCCTGATTTCTGGGGAGCAATCTCCAATAGCTTCAGATTTCACAATTTTGACCTTACTGTTGAGCTGCAATACAGTGTGGGTAATGATGTACTAGATATGACACTTCACCCAAGTGAAGATCGTCAGGCTTTAGCAAATAGCTACACTTCAGTATTGAATGCATGGACACCTCAGAATCAAAATACGATGATTGCTGAGATACGTGATACTCGTGCTGGATATGTAACAAATGTGGATTCACACTGGGTGAAAGATGGTTCCTTCCTTAGAGGTAGAAACCTGTTACTGGGATATAATTTTCCTTCAAATGTTACCAGCGCTATCAAGCTAAGTAGATTGAGAGCCTATGCCTCAGCTCAGAATTTCTTCCTTTTGACAGGAAAAGATATCAATGGAGATCCTGAAACAACACCTATACGAGGTGGTGACGGTAGTAATGTGTTCTCACAGGGTATGAACTGGCACAGTTATCCAAGACCTACAATTTTTATGTTCGGTCTACAGGTGACTCTTTAATCCTTGTTTTACTTAAAGCGATATAACAATGAAAAATAACATATATAACAAAGCAGGCAGATTGTTCTTATTTGGAGCATTAGTGGCAGGATTTGTAGGTTGTTCAAGTTTTCTGGAGGAAGAGGATCCTTCTAATTTGACACCGGAAAGTTTCTATACTATTCCAGACCACGCCGAAGCAGCACTTGCATCAGTTTATGCTGATACTCGATTTATAGGAGGAGATGGAGGAATCTTTTCTTCTACCTGGCAATTATTGGAAGCTCCAACAGGTACATCTACCACTGAAACAGCACAAAATTCCGATTTGAATAACCTATATGGTCTAATCTATGATGGAAGAACTCAACATGTGATCAACTGGTGGAATGGCTTGTATAAAGTGATTGCGCAAGCCAATTTGGTGTTGGAGAAAGTGCCGGCAATTACGCCAATGGATGCTGCACAGAAAACGAAAATCCTTGGTGAAGCAAGATTCTTGAGAGCCTGGGCTTATTTCTATGCAGTTAGACTTTGGGGTGATGTGCCATTGATTACGTTGCCACAAACAGCCAGTTCTGAAGATTTTAGACCGGCACCTGCTTCGCAAGAGGACGTTTACGCCTTGATCGTTGAGGATTTGAAAGCGGCGGAATCAGCAGGCTTACCATGGATGGACAATAGTGGTAGGGCATCTTTGGCTGCTGCCAAATCATTGTTGGCGAAGGTCTATTTAACTATGGCAGGATTTCCATTGAGTTTGGGAGCATCTCATTACCAAATGGCTGCTGATAAGTCAAAAGAGGTGATCGATTACGCTAACAGTAATCCTTTATCTATTAATTTGTTTCCTACCTATAAGGCAATCCACGATGAGAATAACGACAACATTCTAGAGCATATTTTCATGCTTCAGTACAACGTAATCGTTGCTGGTAATCCAATGAATAATATGTTTCCAAACTTTAAGCCGGTAACATTCGCAGGACCTTCAGGTACGGGGAGTACTGTGCCGACTGAGGATTTCTACAATTCATATGAGCCTGGAGATAAGAGGGCGGTGAATCAGGAAGGGTTCTTTTATACTACTTACTATACGAATGGTAGCGGTGCTGAATTTGACCTAGGTGCCCCGTATATTTTCAAGCATTTTAATCAGATGGCATTGGGCACTAAAGACCAGCCGGGCACTAGAGCTAATAATCTCAATGTCCCATTGATCAGATTTGCGGAAGTATTGTTGATCTACGCAGAGGCACAGAACGAAGTTGGGGGTCCAAATGCTTTGGCGGTTGAAAGCTTGAAGAGAATTCGAGACAGAGCGGGACTAAGTACTCCATCTGTGGGCGGATTTACTGCAGATACATTCAGAGATGCGGTGTTAAGAGAGAGATGGCATGAGCTCTGCTACGAGCAGATTACTTGGTTCGATATGCTTCGCTTGCGCAAAGTGTACAATGAAGCTACCAATGGATTTGACAATTTTGAAGGACATACCAATCCAAGCTCTAATCAAACGCTCCAGGCAAAGCATTACTTAATGCCTTATCCTCTTCCAGAAATGCAGAATAACCCAAATTTGACTCCTCAGAATCACTGGGTATTAAAGAATAGTTTTAGAATTAATAGTGAATTAAAAGGGCTCCTACCTAGGAGCCCTTTTTTTGATTTTTTTGAAGACAATTGAACTTAACCTTCAGACATACCTTACTTTTCCATATTTCCAAAATACCTATTCAGCGTATAGTCTGGCTGCCATCGATCTGGTTGACGGGTAAGTGTGGCTGGATCATATTCCAATGGCTTGATTACTTTAGTAGTAAATGCTGCGGTATCATCCGCGTTTTTTTGCCAGTCTTTGAGCAAAGTGATTAACTCTTCCTTAGTTCCGGAATACTCCTTGTTTTTCTGCCAGATTATTCAATTCTAAGGGGTCATTTTTCAAGTTGAAAAGCTGGAAATAATCACGCTCAGGATAGCGAATTAACTTCCATTCTGCTGTTCTGACTGCACGCACTGTATATCGGTAAGCAGTAAATAAGCTATTTCTAACTTCCTTTTCTTTTCCTTTTAAGATGGGAGTCAAGCTTTTTCCATCCACTTGATTTGGTTTAGGTAAGCCAGCCAATTCTGAAAGGGTAGGGTACAAGTCGTAGAGATAGACCATCGCGTCGAAAGTCTCGTTTTTCGGAACGTCAGGGCCTTTGATGATCATCGGTACGTTGGTGCTATGCTCGTACAGGCTTTGCTTTCCTAGCAATCCATGACTTCCCGCTGCCAAACCATTATCAGCTGCGTAAACGATGATGGTGTTATCGTAAAGGTTATTATCCTTTAAGGTTTGGATGATTTTGCCAATCTGGCTATCCAAGTGAGTTACCAAAGCATAATAGTCTGAAAGTATCATCTGGATCACTTCCGGCTTTCTTGGCCAGTCCGTTAGCAATTCATCACGCACCATTAAATTATCAAACTCGAAGGGATGATATGGTTTGTAATTTCCTGGAAGGGGCAAAGAACCATCTGGATAGTGAGAAATGTAGCCTGCCTCCGGAGAGTAAGGGTCATGTGGTGCTGTGAATGCTACGTAAGCAAAGAATGGTTTGTCAGAACCTGCCTTCGCATGAGAATTAATGAAATCAATAGCACCTTGAGCAAATACTTCGGTGGAATATCCTTTTTGGGTTGGCTCACCTAGTTTTCCGTTTTCGTCGTAATCACGCAGCGCTACACTGTAGTGATCAGCCATTCCACCTAGGTAGACATTTTTTGCCTGCTGAAAACTAGCTTCGAATGCGGTCTTCTCATTATGCCATTTGCCAGTGCCGAATGTAGAATATCCTGCCTGTGCAAAGTCCATAGGCATGGTTCGTTCACCTTGGAGCTTGTCATAGACATGAAACAAGCTTTTTCCACTTAAAAGCATAGCTCGGCTTGCTGCGCAGACAGCTCCATGATTTCCGCCCATTACATAGGCATTGGCAAATCGGCTACCTTCACTAGCCAACTGATCCAGATTTGGTGTTTGGATGTAAGGATTTCCAGATACCCCTAATGCATCGGCTCGCTGATCATCAGCAAAAAGAAAGAGGACGTTGGGTTTACTTTGTGATGTCTGGGCTAGGTTTTCTTGTGTTGAAATAAGGGATAAAAGCGCTATTCCTAGACAGAAAACTGTGGTTTTACTATTCATTATTTGATTCTATCTGTGTATAGCCGTATTTGGCTATGACTTTTTCTTTTTCTTCTTTGCCTTTTTCAGTCAGGTAGGGATTGATTATTGCCCAGATACTTTTGACCATTTCTCCCTTTTCAGTAAAGTTGTAGGTAATTAATACCTCGCGTTGTGATAGCCAAAAGGAAATAACCATACGGATAATATGTTGTATTCTTTCAGCTTCCTCAGCGTAATTACTTGCGATAAAGTTCTCTTCAATTAGCCTTTCGAAAAGAAGTTCAGTTTGTGATTTTCTGAGTTCTAAGGTACTTTGTATCAATTTGCTTACCTCTGGGAATGAGCGGGTGATTTCCAGGACGTCTAGGTTGAAAAATCTATATCTGTACTGGAACTCTTCAAACTGGATCAATAGCAAAATGGAAGTTTTCTATTGAGGAAATGATAGTGTTTTGATTTTCATAAATTCCACTCATTTCTTCCCTCATTTTCTCATGGATTGCCAATATCAAATCCTCTTTGGTTTTATAGTGGTAATCTAAATTGCCATGGCTAATGCCTATTTCTCCAGCAATATGCCGACTAGTCACGCCTTGGACGCCTACTTCGTTGTATTGCTTGATGGCAGTTAGTAAGATTTTATCCTTTGTTTTGATCTTTTTAGATTTTTCCATTTCGATTTATTGATACTTAAAAAAAGATGGGCATTCAAGATAATCTGAAATAATAAAAAAGGAGATTATAAATCCCCTTTTTTACTTTTATAAACCCAAATTAAACCTATGAAGTTTTTTTATTCCCAGCCTGGATTCTGTACGAGGTTAGGATTCAACACTAATTCATCAGAAGGAATTGAGGTGAGGTAATCCTGATCAGGTCTGAATCCATATCCATTTGGCAACTGGTTCTTGAAATAGTCTGTCTGACCATTTGCATCGATCAGAGGAGTGAAGCCAGGGAATTCTGCAGGATCAAAAGGGTAACCCTTTGGTCTTTTCCAATTACCAGATTATGAGCAGCCCATCTTCTAAAGTCATCAGGTCTCTGACCTTCCAGTGCTAGCTCCACTCTTCTTTCGTTTCTAATGGCATAAAGTGCATCGTCAATTGAATAGCCATAGTCGAGCAAATTGGCTCCATACTCAGACTGAGGAATTACTTCAAACGCTGGCATGCCTACTCGATCACGCAGTAAATTGAGAGCTTCGAATGCGATGGTACCATCTAATTCGTATTTAGCTTCTGCATAATTTAGTAGCACTTCTCCGTATCGGAAGTATATTCTTCCTGTTTGACTTAATCCTCCAAAATCTGCACCTGCTGCCGAAGAATAAGGGTTTGAGAATTTTTTCACTTGAAATCCGGTTGAACAAAGTTCCTCGGATCCGCCAGTCAAGAAAGGTTTATCAAATACCTGTCCTGAGCTAGCTACTCTTAAATCCCCTGGGATCCAGATTGTGGATTGTAATCTCGGATCAGTTTCTTCTGCAATTTTCTTAAGAAATTCATTTCCCTTTGCAGTTTGAGTGAGAGCCTCATAGTTATAAGGTTTGCCATCCTTGCCGAGGTAAGAACTGATCAAAGACCATGTCAAAGACATATCCCTTGTGCGTCTGGTCGTATAAAACTGCAGTTCATGACCTAGTTGCTCTGATGTGCTGGCAATTCGGTAAAAAAGAACTTCGTTTATATCAGACATGTTGTCCTTTCCGAATAAATCGTAATAATCTGACTCTGGATTTCCTGTGGAATATACGCCTACAGTATAGCTACCATTCATAAGTTTTTCTGCTGCAATGACAGCCTCCTGAAAGTACTTGTTAGGATCGGCGCCGCTAGTACCGAATTCAGTACCTGCATGGTATTTTTGCCAAGAGCCTTCATAAAGAGCCACCTGCGTTTTAAATGCAAGAGCAGTTTCTTTATTCAGTCTGGCATTACCTACGCTGGCTCTGGATCCAAGATGTTGGAATGCAAAATCCAGCTCAGATAATATAAAATCAGCAACCTCAGTTCTTGGGTCTTGTGATTTAAAAAGCCCTTCATCACCTGGGAGTAACTGACTCGTATAAATCGGCACATCTCCATATACCTGTAGCTTCTCGTAGTAGAACCAAGCTCTGAAGAAATGAGCTTCTCCTAGAAATTGCGCATATGAACTCAGATCGTCCTGCACATTTTCTAGATTGTCAAATAAAATATTAATACTTCTAATGTCATCCCATTCTCCTGTCCATTGTCCATTTCTAGGAGCGCGTGAACCTTGAATCACTGCATTAGGGACTGCTACGATCAGATTGTCTGAGCTAGTTTCTGATAAAGGGAGATTTGCAGAACCATGGGTAGGAAGTCCTGCGTAGTACTTCTTTACATAGTTTTCTATGTCATTTGCAGTTTTGAAATAGTCTTCAACCGCGATTTGATCTTCAGGCGCATTGTCTATAAAGGATTCGCATCCAAAAGTTCCGGCCAGAACAATCAAGAGTCCAAATATTGATATTGATTTTTTCATTGTCATCGTCATTTTAATAGGATACTTGTACACCTACAGATATCATTCTATCCGCTCCATAGGTTTTTCCAGCTCCCCATGAACTTCCGGTAGCTACTGGATCTATACCTACTGGTATTTTGGAGAAAGTCAATAGATTCTCTCCTGTTACATACATTCTGAAATTGCTCAGGCGCATTTTGTTCAACACCGGGTCTGGAAGTGTATATCCTACCTGCAAGTTTTGCAATCTCAAGTAGGCTCCACTTTGAAGGTATCTTGTACTGGTCAATCTGTTTTTATTGTTTTGACCATCATTAATATAAGGTCTTGGGAAATAGGCGTCTAAATTGATATTAGCATCACCTTCATATAGTCCTGTATACATATCCCCGGGAGTGTCTCTGAAATAATCCAAATGTTCTGGAAATAAGGAGGACTGATTACCTGATCTGAAGCCCCAGAAAATATTGTCTCCAGAGCCAAATGCAATGTCTCTCTTTCCTACTCCTCTCCAGATCATAGAAAGGTCAAATCCTTTGAAGGAGGCATTGAGATTTAGACCATACTGCCATCTTGGAGTACTGTTTCCAATTATGCTTAAATCACCAGGGTTTTTCAGGGTATTAGTTCCATTGTCAACTTTTCCATCTCCATTAATATCTAAATACTTTACGTCACCTGGATTCCAGCTAAGGCCTGTCAAATCAGATAAGTCTACTTGTGAAGTGTAAGAATCTACATCTTCTTGGCTTGCATATAATTTATTGGCAGTGTAACCCCAGATTTCACCTTGCTCTCTACCTTCATACCAGGTAGAAAGTACGCCGTTAGGATTAAGATACTCTGTTACAAATGTGCGGCTGTCAAAAATGTTGAAGCCTACATTGAAAGTAAGTCCATTAGAAAGCGTTTGACCGTAGTTAATGGTTGTTTCCCATCCTCTTGTTCTTAGCGTGGCATTGTTAGACTGCGGTACTGTAGCACCCAATACTCCTGGCGCAGGATCCACGGGGCCGATCATATCAAAAGTTGTTCTTTCAAACCAGTCGAATACAAACTTCAAACGATTATCCAAGAAGCTCATATCAGCACCGATGTCTATAGATCTTGCAGTTTCCCAAGTGAGGTCTGGACTAATCAATGAAGGTGTGCCAGCAAATCCGATTGGTCTTGTTCCGCCCTGAGAGAAGATCCAGTTTACTGCATTGCCAGATAGCGGAATAAGTTGCAAATCCTGATAAGGATCTACATTTTGATTCCCCAATTCACCCCACGAACCACGGATTTTAAACGTGTTTACCGTCTGGCTGATTGGCTGCCAGAAAGATTCCTTATCAATATTCCACCCTGCTGAGAAGGATGGGAAAAAGCCCCACCTGTTTCCTTCTCTGAATCTTGAGCTACCGTCATATCGTGCATTTACTTCAATCAGGTATTTCTCATCAAAGTTGTAATTGAATCTTCCAAAATAACCCTGAGTACTTACTGTTAAAAGGTTTTCATTCATTTGAATTTCCCCATCAGCGGTGTTCAAAGATGGGACGTTAGGTACCAATAGGTTGGTTCTATATCCAGATAAATTCCTGTTTTGAGTCTTTTCAAATTGGGTTCCAACCATAGCTTTGAAATTATGGACTTCATTCAGCTGGAATTCGTAAGAAGTGTAAATGTTACTAGTCCAATACAAATTACTATAATGAGTTCTTCTAGTATTGCTTGGTACTGTGTTTCCACTTGGTGTGACTGTTCCGTCCACTAAATGGTCATATACGGTAAGTTCATTACTTCTATAAAAAATATCAGTGTTTTTCATGGCAAAATCTCCATGAATAGTCCATCCTTCTGTAGGTCTCAGGTCGGTTGCAAAGGTGTGCCAGTTTTCGGTGGTCTCAGTGATATCTGTACCAGCATCGTTTACCCAAGGGATTTTGGATTGGATCATGATATTTCCAAAGCCATCGTACATAGCATTAGTAGGCATGGTTCTGGCGATTTGATGGAAAATCAGATCATAGCTACCCTGTCTGTCCATATTAGGGATTTCCCTGATCTGCTTGGAAAAACGTGGCTGGTAGGTAAAATCCCATTTATCTGTAATGGAAGTTGTAATCTTACCCATGATATTATAGCGATCAAAAGTATCTGTGCCATAGTTTAAGACACCTGATTGACCATATAAACCTGCAGAGAAGTAATATGAAGTTTTTTCAGACCCACCTGAAAGGCTGAGGTCATGCTTTTGAATCATTCCCTTACCGAAATATTCATCAAACCAATCCCTGTTAGCATTACCAAATTGGTTGAAACCCCATTGATTTACGTTGTTGGGGTTAGGCGTTGTTTCAAAGAAAGTAGCATCGGCAGGGAAGTTGGCATTTGATCTTAGGAAGTCAAAGTCACCGTTCTGGAAAGCAAGAATATTGTCAATTGTTCTGTTTGGGAAAAATCTTCCGCCAGCCCCAAATACACCCGCCTCATTAATTACCTTGGCGTGATCATAAGAGTTTAGCATGGATGGTAGATTTTGAGGAGAAGCTACCCCTACACTTCCCGAATAGCTTGCTTTCAGTTTACCTCTTCCTGATTTTGTAGTAATTACGATAACACCATATGGTGCTCGTGCTCCAAAGATTGCAGATGCTGCAGCGTCTTTCAATACTGAAATAGATTCTATGTCATTTGGGTTCAAGCGATCCATGTCTCCAGGAATCCCATCAATAACTACATAGGGAGAGCCACCATTAAGGGATCCCATACCTCGGATCTGAATATTCATTTCAGCCCCTGGCTGAAACCCATTGTTCCCAACACTAAAAGTTCACACCAGGTGAGGTTCCTTGAAGCAATTGTGATACTGAAGGAGAAGGACGGTCTGCTAACACTTTTCCTTCAACTACATCTACAGCTCCAGTGAGGTTGGTGACTTTCTGTGTGCCATAGCCAACTACCACCACCTCATTTAAAGATGAAATATCCTCCTCCATGACCAAATCAATTATGGTCCTGCTACCTACAGTGATTTCTTGGGATTGATAACCAATGTAGCTGAAAGCTAAAACTGTGCTTTCTCCAGGGACAGTGATGGAATATCTGCCTTCCGAATCCGTTACAGTACCAGCTGTGGTACCTTTTACTAGAATTGTCAATCCTGGCAATGGAAGGCCTTCTGAATCGACTACAGTGCCTTTTACGGCAATAGGAGACGTTTGGGCCATACTTGATCCTGAACTTGACAGGAAAAAGAGTAGAAGGCAGATGCAACCAAGAATACCAAAATTTACTTTGGTTTCAGGCCACATTCTGATACTACTCAGATTTTTTGTAGTAGAATTTTTCATACGCACAAAGTGGTTTGTATTGGATAGAAATGTTGTAGACAGCTATCTAGGAAGGGAATTGAATAAAGCTATTTCTAGATAGCTGCGGGTAAGTTAAGTAAAAATAGTGCAGATGTCCTAGTAGTTTTTGAAAAAAATAGGGCTTTAGGTCTAAAAAAGTGTAAAATATTGATTTACTGCTCAAGCAGTGCGGATTATTCTGGGGAATTGGTAGGACGAAAAATAGAATATGGGCATGGACTCCTTACTTTTCAATAGTAAAGGAGTTTTCCCTTTTAAGGGAATATATATATCTGCTTTTGGTTGAATATGGTGTCAAAAGCAAAAAAGCATAGGTTAGACTTAGGAATCGAGGCTACTTCAGCCTGTCCCGCCAGTGCGGGAGTCACCGATCTTCCGACTAGATAAGCAAAGAAGCTAAGGTGACTGGCATCTTTGCGGATAATCATATAGGTGTATTATACGATTTTAAAAAAGATGATATCATTGGACTAAGTCGAAAAAGACAAGGATTTCGGTTTTGCTTATTTATGTAGCGGGATAAAAACAATAAATGAATCATCGCCTTGTTTAGCGGCTAACCCTAAGGTGATCAGATTTCTACTTTCTTGATATACAAATGGTCGTTCTAGTCTATCGGGTTTGAGGATAGATCCGTCTTTCATCTTTATTTCTTTTGGCATGATTCGATACTCTGAAGCTTTTTGCCATTGGAGACCATCAGAAGAGCTGACCAAACCTATAAATCCATCAGACGCATGGAAGATCCCATAGTAAACTTCACGCTGCTCATCGTACCAAAGTGACATGTCTTCGGTGTCCAAATAATCAATTACCGGGTCAGGTTGAATCTCATAAGGTCCTTCAGGGTGATCGCTTATAGCTATAGCCTGATTTCTGATAAATTTTGTTTCATTTGGTTTATCACCTTTGACAATCATATAATATCTCCCATCCTTGCCTCGGGTCACCGCTGGATTCACGGTCAAAGTCGTGATAGGGCCTGAAGGTTCTATAAGGGGCACGGACTGTCTCACCCATGGACCAGAAAGCGAATTTGAAACAGCTACTCCGGTACGCTGATTTGATCTGAGAATATGCCTGTTTGGATCTTTCAAATCCTTCTGGCTAAAACTCTTTAAATCACTTTCTGAATAATCTAAGTTATCACCCAGATTCGTGGATATGTAGTAGAGGTAATACTTGCCCTCAAAGTATTTGATCTTGGGATTATGTGCAGTTATGGCGTCCCAATGCCCTTTTCCATTGCTCTTCAAAACTGTTTCCTTGTATTCCCAAGGACCTGTTGGGCTGCTCGACACAGCATGAGCTATCTCAGAGTAAACTAGCCAGCCCTTAAAACTGGTGGATTTTGGCCATCGGGAATAAAAGAGATGGTACATATCATCATTTCCTTTGACAATCGATCCGCCCCAATTGTAATAACCTTCCGTACGAAAGATATTTTCGGTATCCACTGGCAGAATGGATTTAGAAATTTGCAAATCATCTTGCGCGAAACAAATTGTCTGGAGCGACAGCCAACCTAAAATCCCTAGGGCATACCTTGCAAGGGCTACTTTTTTAAAAGAAATATTCATTTGAAGATTGTTTTAGAAACCTGTTGAGCAATTTTGGTAGTTGGCTACCGTGCTCCCTTAATAGGAGTATTCGTATTGTAAAAGATCCGCGCTCATTCCTGGCTTCCAGGGGAGTTAGGTACTTGCCATCCTTGACAATTGCCGGGGACTTAAAATACTCACGTAAATGAGGAATGTATTCCAAAAGCAAAGCAGGATGTCCCAAAGTAATATGATTAAATAAGACCAAATGCTGGTGAATCTGTCCCATATCTCCCACGTGTGGGACTACCGGTATATTGTATTTGCGGGAAAGTAAACTGATCAAAATGAACTCAGAAACTCCACCTACCCGTACAGCATCTACCTGATTGAATGACATGCATCCGGATTGAATGAAGTTTTTGAATATCACCTTGTTCGGAACATGCTCGCCCAGCGCAAGGGGGACATCGACAGCTTTAGCCAAAGCCATATGAGCAAATACATCATCTGGATGCGTAGGTTCTTCTATCCAAAACGGATTGAGTTCTTTTAATTTGGAGCAAATGTCAATTGCTTGAGGTAAAGTCCATTGCTGATTTGCATCAAACATAATGGTGGCCTGATCTCCAGCTACTTTTCTCACCAATTCGGCTCTGCGGATATCATGAGCTGCATTTTGAGCTCCTACTTTTAGTTTCATTGCAGCGAACCCATTATCCATAGCAGCTTCCACATTTTGGATGATTTTTTCGTCAGAATAATTGAACCAGCCAATCGAAGTATCGGTCGCCAGGGTAACCAGTTTTGATGATGTTTTCACGTGCTGTAATTCCAGCTTTCTGATTTTTGATCAACTCAATGGCCTCATGCTTTGGTAGAATGTCCTCATAGTAAGAGAAATCCAAAGTATTCACCAATTGCTCAGGACTTAAATCAGTAAGTAATTTCCACAAGGGGACTCCTTCTGCTTTTGCCCAAAGATCATAGCAAGCATTCACAATCGCTGCCAATGCCAATTGAACCACCCCCTTATGCGGGCCTAACCATCGGAAGTTTGGGTCATCTGCCATTTTTTTATAGGTGGTACCAAAGTCGGACATCAGTTCATAGATCTCTTTACCTTCTATGTGTTTGACTAGGTATTCTATCGCGTCGCAAACAATTTTATTTCCAGATCCTAAAGTGAAGGCAAGACCTACTCCTTCCAACTCAGTATCAGTGGCCAGCTTACAGACTGCATAGGCATAAACGGGACTAGTATGTACAGCATCAGATCCCGCGCCGTCCTTTAAGTCAAAGCGCATGTCACTCGAAAGGCCTTTTTTAATTACAATAGATTTTCTCATTCTTAAAATGGTTTTGCTGATTTTAATACAGCATAGGTTGATTGCATAGGTTTTAGTTTGCAGGCGTCACTGCTAGAGGTATTTGTATGTTAAATGAACTTCCGTCCTTTTTGTCGTTCACATTCTCCACAGCGGCTGCGCAATAGAGGTAAAGCGGAATACCATCATCACTAAGTAGTAGCTGAGGTCGCTCCAGACGATCTAAATGAAGGATTTCTCCATTTTCAAGAGTAACCTCCCGTTTCATAAAAAGAGGCTTGCTCGTGATTTCCCATTTGATGCCATCCTCAGATTTTAGGATCGCCAGAACTTTCTTTTCGCTTCTAGCCACAGTGCCAGTAAAGTCTTTGACCACTGCAAAAAAGCAGTCGTATTTAGTAGAGAACCAGACGTAAGGATCTTCTGTGCTGGCAATTTTCCCGTCTGGCATACGTACATCGAAGATGAATTCATCCCTTGCCGTGAATGGCCCCATAGGAGTTGGCCCTGTAGCTACTCCATGAACACCCTTCCAGAATGGTTCGTAGATGTTTCCTTTGAAGAAAAGCATGTATTCCTTTGTCTTCGGGTTGTAATCCACGGAGGGATTCACCACAATCAGGTTATCTGGCTTAGCTACGGTTCCTTCAGGAGAAGGATTGACTACTTGGTTAGGCTTGACACGTGTCCGTGGACTTAATAGCGGCTCTGTAGGCCGAGTGAATTTCCCTGCTTCCAAATCTTCAAAGGAATCGAATTTGATCACACCAAGTTTTTGGCTTTGCTGGACTCGGTTTCTTTTGTCCACATTAGGAGCGACTTCCTCACCTGGATCTTTGCCGCCGATAAAGTATAAATAATAGCTTCCTTCGAATTCTTTTACATGAGGATTATGCACTCCCTGAGCATCCCAAGCGTCTGGCTTGCCATCGTAACGGGCTCCCTTAAGAATGATTTTTTGAAACTCAAAATCCCTGTCAGGATAGTCAGAGATAGCATGTCCAATCTTGCTTTCCAGGACCCAACTTTTATTAAACTGCTCTTTATCAGCCCCACTTTCCCAGAGAGCAAAGAGCATGTGGTATTTCCCATCTTTACCTTTTACTACGGAACCTCCCCAAACGAAATAATCCTTCAGTTTCAAGGTAGAAGGTCCGTCCAGAAATTGATTTTCTTCGCCTTGTTTCAGCACTGCCTGTACAGGCAAAGGCTTCACTTGAAACTGTGCAGTAGCAATTCCTGAAATGGAAATCAGAAAGCAGGCTAAAGCTATTTTCTTCAATGCAGTTTTCATTTCGAAGCTTGATAATTTATACCCAAATCATTGTCTCTTACCTCAGCCAATTTTTTCTTTAGGATTGCCTGCAATTCATCTAGAGTTGCTTTGTGCGCTGGATCATGGGCAAGATTTGTAAATTGCTGGGGATCATTTTCCATATCAAAAAGCTCCATTCCTGCTGAGGCATCCTCATTGTACTGTATATAAGCCCACTTATCTGTGCGAATTAGAAAGGACTTGCCTCCCTGCGTGACAGAGAAAGCATAATCCCGCACTTTTTTCTTAGGATTGTGTAGAACCGGAACCAGACTTTTCCCCTGAATAGCCGCTGGATATTCCAATCCTGCCAAGTCAGCCAATGTAGGGTAGAGGTCCAGTAGCTCGGTGAAAGAGTTTACTACAGCCGGTTTTTTGCCAGGCACCTTGATCATCATCGGCACGAGAACAGACTCTTCGTGCAAACTCACTTTCATCCAGAACTCGTGCTCATCCAGGTGAAAACCATGATCCGAGGTGAAAATCACAATTGTATTGTCTTCCAATCCTTCTTCTTTCAGCGTCTTTAAGACCTTCCCAACTTGCGCATCCATATAGGAAACTGCTGCATAATACCCAGCAATTGCCTTTTGCTTCTGCACGTCATTCATCTCCGCATTGACACTGGTGACGTAGTTGATACCACGTTCAGGTATATCATCCCAATCATTCTCTACCTGCTCTGGTAGCTTAATTTCTTCATATGGAAATGGATCGAAATACTTTGCTGGAGCCACAAAAGGTACGTGAGGTCGAACCAATCCTACTGCTAGAAAGAAGGGCTTGTCTTTATGTTGGCGGATCAATTCGGATGCTTTTTCGGCTGTTTTACCGTCAGAATGTACCAAGTCATCCCCGTCAGCTTGGACTATAGTCATCACATTTCCACCTTTTCGCTCTATGCTGCCATCAGGGTTGTTTTGCACCAGTTCTGCTTTACCTGCAGCCGTCCATTCAGGACCTTGGGAGTTAAATTTCTCAGTCCAGGAAGCAGGATCATCTGTTCCATCTGACCCTTTTTCTATATCGATCGGCACGCCCATATGATAGATTTTGCTCACTCGGGCTGTGTAGTAGCCATTTTGCTTAAAAAGCTCAGCCAAAGAAGGTCGGTCAGGACCTACATTTTCCCTACCGCTTACGTAGCCATAGGTTTGCGTAGCATTGGGATAATAGCTAAACATAAATGAAGCACGGGATGGTCCGCAAACTGGATATTGTGTGTACGCGCGGGTAAATAGTGTGCTCTCCTTCGCCAACTGATCGATGACTGGGGTTTTTGGTGCCGGATTTCCGTATGCTCCTAGGGCTGTCGTAGTCAGATCATCAGAGATGATAAACAACACATTTGGCTTGTTCTTTTCTTGGGAAAAAGCTGTAAGTGATAGTAGACAACAGGTGATGTAAAGTAGTTTTTTCATGAGGATCAACTTATTCTTCCGAATGGTGTACCACCTGATTCGGATGCTTTGTAAACTGTTTCGACGAGTTTCATGGTCTGAAGAGTGTCTGCTGTACTGTTTGGTAAATAAGTTCCAGGATTTTCGCAGGTTACCTGCAAGGCCGCCATCGAGCCGATGAATGCATGAGGAAACCAGCCACCCTTCAGCGGAATTTCCTGCCAGCCTTTAGGATCATCTAATAGACAGTACTCCATCTTTGGAGCCTGACCTTTGGGATAGTCCAGAGATAGCCCAATCGTTATTTTGATTGCGCCTTTTGTTCCTTCTATTTTGAAGTAGGAATCTTGGTTTTTTAGACCAAACTCATGTCCATGATTTGTTAGAATTCTGGCTTGGGTGAATTCATCGTAATCCAAAATGATGGAGCTTCGTGTATCTGCCAATTCTGTCATTTTGGGATGACGGATGATGCTGGCATGTACCCGCGAGGGATTTCCAATAAATGAGCGAATCAAATCCAAGTAGTGAACGCTGTGGTAGAGCACTTCCATTCTTGGTTTTTCTTTCAGAAATCCCCAAAGATGCCAAGGAGTAAAGACGCATACTTTCAGTTTCAGGTCATATATTTCCCCAAGTAATCCCTGCTTAATCATATCCTTGGCAGCTAGCATATAGGGAGCAAACTTCAATTGGAAATTCACTGCTGCGATCAGCTTCTTTTTGAGACATAGCTCATGGATTTCAGATGCTTCAGCCAGTGTTTCGCCCATTGGCTTTTGGATCAACACTGCAGTGCCATTAGGCAACTGCTCAAGAATCTGGATAATCTGATCTGCTGGGACGGCAAGGTCGATTATCGCGTTTTGCTCAGCGGCGGCTTTAATCAATTCCGATAAATCAGAAAATGTCTGAGATACAACTGGAAACTCAGCTTTTGCAGTCTCACTTTTCGCTTTATCCAAATCATAAACTCCCATGACATTCCATCCAGCCAAGGTATAAGCAGGTAAGTGAGCATTTGTCACTATCCCACCTGCACCTATAATTGCAACAGGGCGAGGGTTCTGAGGAAGTATAGGAGACTGATTTAAATTCATATTTGCTTTAATAGAAAATCATGTAAATGGTTAGCATTATGGCTACAAGGAGGGCACTCAACACTTTTGTTTTGGTAGAGGACGATTCTATGCTGAGATAGAAATCTCCGGTAACGGAACTCGCTTGTTTATCAGTAAATGAAGTGGCCCAGTAAATCAAACTGGAGATCAGAAAGAAAATATAGGTTTGCCTAAGCCAATTGATACCAAGTCCCTCACTGCTGGAAATGTAATTTTCTGCTCCTCCGATCGGAATATACTTTTCTATCATGAAAATCACTCCGGCAAATAAACTCCCACCAAGTAAGGTGACAAATGCAGCAGTTGAAGTTCCTTTTGGAGACAAAATTCCAAATAAGAAAACCGCAACTATAGATGGAGCGAAGATGGAAAACATCTGATTGATGAGTTCGAAAATGGCGCCAAGGTTGCCTAAGAATGGAGACCACGCCACAGCCAGCACTAAAACCACTATTGCCGAAATTCGTCCAATTCTGATCTTCATGCTATCCGATAGATTTGGGTTGATTCTTCCAAAAACATCATATACTAAAAGCGTGGAGCAGCTATTCAATGCCGCTGCCACAGAACTCATCACTGCTGCGAGTAAAGCTGCCACCATCAATCCTTTTAGCCCGATAGGCATTAGATTCATAATCATAATCGGAAGCACAGATTTAGTGTCGCTACCAATTTCATCCTTGAATAAAGCAAAGGCAAGAATCCCCGGAATTACCATGATAAAGACTGGCAGGATCTTCAGAAAGCCTGCGAAAATGGCTCCGAGTTTTGCCTGATTTTCTGATTTGGCTCCAAGGACACGCTGTACGATCGTCTGATCTGTACACCAATACCATATACCCAAAATCAAATGCCCGAAAAGCATATCCAGAAAAGTGAAGCCTTTCGCTTCCGAATCAAAAGCCACTGCATGGAGACGATCGGCTGAAACAGCATTTTTTAATTCCGAATAGCTAGTAATTCCTACATCTGGAAGTGCAAAAATTGCAAGTAAAGTCACCGTTAGCGAACCTAAAATCAGGATCACTGTCTGAATAGTTTCGGTGACTACGACTGAAGTAAGCCCACCGATAATGGTATATATCCCGGTTGCAAGGGCAATAATTACAATGGAGCTGAGGATGTTAATTCCGAATATTTGCTCGAAAACTACCGCCCCTGCATAGAAGCTGACACCAATATGCATAAATAGAGCCGCCAGTATGCTGAATATTGCAAGAATGATCCGGGAACGCTGATCGTATCGCTTTTCCAAAAACTCAGGAAGCGTGGTGATTTTCGTTCTTAGATAGAATGGTATAAATACAAAAGCGAGTATGAGCAGTTCAAATGCTGAGAACCATTCGAAGTTCCCCCAAACTATGCCGTCTATAAATCCTGATTCTGCTAAACCTACCAAATGAACGGTAGAAATATTAGAGGCAAAAAGTGAAGCGCCGATTACAGACCAGGTCAAAGATTTCCCCGCAAGAAAATAGCCTTTACTAGTTTTCCTCTTTTTGGAAGAAAACCATAGCCCAATGACAACTATTGCCAGCAGGTAAACAATTATTATTAGTAAGTCTAATGCGCTTATTGAGGTCATTGCATCGGGTTGTTGAATACCAAATATGGGGCATAAACAATTGCCTTTATTGGTAAATCGCTACTAACATAATTAAATTAGTGCTAGAGCCCTAGTTTATCTCTTAATTTTTTGTTCACTAATAGTATTAGGTTAATTTTCCGATAATATTACCAGCGCGTTAACAATGGAATGTTTGGTCTATCGAAGCGATGTAGATTTATTGAGTGCTTAATTTCTGTTTTGAATTCCAGCACTTAATACAGTACAAGCCATGGAATTTTGATAGATTTTCTTCTAAACTGCATGATTTGATCAAATAACTATAAATTCGAACTTCAATAAAAAAATACACTATGTCTGAGTCAAAACTCTATTTTCTTTTTTTAGTTGCGGCTTTTGCATTTAGCTGCAACGCTAAGGAGGAGCAAAAGCAACCCCAAAAGCCCAATATTATCTTTATCATGGCTGATGATCACGCTTATCAGGCCATTAGTGCCTATGGTGGAGGGTTGAATGAGACGCCAAACATAGATCGAATAGCAAAAGAAGGAGCGATTTTCACCAGAGCTACAGTAACAAATTCCATCTGCGCACCATCTAGGGCTGTTCTGCTCACAGGAAAGCATAGTTTCATGAATGGTAAAGTGGATAATATCCAGCCATTCAATTGGGATCAGGATAATTTCCCGAAACTGATGCAGGCCAATGGCTACACTACAGCACTAATTGGTAAGATCCACTTGGACGGACAGCCTCAGGGTTTTGATTATTCTATGGTTTTGCCTGGACAGGGTCACTATTACAATCCCGACTTTTTAATCAATGGGGAGAAAAAGCGAATAGAAGGCTACGTCACAGATATTACTACCGATTTGGCTTTGGACTGGTTGGAAAATGGACGAGATAAGGAAAAGCCTTTTGTAATGCTTTATCACCAAAAGGCTCCTCACAGAAATTGGAAGCCAGCGCCAGAGTACTTGACATTGTATGATGACAAGGAATTCACTCCTCCGGCTAATTTCTTTGATGAAGAGACAAACTATCAGGGAAGAGGAACAGCAGCTCGTGAGCAGGAAATGGAAATCGATGAGATTATGCGTTGGGGTCGTGATTTGATGCTGGAAGTAAATCCTAACGGTGATAGTACTGGTTTGGCAGGAGATTTAAAGCGATTCAATCCTGAGCAATTGAAGGCTTGGAGAGAAGCTTTTGATCCAAAGAATGCGGCTTTCCTAAAAGCTTACGGACAACTGGACGAGAAGACCTTGAGCATGGAGAAGAAACGTGAGATCGCGATCTGGAAGTACAATCGCTACATCAAAAATTACCTGCGTACAATCAAATCCGTGGATGATGGAGTAGGAGAGGTTTTGGATTATTTGGAAGCAAATGGTTTGGCAGAAAACACCATCGTAGTGTATACCTCTGATCAAGGATTTTACTTGGGAGAGCATGGCTGGTTTGACAAGCGATTTATGTACGAGGAATCTTTCCGTACTCCGCTTTTGGTAAAGTATCCAAAAGAAATCAAGCCAGGAACTACCATCAAAAACTTGGTTCAGAATCTTGATTTTGCGCCTACATTCCTTGATTATGCAGGTATTGAAGCTCCTAAAGAAATGCAGGGCGAGTCTTTCAGAAAGCTAGTCAGCGGAGAAAGTAGAGATTGGAGAGATGCAGTTTATTATACTTATTATGAATATCCTGCTGAACATAGCGTGAAGCGTCATAATGGCGTCGCCACCGATAGATACAAGCTGATTCACTTTTATTATGACATCGATGAGTGGGAACTTTACGATCTGGAAAAAGACCCTAGTGAAATGAATAATGTCTACGATAATCCTGAGTATGCTGAGGTGAGGGAAATGATGCACAAGAAATTTGAGGAGGTTCGCGAAAAGTATGGAGACAGCGATGCGAATGATAAGCGTTTCCTGGATGAGTATATAGAAGTTTATAACAAGAGGAATGGGAAGTAATTACCAGACAGAAGACGGGAGACAGCAGACGGGAGACCGAAGTAGCCTTGAGCTTAGCACCTTCTGAATCCTATGAGGTTTTTATCAAATAGTATAGATGGTTCAAATAAATATTCTAAGAAAATAAGTAGGTGTTATAGGAATTATCAAGTTTCCACAATCATTAGGACTAAAGCGTATCTTTGAATGTAATGAAGAAATTATATGTCATAGCAGGATGTAATGGAGCAGGGAAAACCACAGCTTCTTATACAATTTTGCCAGAGATTCTTGATTGTAAGGAATTTGTCAATGCCGACGAAATTGCACGCGGAATTTCTCCTTTTCAGCCAGAAAAAGCGGGAATAGAGGCAGGAAGATTGATGTTGAAGCGAATTAAAAAACTGTTAGACTCAGGAGAAAATTTCGCCTTTGAAACCACTCTTTCAACTAGAAGCTATGTCCAGTTTATTGATAGAGCAAAGGAATTGGATTATCAAGTGACTTGCTTATTTTTTTGGCTTAATTTTGAAGAATTGGCTATTTCAAGAGTGAAAACAAGAGTAAAAGAAGGAGGTCACCATATTCCAGAAGATGTAATTAGAAGGAGGTATAAAGGTGGTCTGAAGAATTTTTTCAATTTATTTCTGAATAAAGTGGATAACTGGCTATTTGTAAACAATTCAGGAGATGATTATGAGATTATAGCAGAGGGAGCTTTGAATGAAGAGACAATTAATAATGTTAAACAATGGGAAGAATTAAAAGGGCATTACTATGGGAACTAAAGAACAGTTGAAAGAGGAAAGGGATAGAATAGTCAAAGGTTTAGAGGAAACTTACAGAAAGCTTATCGAATATAAAAAGCAAAAGAAAAGCCCGATGATTGTGGTAAGGAACGGGAAAATTGTAGCGGTGGACCCCAATGAAATACTACCCACCACATTGTACAAGCGAAATTCGGGCTGAATTTCTTAAACTTCGCATTGTTACTCCTATTGCAATTGGGCTGAGGTAGCTCTATGAAAAGCTTCGAAAACCTTCACTACGTGCATTTTTGACCGATACTTAATTATTTGTCGATGAAATTGGAGCACAAATGCCGATTTGACTTTAATAGGCAAGTCAGCCACTTGTGAATTATTACAACCAAAACGCATTAACGCTAAACCAAAACAAAATGAGTAATACTAAAAAAGCATACATCGCAGGCGGTTGTTTTTGGGGGATGGAAGATCTCTTCAGAACACGTCCGGGAATCGTAGATACAGAAGTTGGTTACCAAGGTGGTGAAAATGAAAACCCCACCTACAAAAACCATCCAGATCATGCCGAAGGCATAGAACTGACCTATGATCCAAGCCAAACGTCATTTAAAGAAATTTTGGATTACTTCTTCAGAATGCACAATCCTACGACGGTGGATCAGCAGGGAAATGACATGGGCTCGAGCTATAGATCAGCGATTTTCTACCAAAATGAGGAGGAAAAAGCAGAAGCTCAGGAGATGATTGACATCGTCAACGCATCCGGCAAATGGCCAAACAAGGTAGTGACTACCTTAGAGCCTTTTACGCCTTTTTGGCCAGCAGAAGACTATCATCAGGATTACTTGGTGAAAAACCCGAATGGGTATACTTGTCACTTCTTGAGATTTGAGGAGAGTTTTATTGAGGGATGAGGAGGAGGGATGACCGATGTAGGGTGACCGATGTTAGATGACCGATGTCAGGTGACCGATGTTAGATGACCGAAGACGGGAGACGGGAGACTGAAGACCGATATTAGATGACTGTAGACTGAAGACGGTGGACGGGAGGAAGTAGGCTGATGTCTAAAGTTAAGTATATCTTATGAAGCTTTTGACTCTTTGCCTTTCTGCCAGCATGAAAATTCAAGTAATAAAAGAAGAGGTCAGATCAATTGTTGAGGCCGCACCGGTCATCGGACATCCGACATCCGGCAAACCAACGAAAGTGCTGCAACTGACATCTTTAAACACAAATATTTATACTCAAAAAACCACCTTAAAATGAAGCATAGTTTAAAATCTTTTTTCCTCGGCTCCTTGGCTATACTTGCTTTTGCATGTAAAACCCAAGAGGCTGAAAAAACTGCGGAGAGGCCAAATATCATTTTTATCATGTCGGATGATCATGCGTATCAAGCAATTTCTGCTTACGACAATACTTTGATAGAAACTCCGAACATTGATCGCATAGCAAAAATGGGGATGCTTTTCACTAATGCATCTGTGACCAATTCTATCTGTGCGCCTTCTAGAGCGACTATTTTGACTGGAAAACACTCGCACATCAATGGAAAAGTGGATAATCATTTTCCCTTTGATACCACAAATGTGACTTTCCCGCAGATCCTTCAGGATGCAGGATATCAGACAGCCATGTTTGGAAAGCTTCACTTCGGAAACAATCCAAAAGGCTTTGATCAGTTCAAGATTTTGCCAGGTCAGGGAGCTTATTACAATCCTGATTTTATCACCAAAAATGAGGGAAACATCAAAGTTGAAGGCTATGTGACGGATATCATCACAGATATGACCTTGGATTGGTTGCAAAATGAGCGCAAGGCCGATCAGCCTTTTATGTTGATGTACCTGCACAAGGCGCCACATCGCGAATGGCTTCCGGCTGAAAGACATGTAGAGGAATTCACCAACAGAACTTTCAAAGAACCGGCGACACTTTTCGATGATTACTCAGGCAGAGGTAGAGCTGCGCACGAGGCTGAGATGAATCTCCTGACAGATATGCACTGGTCTGGGGATTCAAAAGTTTACCCGGAAGTGATGGACGAATTGGGCATAGAAGGAACATCCGGTTGGGACAAGGGAGCTTTTGATAGAGAAGTAGGCAGAATGAATGAAACTCAGCGTGCCAACTGGGACAAGGCGTATATGAAAGTGAATGAAGACTTTAAAAAAGCCTACCCAACCATGACGGAAGAGGATAAAATGAAGTGGAGATATCAGCGCTACATGCAGGATTACCTAGGCACGATCAAAGCTGTGGATGAAAATGTGGGTCGGGTATTGGATTATTTGGAAGCAAATGATTTGATGGAAAATACGATCATAGTTTACACCTCTGATCAGGGTTTTTACCTAGGTGAGCATGGATGGTTTGACAAGCGTTTTGTGTACAATGAGTCTTTCAAAACACCTTTGCTAATGGCTTGGCCAGGTAAAGTAGAAGGGGGAACCAAATCAGATGAGATGGTCCAGAACCTGGATTTTGCACAGACATTCTTAGCTGCAGCAGGGATTGAAGCTCCATCTGATATGCAGGGAGAGAGTTTGTTGCCTTTGCTTACTGGGGAAACTGACAAATGGACCCGTGATGCGGTTTACTACCACTATTACGAGTACCCATCAGTTCATATGGTGAAGCGTCATTATGCGATCATTACCAAGGAGTATAAATTGGTTCACTACTACTTTGACAATGACGAGTGGGAATTGATCGATCGCATGAAAGACCCAATGGAATTGACCAATGTCTATGATGATCCAGCTTATGCGGAGATAAGAGCAGATTTGCATAAGCAGTTGGATGATATGAGAGAAAAATATGGTGATAGCTCAGAGCTAAGTCAGGAATATATAGAGAAATACCTTGACTACATTCAGGAGAATAACTCGTATAACGGAGGTAAAAACACCGAGTTGATCGATAAGATTTTTGAGGAGAGGAAGAAATAACTCCGCAAAGCTAATATGAAGCCCCGATGAGAATTGGGGCTTTTTTCTTAACCGCAAAGGTCGCGGAGGTTAACGCGGTGTGCGCAATTGTCAGGCTAAGCGAAGTCGGTGTCAGGCTGAGCGCAGTCGTATGTCAGGCTGAGCGAAGTCGAAGCCCCCCTCCTTCAACCTAGGAAGACTTTTCATCAGTTTTAGAGGTCAATAAATTCTCCTTTAAATTTTTATGAGAAGTCTCATTCTTGCATTCTGCTAATTCTTTCAATTTATCCCATTCTTCATTAATCATTGCGAGTTTTTTCTTTTTGCTCCATCCTTTGATTTGTTTTTCAAAAGAAATAGCCTCTTTGATTTCTTGAAATTCCTGAACAAACACTAACTCCAAAGGCCGTCTTTTTGCAGTATAGCAAAAGGGATCTATGCCTTCAGAATGTTCAGCCAATCTCCTTTCCAAATTATTTGTAACTCCTGTATAGAAAGTATTGTCGGAGCATTTCAGTATGTAAACGAAGTATATTTTCATACAATTTCAATTGAAAAAATGAGTTTTGTAATTACAATATACTAATTACCAGTGCCGAATGTGGATATCTAAGTTGTATTAAATTACAATTAATCTTTTTGTAGTTGTCATGCTGAGCGAAGTCGTTGTCATGCTGAGCGAAGTCGTTGTCAGGCTGAGCGAAGTCGAAGCCCTTTTAATTTATGTAACATTAATGTCCTCGAACCTCGAAACTCCCGTTTCTCGGGTGCTCGGACTGACACGATTTACATTTAAAAACATAATCCGTCATTGGTAGCGAATTCGGTGTCATGCTGAGCGAAGGTGTTGTCAGGCTGAGCGAAGTCGAAGCCCCCACTTTTAATGCAAGTAAAAATAAATGTCCTCGACTCCGCTCGGACTGACACGGTTCGCGCTAAAAACCACTTTTTATTAAAATCTATTTTATTACCCATTTGAGCTTCCTAATTTAAAAGCAAATAACCCAAACCCATGAATAACCTCGATCAACCCTATCCAATCTCTCCTGAGGCCAAAGTTTTTTACCACGGAAAATAACTTCATCAAACTCAAGCAGGTGCTTAGTCCAGAAGAAGTAGCTCATTTCAATGAAATGATTTCAGCAGAAGTTCAGCGGAAAAACACGCAGGATAAACCGATGGAGGAACGGGATACCTACAACAAGGCATTCTTGCAGATTTTCAATTTGTGGACGGAATCTGAGGAAGTGAAAAAGTTGGTACTCAGCAAACGACTAGCGCAAATCGCTGCGGATCTGATGGGCTGCGCTCAAGTTCGGATTTACCATGATCAGGCCTTATTCAAAGAGGCGGGTGGAGGAATTACTCCTTGGCATGCTGATCAGTATTACTGGCCGATAGATACGGATAACACAATTACCGCTTGGATTCCTCTTCAGGCAACTCCGCTGGAAATGGGGCCGCTGGAGTTTTCTGCCGGAAGTCAGCAGATTGTTTTTGGTAGAGACTCTGGAAATAGGGGATGACTCCGAACTGAAAATCCAACAGAAGCTTCGCATCAACAACTTTGATCATGTGATCGAAGCATTCGATTTGGGGGAGGTGAGTTTCCACTCAGGATGGGTTTTCCATCGTGCCGGAGCCAACCAAACGGATCAGATGAGAAAAGTAATGACGGTGATCTACATGGAAGCTACCGCCAAACTCAAAAACCCTGAGAATGAAAACCAAATCCATGACTGGAATACCTGGTGCCCGGGAGCGAAGATCGGTGAGGTGATCGATACGGAATTGAATCCGGTTGCGGGGGAGTAGGGTAAAGGTTAGTATTTGGTGGTGTTTGTAAATTGCACTGAGCTTTCGTAAACCATCAAGCCCCTATTTGCTATTCAGGGTTACAGGCTTTTTCAATTAAAGTAGTTTATTACATCATTATTCCAGACAAAAAAATTAACAGCTAAATCGCAGAATTCAGTTTGTCCAAGTTCAATATCATTATTGTCTTTACTGTCAAACTGAAATATTTTAACTCTTTTCCCTACTTTTCTTGCTTCAGGGTCTTTTACTTGGAATTGAATTCGATTTGCCAATTCATTATCCGTATAAAATCTAATCGCTCCATCACAATGATTTATTTTTCCTGAGTTTTTATCAAATATGGCATGAAAATACCTGCTTGATTTAATGCCATTATATTCAAGTTTAGGGACCTCTTCACAAGTAAAGTGTATCGTATTATCTTTTTTAGGGGACCACACATAGTCAGTAAACCCAGCTTTGTCATAGTCTTTTTCGTTGAACCATTGTCCGAAATCATCAAACCTTAGGGTTTTAAGCTTATCCCAATCCAAGGGTTTTCCATGTACGTGCATTTTGTACATCATAGGATTGTATTGGTCTTTATGAATTTCCTTTAAAGGATCTAAACGAATTTTGAAATTTATTTTCTTCTCGATTTGCTGTTTAAAGATGGCTTGTGATAGCCAATAGCTAGAGTTTGATACTTCTGTTGCAGGACATATCATGTAAACCATTTCATTTAACATAAGATTATAATGAGATAAATCAAATACGTCCATTTTAACCAATTGATTATCGTTGATTACAACTTCAATTAAGTTGGGGAAATCGTATGGGGCTTGCCTTTTGGTTATTTCAGTAAGCTTGCTTTTACGTTGTTCATTTATTTCGCTTTGTAGTACATGGACTAAAAAATGAGCCCTCTTAGCAGTTTCCTTGTCTTCTTGCCTGCCAATCATTTCATTTATGCGATACTTGTCTACAAATTCATCTAAAGCAACAGATTCCAGGGATTTAATGTCACTTAATAAATTTTGATGTTCTTGATGCTCATTATTGTCTAAAATCTCAAATACATCAAACATTGGATCCATCAATGAACCACAGAAAAATTTTAAGGATTTAAGTTCTTTCATCTATTATTGCTGGTAAAGATTATACAATGTTAGGCTGCGTTTTTAATTACTTTGTTAAGAATCATTTCTACAAAGTCAATCAATATTTTAGAAGTTCTCTTTGCAAATATTTCATTAAGAGCTATTATTATCCAATTGTTTTTTCTAGATGTCCCTAAATCCATCCAACCTTCTAGTTCGCCAACAGGTATTATGAAAATATTTTTTTGATTCAGTTCATTTATTAGGTCAGACACTTTAGCTCTTATTTCCTTATCAAAACCTTCAATACCCTTCTTTTTAGGAAAAGTCCACTTTGATGTTTCTTTTCTTATTCTATTCAATGCTCCTTTGGCTCCACCATAAGTATGTTCGTTTTTAGTTAACTGTTCGTGAAATTCTGCAACATTTTCCTTTAATTTATCTAAGGCTTGTTTTTCAGATGAATTGTCAACTGAATCAGCAATTTCCTTTCTTCTAGCAAGGAGTTCAACGGAAGCTTCAGTTTTTGTTACTGCAAGAAATAGATTTTTAAAGTCGGTTTCATCATTTAGCAAATCAATGTCTGCAATTACACCAACTGGAATTTGTGTAGCTATCAAAAGTGAAGCAACATCTTTTAATGTTTGCTTATTGTGAGAATAGACAAACAGTATTTCTTGATTATTTTGATGTAGAGTTGACACAGTTTGATATACAATTCTATCAGCATCTGCCTCACATACGATTACAGCTTTATGGAATATGGCTTCCAATACACGCTGGCTTGAAAGCATTGGTGATTTTGTAAGATTCTCTGTGGCATCGGGAGGAATGAGCTTGAAGGTCGTATCATCTTCATTTCTATTTAGTCTGAAAATATCAACCCTTTTGTCGCTTTGTAATAAACCGCTTAAAAAGTTCGAATTATGTGTTGAAATTATTATTTGGCCAGATAACTTATCTGAGTTATCTGCAATCCATTTTCCTAAATATCTTGATTGTGCAGGATGTAAAAAGGCTTCTGGCTCATCAAGTAAAACTATTCTGTCTTTAGAAAACAATAAACTTAACACTATCCCTACAAAACTTCTGAACCCATCACCTTGATTATCAATTTTATTAAAATCCTTTGTAATTGGATATGCTTTACGTGGGTCTTCTGGAATCACAGGAAATTCTTTTGCCACTCTTAAACAAAAATCTTTGAGTCCACTGTAGTCTAACATCACTTCCATTCCGAAAGCCTCACTGAAAGCTTTCTTTAGTAGTTCTTCATTTTCCTTTTGCACAAAAAGATTTTGAAGAATATTTCCTGGGTCTTCAATGTCTGGGTTAAAAGAACTTGTAGTCTTAATTAGATTTAATCTAGTAGAAGAGTCTAAGTGAGAAACTTTAAATTTACTTATGTTTCCCAAAACCCAATCAAGATTAGGTTGTTCTTCAAATTGACGTTTTGAATGTTCGAAATTTATTTCAAAACTGTCTTGTGCAGTCAAATTATTATTTATTCCAACTATTCTTTTTTGTCCAACGCTACGTTGACTATCAGAAACCTTCAGATTTGAGAATAGGTCATCAAAAGTGGCTGGCTTTCGAAATTTTATTTCTTTAAGAAGAACAAATTTGCTTGTTAATCCACTTTGCATTCGTTGTTGAATATCTCTAAGTGTTTGAGATTTCCCAACATTGTTTGCCCCAACAAGAATTGAAATTTTACCTAAGTTAATTGTTTGGTCGTTCTTTAATGAAATACTTTCTATCTCCATTTCAAGGTGTCTTTTAAATGCAGCCTAACATCTTTGAATAACCAAATAGTTGCATGTGTTTTCTATATATCTTTTATTTTATTCTCCCCAAAATCTCAGCTTTCATTCCCTGAAGATTCAGTCCTCTAAGAAAGGAAGTTTTGACTTTAAATTTATACCCTGTATAGGGTATTTTAGGTAGTTGGTTAACTAGTGTCTGACCTTTTTCTACAATCCTCGCTTGCTGCTTTTCTTCTTTGACGGTTTCTTCCAGAAGTAATCACAGGATTGCTAAAATCCTAAAAAGCCCTATTATATGGTTTCTTATTTCCCAAACCCTAACCTGCCCATGAAGCCTACCTATACTTATAACCAAACTAATATTTGGCTGATTGGCCTCACTGCAGCAATGGGAGGGTTTTCAGTTTAAACAATTTGGTTTGGTATCTGAGCAGGTTTAATAGTTTAACCTTTTCGTTGTTTGCTGTTTAATTTATCTTTTCAAAAAATAAGTTTCGGACCCGACCATTAGACACTTTACAGCCTGTGATTACTTTGTTTTCATCTCTGATGAACTCGACCTGCCCAAAAAACCAAGCTTCACCGAAAAACATATCGTCCTTTATGTAATTCAATTTGAAATCACTTAATCTGCTGTGTTTTGCAACTAGACTATCACCGACAACAGTGAATGTGTAAGTGGTTGATAGTTCTTCACTATAATATTCTCCAGAATAGTCAGCAAGAATTACAGAAGACTTGTTGGATTCAGTTACTCTTGGTGCATCCATTATTTGACCTCCCTGATGAAGTTTTATAAGTTTTATGTTGTCTCCTTCATTAGGAATAAACTCAATTTTAGCTTCAACTCCTTCGACATTAAATTCGGTAGTAGATATTGGGGTCAATGGAAATGCTGGTTGTCCGGTAGCTTGTCCTATTAATTTGCCATCATTTAAACTAATACTAATTACGAATCCAGGTTGTAATTCAAAATCACCCACATAGGTATTTAATATATTTCCATCCACAGTAATTGCTTCAGAGTTGCTGGCTTCTTTTATCTCTTCTGCTTTGTCTTCGGGTTTTAGTTTATCTTTTAAATAGATATCTACAATTTGATGGGCTATACCGCCAGGGTTGAATTCTGCTGAATTACTAAAAACTATTACTGCAAAATTTTCGCTTGGAAAGCGAGTTAGGTAAGAACGATAACCTGCGTCTGCGCCCCCATGTTGTATTTCGTTTAGTCCTTTATAATCACCAACAAATTGACCAAGAGCTCCCCCGAAAGTTTCACCATTGTTTAGCACAGCCAGAGTATTCATTTTATTAATACTAGTTGAATCTCCTACTTTTATCTCCGTAAAATTCATTGCCCATAGACTCAAATCCTCAACAGTAGTAAAAAGGCTTGTTGCTCCAACATTCGCATAGTTCAAAACACTTTTTTTGTATCCACTAGAATCAGGATAATAGGAATAGGCCCTATTCTTTACGATTTTCTCATGATCATCATAAAAAAGGGTGTTATTCATTTCTAAAGGTTCAAAGATGTAGGCCTTGGTAAATTCAGCAAAAGACATGTCAGAAACTCTGGAAACTACTTCAGCCAAAAGCGTAAAGCCGGTGTTACAATAGGCAAATTCATCACCTGGATTAAAGTTTAGTTCTTTTTGATCACTCACAAGTTTCAGAACGTGCTCTTTGGTAATGACATCATCCAATCTCCAACCAGCCATTGATAGTAGATTCCATTGATCTCTTAATCCACTGGTGTGAGAAGCTAAATGTCTCAATGTAATGGTCTTGCCAAAGTCTGGTACTTCAGGAATGTATTTTCTGATATCATCATCTAAGCTTAGCTTGCCTTGTTTTTCTAATAGTAATATTGAAAAAACAGTAAACTGTTTGGATACAGAAGCAATGTGAAATATGGAAGATGGGGTGATCGGGATGTCGTATTCTAAATTAGCAATGCCATACCCTTTCTTATAGATGATTGCCCCATCTTTTACGATTGCTACCGCTGCTCCTGGCGTATTATCCGTATCCCATTTCGTGAAAAGTTCGTCGACTTGTTTCTCTTTCTCATTTTGAGCTTGAATGGTACTTATAGGAATAAATAGAAAAATAAGTAATGATAAGCTAGTCAGGATCTGCTTCATAAGTAAAAGGTTTAATTGAGAAAAATTCTACTGCTTGTTGGCTCAATAAATTACATATGTTTTAAATATACTTATTTAATTCCTTTAGAAACCCCCTTCTCCATTTTGCGAGCTGTGACTAATTCATACAGAACTAACCACAGGATTGCTGAAATCAGAAAATGCCCTATTTTATGGTTTCGTTTTTTCAAACCCTAACCTGACCCCATGAAGCCTACCTATACTTACAACCAAACTTATATTTGGCTGATTAGCCTTACACTTTTGGTTAGAAGTGTTTGACAAATTCCTTAGCTGTCTTGTATGATTTTTTCGAATTCTTTCTCAATTTCCTCTTTCTTCGGGAGGTATAATTGGTATTTGCTTGCTAGGATATTGGTGTTGTGTTTAGGAAGGGCATATTCCACCATGGTATTGTTTTTATCAGCGCAGAGTATGATGCCGATCGTAGGATTTTCATCTGCCTGCTTTTCAGTTCGATCGTAATAATTGACGTACATCTGTAGCTGTCCTAAATCCTGATGTGTCAGCTTGTGTGTTTTTATTTCTATCAAAACAAAACACCGCAACAGTCGATTGTAGAAAACCAAATCAATGAAATAGGGATCATCTTCCAATTGAATTCTTTTTTGTCTGGCTACAAATGAAAAGCCATTTCCTAGCTCCAATAAAAAGGTTTGCATATTGGAGATTAGGGCATTTTCCAGATCTTTTTCATAGTATGAAGCTTGTGGTTTTAATCCTAAAAATTCCAGCACCATCGGGTCTTTGATTATTTCTCTTGGGCTTTCAGGTTGAGCTTCTTTTTTTGCTACGGCAAGTACTTTCTCTTTCTCGTTACTGAGCAAAAGACGTTCGTATAACTGACTGTTAATCTGTCTTTCCAATTGTCTTGCACTCCAATTGTTGTTGCAGGTTTCTTCTATATAGTAGGTTCTTTTGTCTCATCTTGAATACGGAGCAGAAGTTTGTACTGAGACCAATTCAATTGCGAACGCAGTGTGTTCGTAATTGAGAAGGTGTTGAAAAACTGCCGACAAAGTTCTAATTGCCGAACTGAGAAACCGCTTCCATAGTCCTTTTCCAGTAGTTCAGCCAGGTTTTTTAGTAGGAAAGTCCCGTAATCTGCACGTACTTTTCCGTTTTGCTCTTCTTCCACTATGTGCCTACCGATTTCCCAATACATTAGCACTCGTTCATGATTTACTGCACGAACCGCATTTGCTTGCGCCTGAGAAATGATTTGCCTGATATTCTCTACAAACGATTTAGAGATTTGCTTCATAG
Source organism: Algoriphagus sp. 10J20-15 (assembly GCF_055809615.1). Lineage (NCBI taxonomy): Bacteria > Pseudomonadati > Bacteroidota > Cytophagia > Cytophagales > Cyclobacteriaceae > Algoriphagus > Algoriphagus sp. 10J20-15. Next base: position 64,404 of record NZ_JBVVUG010000039.1, read on the forward strand.
TGTCTTCATAACGAATGATATACTAATATAAATGCTAATCTTTATTTTGAGTCTAAGCTTTATCCTATTTCTGAAATAGTAAACTAATGGATACATTCCTATAGGTTAACCACAGGATTGCTGAAATCCCAAAAAGCCCTATTTTATGGCTTCGATTTTATGCTTTTTCCCAAACCCTAACCTGATCCCATGAAGCCTACCTATACATACAACCAAACTTATATTTGGCTGATTAGCCTCACTGCAGCGTTGGGAGGGTTTTTGTTTGGGTACGATTGGGTAGTGATAGGAGGAGCAAAGCCATTTTACGAGCCTTTTTTTAATATCACTTCTGTAAGCGATCAGGGTTGGGGGACAAGCTCTGCATTGATTGGCTGTATGATTGGAGCGGGGATTTGCATCTTGATTTCGGATAAGTTGGGGAGGAAAAGATTACTGATCGCCTCTGGGTTATTGTTTTCCATTTCGGCTATAGGAACTGCCTTGGCTGGTACTTTCTGGGAATTCAATTTCTATAGAATCATCGGTGGCGTAGCGATGGGAGTAGCGCTAAACCTCTCACCGCTTTACATCGCAGAGCTTTCGCCTCCAGAGAAACGCGGCAAAATGGTCACAATTAATCAGCTATTGATCATGATCGGAGTTTTGCTGGCTCAGTTGATTAACTGGCAAATTTCCCTTGCGGATACCCAATTGGCTGATAATGCTACTTTCGAGATGATCGCAGCGAGTTGGTCTGGGCAAAATGGCTGGAGATGGATGTTTGCTGCTGAGGCTATTCCGGCGATTTTGTTCTTTGTGTTGATGTTTTTTGTGCCTGAGTCGGTGCCTTGGCTGATAAAGAATAAGGAAGAAGGTCGGGCGCGTACCATACTCCAAAGAATCGGAGGGAATGCCTATGCCGAAGACTCTATCGCTGAGGTGAAAACTACCTTGAAGGAAGGTGATTTTGGGCAGGTGAATCTGAAGGAATTGTTTCAAAAGCGAATTATGAAGCTATTGGGAATAGGTATTTTTCTAGCTTTTCTACAGCAGTGGTCTGGGATCAATGTGGTGATCTATTATGCTGCGGATATCTTTCAGACTGCGGGTTATAATCTCAAACAGATGATGCTGAATATCGTGGTGATTGGTGGGGTGATGGTGCTATCGGTGTTCATCACCATTTTCACAGTGGATAGATTTGGCAGAAAGAAACTCCTGCTGATCGGTACTTCTGCGATGGCGATTTTGTATGGGCTGATTGGCTACTTTTTCTTTATAGATCTCGGCGGAAATGCAGTTGTATTTGCTGTATTGGCCAATGTGATGTTTTATTCCTTCACCTTGGCACCCTTGCTTTGGGTAGTTCTTTCGGAGATTTTTCCTACACGAATTCGGGGAGCAGCGATTTCCATAGGAGCACTTGCGCACTGGGTTGGTAACTTCACCCTGACCTATTTCTTTCCCGCTATCCGTGAGAATCTAGGCTGGGCAAATAACTTCTGGCTTTACGGTGCAATCTGCGCTTTTGGGTTCCTGGTGATTTACTATGTGTTGCCTGAGACGAAGGGCAAGTCCTTGGAAGAGATAGAAAAGGAATTGGTGGGGTAAAACTTAGACCGAATACCTAGACTTCACTGCTACCAAAAACGGAAGTAAGCAAACCGCAGAAATAATTAGCGGATGAATCCCGAATATCACAAGCAGGAATAGGAAAAAGAAAACCAAATAGCCAAGTTTTAAGGCTTTCTCCTGCTCATTTCTCAATTTGATAAGACCATAGATCCCCATATTGATAGCGATCAAGAGGATAAGCAAAAAGACTAGATCTGGAATGTTTTCGAGGGTACCAAACTTAAAGACCAGCAAGGCAAGTTCTGGGAAAAGAATGAGTAAAATAGGAACTGAATGTTGCCAGATCTTTCTAGAAAAACTCAATGGCATATTACGGAAATAGCTTAGTTGCGCTGATTCAAATCCATCTTTCTCCAGCCAAATTGGAAAGTGAACATAGGCCGCGCAGAGTAGCCCAAACTCCAGCCATCGCAGGTCGTAACCACCACCAAAATAGAAGTAGAAAAACCCATTCAGCAGGAAGATGCTGATGATTTTTACAGCCAGAATTAAGAGCGTTCTATTTTCCCTCAAATGCATCAAAAACCAAAACTCGAAGCTTAGATTTCTAAAAATGGCTGGTCTAACTCGGGTGCTTTCGGGGAAAGGTTTTTTGAGTTTGAAATAAAGGAGAGTGATATCAGCCAAGAAAATACCAATGAGAAATAGCCAAATATTCCCAAGCTTTCCACCAGCATTAATCCCAATTCCTACATAAGTCAGCAAAACCGAATAGACTAAAATTAGGGCATGATTTGCCAGCCAAACAGGCAGGAAGTTTCGGCCAAGTTGGTGCCAGGTGAAAAAGCCTAGCTGATGAAAGATTCTATAATGCTTGTCATTCAGGAGTCGAATCTGAAATCTTTTTTGAGCCAAAGTATAGCCCAGGAAAATGCAGCAGGATAGTATAAAAACCTATAGAATTATGAAGCAGTCGCTCGGCAATCATGAGGTGTTGCTTCATTTCCATAAAGACACCAAAAACCAAGATGACCAATATGAAAAATCCCAGAAAAGCCCGGTAGAAAGTGATTACAAAAGTCTTGAAAAATAGCTCATTCATGACTTTGGATCAGGTTGCCATCAGCGATAGTCAGGACAGAATCATAGGCGAAAAACTCTTCGAAATCCGCGATATGGGAAGTGAGGAGAAAACTCACTCCGCCTTCCAGTTCACGATGGATCAGCTCAGTTAATCGTTGCTGTGTTCCCACGTCGATCGTCGTATAGGGTTCATCAAGAATGATCAAGCTTGGCTTGCCCAGAAAAGCTAAGATCAATCCTGTCTTTTTCAACATTCCCGAGGAATAGGTAGAAATAGCGTTTTTGGAATAGTCACCGATCCCCAGGATCTCTTTCAAAGACTCGATCTGAGAATTGTCAGCTCCTTTGGTTTTGGATACAAAAGCGATCAACTCATCCAGACTTAGAAAATCCGGGAAAAGGGGTTCTGCTTCAGAGTAATTTAGCAGCTTGCGAAAGGAGATAGGTTCTTTCTTCAGTGAAATCCCATCCAACTTAATTTCCCCTTCAAAGTCATGAATCCCAGCAATGGACTTTAGCAAAGTAGATTTCCCCGAACCATTTTCACCCTTGATCAGATGTATGCCTTTTGACAATTGGAGTGAATCAATCTCCATCTGAAAGCCGGTAGGGTAAGTTTTTTTGAAGTGCTGGATTTCTAGCATGTATGGAAATTACTTAAAGAAATTTAACCGCAGAGTACACAGAGTTCACGCAAAGGTCGCGGTTGTCTTGCTTCTCCAGAAGCAGGACTTGTTTTTTTGCTTAAAAAGTCAATTTCAGAAATTCTGGGTTATGGTGGGAGGGGTTTAGGAATTTTAACCGACCAAAATTTTTGAAGATCAATAAAACAGCCGCTCTTGTTTCCAAAAGCGGCTGTTTCATTTAAGAGAATTCTATTACTTCTTAAATAGACTCCCCATGCTGGGAAATATCAAGTCCCACTTCTTCGTATTCCTCCCGCACTCGCAGCGTTACAAATTTGTTTAGGATAAAGAAAATAGCATAGGCCATCCCAAAGGAGAAAAGACATACACCCACTAGCACCACCATATGTGACGCGAATACTCCGATGCCTCCATGAAGTAAACTAGAGCCTTCTTTTCCTGCGAAGATTGCAGTGAGGATCATCCCCATAATTCCGCCAATTCCGTGGCAAGCAAAGACATCCAGTGTGTCGTCAATTTTCTTCAAAAACTTCGCATGCATAGCCAAATTGGAAACGATGGCTCCCACAGCTCCAAAGAAGAAACTTTCGGGAACCGTGATGTAGCCAGCTGCCGGGGTGATCACTACCAGCCCAACTACTGCACCTATACAAGCTTGCAGGGCAGAGATTTTTCTTCCCTGAATCCTATCAAAAAGCACCCAGGTCATCATTGCTGTTGCGGAACATATTGTCGTAGTAGCAAATGCAAGTGCCGCTGTGGCATTGGCTCCTAAGGAAGAACCCGCGTTGAATCCAAACCAGCCAAACCAGAGCATACCAGTTCCGAGGAGTACATAGGTGATATTCGAAGGTTCGTGATGAGGCTTGTTTCTTTTACCCAAAAATAAAGCCCCAGCCAAGGAAGCAAGACCCGCGCTGATATGTACAACTGTCCCGCCGGCGAAATCAAGCACACCAAAGTAGGAACCGATCAGCCCATTTGGATGCCAAACCATGTGTGCCAGAGGTGCATAGACAAATATGCAGAAGATGCCAATGAAGAAAAGGTAGCCTATAAAGCGAACCCGCTCCGCAAAAGATCCTGTGATGATCGCAGGAGTAATCACAGCGAATTTCATCTGAAATAAGGCGAACAGGATAAATGGAATCGAGGAACCAAGCGCCTTATGCGGTAATTCTGCTACCTGATCAAAGAACATGTACTGGAATGGGTTGCCAAAAAGACCATACTTTACTCCATCGATGGTAATGCCGATAGGATCCCCAAAGGCGATACTGAAACCTACCACTACCCACAGCATGGTGACTACTCCCAGAGAGATGAAGCTCTGCAACATGGTGGAAATAAGATTTTTCTTGCCGACCATCCCGCCGTAAAACAAGGAGAGCCCAGGCGTCATCAGTAAAACCAGACAGGATGCGGTGAGTAGCCAAGCTATATCCGCATAATTCAGATCACTCTCAGTTCCAAAGTTTTCCAGTACAGGTTGACTATGCTTCCAAAAAAGACCTAGTACAGGTGCCGCAATCGTTATCAGAAATGCAACCTTCCACTTGAATTTCATTCCACTTTTTTCCATGCCACAAAAATAAAATAATTAATCTTTTATTCTGTGTTATTTAATTAATACAGAATAAAAAATCAATCCTTTGAGTTTTATGACTATAAAGTACCGAGATTTCAGTTCTTTGTTTGTGTGGTAATGAAGTAAAACACAGGCTTTTACAGGGTGGCTTTGGGTTAGGTCTTATTCTCCAGTTGCTTAGTGTAACTTGATTTTAATTCATAATTTTAATCAGATTAGCACAGATAAGGTACTAATAATTTGTTGTGCAAATTTCACCCATTATCATATTTCAAGGCAGGGAGATGATAGTTTTGCAAATCTATCTTTAACTTGAATGAAACAAAACGTACTAGCAGATGAGATTTTTTGAGTTTGTCCAAATTAGTAGAAAGGTTGTCGTTGTTTTAATTTTTTGTGGTTTAGGCGCCTGCGAGCAAAAAGAAGTGGAAGCCCCCATTCCAAAGATGCCTTTTTTAGAAAGTGAATGGATTGACTTGTCGTATGCTTTTGATTCTACCACCTTGTACTGGCCTAATAATCCTGATGGATTTCAGCACAGAGTTGATGCGGAAGGTGTGACTGACTTGGGGTATTATTATTCTTCCTATACGATTTTGACCCCCGAACATGGTGGTACGCATCTGGATGCGCCTATTCACTTTTTTGCAAAAGGAGAAACGGTAGACGAACTTCCTTTGTCCAAATTGACGGGAGAGGCAGTGGTAATAGATGTGAGTGGAAAAGCCTTGGAAGACCGGGATTATTTGATCGATTCTGTAGCTATTTTGAATTGGGAAGCAGAGCATGGAAAAATCCCAGTCCAGGCGATGGTGTTATTTCGCACTGGATATGGGAAATTTTATCCTGATCGGGAAGCTTATTTTGGCACTGCTAAATCGGGCGCAGAAGCGATTCCCGAGCTCCATTTTCCGGGGATTCAGCCCGAAACGGCTACTTGGCTAGCCAAAACACGTAAAGTGAAAGCAGTGGGGTTGGATACCCCAAGTTTAGACTTTGGTCAGTCCAAGGACTTTGCAGCGCATCAAGCCTTGATGGAAAACCAAATTCCCGGATTTGAAAATGTCGCCAACTTGGATTTACTTCCCCCGACTGGCATTTACGTAGTTGCACTTCCTATGAAAATCAAAGGAGGGAGTGGAGGCCCCTTAAGGATTATAGCCACTATAATTGAATGATATTTTAGGAGCCTAGCTTCTCAAGTGCTTCTCGGATTTTGTCCTGTCCTTTTATCATCTCAAATGATATGATCGAAGCGAGTTTGGAATCCAAAACTTCCACCAGGGTTTCAGCGACATCTTCCCGTGATATTTCACCACGCTTACCAAGGTTTTTGGCAGCTTCAATTTTGCCTGTTCCAGTCTCGTTTGTCAATGTTCCCGGGCGAACGATGGTGTAATTCAAATCGCTTTTTATCAAGTGCTCGTCTGCTTTATGCTTGGCTAGTAAATAGCCATGCATTTTTGAATCTTCGAAATCTCCAGGATTACCAGCCCCCATGGAGCTTAGCATGACAAATTTTTCAATTTTATGATTTTGAGCGAAGTCAATACTCTTTATAGCACCATCCTGGTCAACTGCTATGGTTTTTTCTGGACCTGTTGAACCTCCAGAACCTGCGGCAAAAATTATTTTTGAAACGCCAGCAAAAGCAGATTCAAAATCTTTTTCCAGATCGCCCATCACGGTTTCTATTCCCTTATCCTCAAAATATTCCTTCTGAGCTTCCTTTCTGATCATGGCGAGAGGAGAATAAGAAGAAGAGGACTTTAATAAATTACATATGAGTTTACCAGTGCTTCCATTAGCACCGATGATCAATACTTTTTGCTTTTCGGTATTCATGAGTTTTTTTTTATTGGCAAAAGTCCAATAAGCAAGCCACTACTTGTATTTGTTAGATTCTAAGGTTCTCATTTCAACAAAAAACCCAGGTACATTTGAAGTAAAATGCAATTTCCCATGGGTCGAAGATGTAGTATGGAATGGTGAGAATGAATGCCAGTATATGCTAATAAGGTTCTAAGAGAAAAGGCTTAAAAATAAGCGTATAGGCTTAATAGGCTGTTTTGATCAGCCTAGAAACGATAATTCCGGATTGAGTTTTATTGCCTGCGAGATACTCGCTCAAGGGTTTTTCGGATATCTCCACTTCTCTGTTTTTAGAGCTTGCGTGCATCAAATGAATTCTTCCATTTTTCTCAATAGCGAAGCCTGTGTGCACAACGTCTAGATTAGTCATGGAGGTGGTGATGGCAATGATATCCCCAGATTGTATATTTTTTTCAAGGGATTGAATATCCGCCTTCGGAACATAGTAATACCCACGCTTGTCAATTTTTGACTCAGTTTCTTTGATGGCGTCCAAATTCTCGGATTCACTTAGTTGTCTGTAAAATTGAGGGTTTTCAGACATAAAAGTAGGAGCATTGGCATAAGGAGATCCCCCGATTTCCTTGGTAACATCCTTCAAAATGCCCTTAAGTTCGTTTTCAAAAATCCAGTCAGAAAAATAATGAAGTCGGGTAGCATACCCTTCGTTGGTTCCATCTCTATACCTAAGATTTTCCAACTCCTTTTCGAATTCCTGGAAAGTGAATTTACCCTCTTCTGCAATTCGTGTAAGTGTGATAACAGTTTCCACATAAGTGGTGCAGTCCAGACCAGTCAAGTTGATTACCAACTTTTCTTCACCCGGAAGCTCCAGCGTTTTTTCCACATAGGGAGTTTTAAGGAATTTCTTTCCGATCTCGATTACCCGCTCATTTAAAGTTTTATCGCTAAGACCTTCCTGTGCGAGTTGGTCCAGCATCTCCTCAAGTTTTTCTCTGCTCTCTAAAGTACAGACTGTTTGGGCAGAGGAGAGGAATGGTAGGATGAGGAATAGGGCTAACGGAATAATCTTGTTCATAAGTGGAATTATATTGGATGAGCAGTATTTGACTCCTACCACATAACATCTAAATAACTCCCAAATAAACAGAATCTGAAAGTTTTCTTTTGTTGGTTCTGCGGTTTTCTTGACTGAACGCTAAATAAGCGTGCCATTTACCGTTCTTACAGCCATGGATTCCGCGGCATCCATAAGTGCTTCCCTGCTTATTTTGAAAAGGGAAGGATCAATATATTCCTGTATCTGCATATTTGTGATCTGATAGCAAACTTCATTCATAGGTGTTTTGACAGATGAAGAAAGAGACAGATTTATGGAGATCTACATGGAGTTTATGCATAGGAGCTCTGCTTTTCCGATTTCATCAGAGGGGATGAGCTAAAGTAACTGAGCTAGGAATGCTTTAGGTAGATAGTATTTAAATAAGGAAAACTTATTTTATGTACATCCTTTTCTACCAATAAAAGGCCAAAAGCAATTTAAATTATAACAATAAATAATTGAGGCACCTGCGGTCTCCGGTTTCTTCCATCCAAGTAAGCAGGGAATCAAAGACGATTGGCATCATTGCGAATATTCAAATTTTATTTTATAAAAATTATCCTCCCGATTAGCATCCGGCCTCGTGCCCCAGGGATCAATTCCAACCCATTGCGGTTTTACTTTGGAAATGATAATCAAGTCACCATTTCCGTTTTTTAGTGGTGATTTATAGGTAGAGATGATTTCAGAGTCTGATTCGATTTGTTCTGGATGATCAGATAAAAGGGATATAGTAAGAGGTTCATCCATCGCGATTTCTTGAACAGAACCGTCGATTAATGTCTCTAGCTTTTTTGCTGCATAGGCTATTTTCAATTCGTATTCGCCACTATGCAAGACCTGTATAGTAACGTCCTCAATTTTGATGTCGTAGTGAATTACTTTTTCAAACCAATCGCTAATCAATGCATTTTCGGAAGGCTTGCATACTGCGCTTAATTCGATAAGAAAATCGCTCACCTTCACCTTTGGTTGGGTATTCTCTCGATTGGTTTCCACAATTTTGTGAATTACTGAATTGAGTTTTTTCTTACCGATCAATTCCTGAGTTGCTAGCAAACTCAAAAGACTTTTTCCGTAGGATAAATAGCCTTGGTTTTCAACACTGGAGAGCGCTGGCTCTGTTTCTGAAGCGAAAGCCCTTCCTGAAAAGTAAGTTCTGGTAGCATTGTCGGTCAAGTGCCAAAGCGCTGATTTTCCGATTTCTTTCTCCATCACCATCGCCTCGGCATATTTTGCAAATCCTTCCACGAAAAGGGAAGCGCCAGGTAGATTTCTTGGTGCTAGAAGATGCCCAAACCATTGATGTGCAACTTCGTGAATTACCCGCTTGCGCTTTAAATCAAATTGATTCTCGGGTTCGGATCTTACCAGAAAGTAATTGTCCTCAACCATACTGATAATTCCGGGATGGGCAAAGCCTCCAAATGCCCAGTAGGATGGTACTTCTACTATTTTCAGATGCTCATCAGGGTATTCGCCAAAAGTCTCTGAGAGCATCTCCAAACTGGTTTTCATGATCGCCAAAGTCTCTTTGGAGCTCAGGTGATGGGCTGGAATTGAATAAACTTCCAGAAGTTTTCCTTCTAGATTCAATCGTTCTACCTGGTAGATTCCGGAGAAAAAAGCGATGGCAGGCATTATTTTATGAGGGCTCTTAAACATGAAAGTGGTACGGCTCCCATGGGTTTTTTGCGCGATTAAATCACCTGAGGTTAATGCAATCTGATTTGAATCTGTGCTGATTTCTGCTTCAAAATCAATTTTAGCCAAGTTTCTTTCTAATTGCTCTTTGTGCTCTTGTAAACCGTAAAAATTTGGTTTAAGGGGTAAACCTCGCTTTTTCCTTTCCTGATTGTCGCTAATTTCCCTCCCTTCAGAATAGCCAAAATAAGGTGAGAAATCACGGAAATTGAGGTAAGTGCCATCTTTGATAATAGCAGGATTTGTGGAGAAGATGGAAGGTTTGGTCTGGACTTCAAACGAAAATTCAATCTCTTCCTTAGGTAATAAGGGGATTTCGAACTCTACTACATAAACTCCCAATGGCTCATCTTTTGTGATCTCAGTGGCTTTTTGCAGGCTTAAATTCTTCAATTCCTCTTTTTCCGTTAACAGCATTTTACTGATTGGGCTGTCACTGTTGTTTATCAGCTTTCCCTTTACCATTGCGGAATAGGTTCCTTTGGAAGGGAAAATGTTCACCTTCATATTCAAAGCTGAGTAACTTAAAACAGGGCTTTTTTGCAGGTGCTTATATTTCAATTCATAATCCTGTTTTGCGAAAAGAATCTCATCTCTGCTTTGATAATTTTCCTCATAATTTATTTGATGGAAGCTGAACCCAATCACTGCAGTAGATGCCGCCAAGCAGATTAATCCAGCCTTATTGAACTTGTTCCAAGTAAATTTTCCTGATATTCTATCCAGTGATCCACGCCAATCAGTAATAGAAAATAGCGTGGCGCTTCCTATAAGTAGTACCCAAAGCAAGGCCAAAATCCAAAAACCGGATGCATTCATTTCCCATCCAGCTTGCTCACTATAGACCAGTGCAGGAAGGTCTCCGATTTTTAATAAGGGATGATTAAGTCCCAATGCAGTGCCCAATGGGCCTGCGAATAAGGCGAATGCAAGGACTGAAAGTCCCATTCCAAGGTAATTGCTTCGAGAGAAATTCTGAATCAAAAGAAAAAAGCAAGCATAGAAGAGAAGGGGGAGTTCCGGGATAAATCAACAGGCTTAAAATCGCTAGACTATCCATATTTAGGTAGCCTTGCAGCAATTGGAAACTTAAGGAAATAACCACCGTCACTCCGATCAAAAGCAGTACTAGAATCCGAGAGTGAACCCAGTTTAGAAAGGAAAAAATAGGTATTTGGAATAGGAGTGGCACTTATGATTTCATGTGACTTTACATTTTTCACTCGCCAGACTAATTCACCTGAGAAAAACACCAGCAGCAAGATTCCAAATAGAATACAAAGGCTGTTGAACCTGCTCCAAAAGCAGTTGGCTGGCAGCAAAGTAATTCTCATCATAGGCTCCTCCTGCATAGATTTTAGAATAAATTTCGGTTACAGCCAGTACTATCCAAATCCCCAAAACAGCCCAAAAGGCAATGCTTTGGAATATGAATTTCAGATCTATTCGGATCAGAGAAGTAAGAATTGGGAAGTAATTACAAATTGAAATGGTAGCCTTTTTTGGTTTAGGGAGTGAAATACGATTTAGACTTTCATCTTCTTTGAGAGGTTCAGTTTTTTGCTGTTTTTGATGGGAGGATCTAAAAGAGAATTTGCGATAGCAAGCTGTCAAAACCAATCCGCTGATCCCTAGCCAGATTAATCTGTTCAATCCCAGCAAACTGATAAATGAAATCTGCTCCTGATTTTTTTGAAATGGTGTCCAAAGATTGGTTTGCTCGAAGAAAGCTGAAAGTCCAAAAGGGTCAGCCAGAGCTGCAAGGAATAAGTTCTCGCTGGAAACTGGTGCTGCATTTGCAGGAGCGGCGAGTTCAGAAAAATGGCAGAGATGAAATACAAGGCATAAATTAAAACTGCCATAGCATAGGTCGCTAATGAGTTTTTGGTGAGCAGACATACGGTAAAAAGCAGCACTGTACAAACTGTCACCGATGGGATCAAAAGCATCCAAGCTACTGAAATGCTGTCTATTAAATTAAGGGGCGTGATTCTGTTCGGATCTAGATCAGAAAAAGCGATTCCTAGATGAAAAGCCTGGAATTGCTAATACTAGCACTAGTATTCCGACCGCAGGCGCCTAAGAAACGACTGAAAAAGAATTCCAATTTGGAAAGTGGACTGGAGAAAATAAGCGCTTCCATGCCGAATTTACTGTCTCGCAGAACTGCAGTGACTACGAAAAACATAATGGAAAAAACTGCACCCAAGCTAACCAACCCCATTTTGAAATACAGTTCATACGCTGAATTGTAATTGACTCCGGCTGGCGTGGCTCCTTGGCTTCCCATCAGAAAGGCAAATCCAAAGTAGATTAGCCCAAAGAGGTAAACGGCTTTGGTTCGGAGTTGATAGCTGAGCTCAAATCGAAGTAAAGAAATAAATCTTGAGCTGTTCATTGCTTTGTCTGTTGAAGCGTGGAGAAATAGAAATCTTCTAAGCTGGGCTTGATTTGCTCAAAACCTACTTCGGGTAATTCATCGGCTTTTACATGAATCAAAGTTTCTCCGGCAATGAGTTTGGAAGAGATGATATTCAGCTTTTTTTGGTAGCGGGGCAACTCCGATTTGGAGACTTTTTTTCGCCATATTTTGCTTTCCAAACTTGCTGTGAGCACTGCAGGATTTCCTTGTTTAATAATTTTTCCCTGATTCATAATTGCCATTTGCGGACAAAGCTCCAATACATCATCCACCAAATGGGTGGAAAGAATAACGATGATGTTTTCTCCGATTTCACTCAGAAGATTTAGAAAACGATTTCTTTCTTCGGGGTCTAGTCCAGCCGTTGGTTCGTCTACGATAATCAATTTGGGATCCCCTAGAAGTCCCTGGGCAATTCCAAACCGCTGCTTCATTCCACCTGAATAGGAATGCACAGCTTTTTTTTCGATGATCGTATAAGTTGGTTTGTTGAAGTAAAAAATGAACTTGATCTTTTCGCTGAACAGAATTTGTAATGCCTTTTAAGATGGCGATATGATCGAGCAATTCAAGTGCGGAAACTTTTGGATACACCCCAAACTCCTGAGGTAAATAGCCTAGTACAGAGCGGATGATCTCAGGTTTTTTCTGGACATCTTGCCCGTTGAAAAGAATTTCCCCTGAACCTGCTGCTTGAAGTGTGGCAAGTGTTCTCATCAAACTGGATTTTCCCCGCGCCGTTAGGTCCCAACAGACCAAACATCCCGTTAGTGATGGTAATGGAAATGTCATTTAACGCCTTGATCCCATTTGGATAGGTTTTGCTGAGATTTCTGATTTCGAGTTGGTTCATGTCCTGTGTTTTTGCTCCATCAAAAATTGGAAATCGAAAAGATTAGATCTAATTAATATGTCAAACAGGTTCAAATTGAGGATGAACTCGGTATCTAATGGATCTGGGCATAAAGTGAAGGTTTTAATAAGTTTATCATCGAAATACCTCAGTTGGTCATCTTTATTTTCTAAAAATCTGTGCTTACCTATCTTAGAAGTATGTTTCCAAAAGCTTCTTTTTTTAAGGCCTTGGCCTGGGGTTTAGCAGTTACCTTGCTTATCACCTTTTTGCTCCAAAGAATCGGGTTTATCAAGATTGATTTTGATGAATATTTAGAGAATGTACTGATCCTTGGGTCTTGGTGGATATTGACCAGTTTGGTCTTTTATTACAGCAGAAAAATCAGTTTGCATAAAAAGAACCTCCTTAAGATTCTGTATCTGGCACTTTTCTTCACTGGAATTTTGCTTTTGGATCAATGGATGTCCATTCCTGATAATCCGGTTTCCATCTTTTTGCTAATTTTATTTTGGATGGGGATTGCCAGATTTGTCGCTCCGGCCTTTTTCAAGAAGTACCAAAAAGTCATTTTCATTGCTTATGGACTGATATGGATGGTTTTTTCCATTCTTCGTTGGCATGAAACTTACCTGAGAGAACACCATGAAATGGCTATTTTCATGTTGTTGATTCCGATTCCTTTCTTCCTTTTGTTATGGGTTTTTGAGCAATGGAAAAGGATGAGAGATCTGGAAAACCAGAAAAATCAGGCAGAACTGGCCATGTTGAAAAATCAGATCAATCCGCATTTTCTCTTTAATACACTTAATAACCTCTATGGACTTTGTGTGGAGAAATCTGATGCTGCGCCTGAGGTGGTGCTGAAGCTGTCGGATATGATGCGCTATACGATTTATGAGGGGAGAAAAAAGGAGGTGTCTGTTTCTCAGGAAGTGGCCTATGTGGAAAATTTCCTAGAACTGCACAAAATTCGTCATCGCCAACTCCCTAAAATTGATTTTAGTGTGTCCGTGTCAGAAGACAAATTAATTTCTCCTTTACTGTTTATTGTACCTGTGGAAAATGCTTTTAAACATGGAGTTGAAAAGTTGGCAGAAGAGGCGTTTGTATCCATTACATTGGATTCGAATCAGGAAAAATTAAGGCTTGAAGTTGAAAATAATTTCGATCTCAGCTCCCAATCTGCAGCTCCTGGAATAGGACTGGAGAATTTAAAAAGGAGACTGGAATTAACCTATCCTGGCTCACATACCTTGCAAATCACTCAAAAGAACGGTATCTATACTTTGGTTTTGGAAATCTTATGGAGCAGGTAAGCTACGTTATATTGGATGATGAGCCTATCGCGCATCGTATTATTGAAGGCTATTGTGAGAACTTTTCATTTTTGGCAAAAGCGGGCAATTTCTTCAATGGTTTTGAGGCTTTGGAGTTTTTCAGGAGTAATCAGGTAGATCTGATCTTTTTAGATATCAACATGCCAAAACTTACAGGCTTTGAATTATTGAAATCTCTGCCAAGCCCTCCCAAAGTGATTGTAACTTCTGCTCATCAGGAGTTTGCTCTCCAAGGTTATGAGCTGGATATTGCCGATTATTTGCTGAAGCCTTTTAGTTTGGATCGTTTTATCAAGGCAATCAATAAGGTATGCTCTTCAAATGCTCCAGCTTTCAAAAAAGAGAATGAACCAGAGCGAATTTTTCTTAAGTCAGACAAAAAGCACGTGCAGATTGAACTGAATAAGATTTGCTTTGTCGAGGCTCTTGGGAATTACTGCAAGGTCTATCATCAGTCTGGTATGATTATTTGCCCGGAGAAAATCTCTGAGCTGGAAAAGAAATTGGTGCAAGGAAAATTTCTACGGGTTCATAAGTCCTATTTGGTCAATACAGCCAAAATCCAAACCATCGAGGGTAATCGAATCAAAATTGATGGGAATGAAATTCCAATTGGCCAAACGTATAAAGCAGAGGTAAGTAGGCTGCTGGGCTAGGTTTATGCTCGCTGTTACTTTTTCCAGTCTATCCACTTAAACACGATTTCTTTATAATCATCTCGTTCGTAAAGGATGCCTAGGGTTTGTGAATCAAGTAAAACCAAATCACTGTAAGCTGTCCAAGTTTTTCCTTTGGGAACGTCTTTTCGGTCAATCAGCATGGATTCTGGCCAAGTTTTACCTAGGTCTCTGCTGATTTTTAATGTCAGATTATTTCGATCTTCAGTATCAGCATTATTGGAATGCGCGAGAATTGTATTTCCACTTTCGTCTTCAAAAGACAGGATAGAACCTTGGCATACAGGATCAGGTAAACTTTTCTCAAAGTATTGCTCAGACCAGGTTGCTCCTCCATCTTCTGAATAGGCGAGAATTCTGCTTCGTATATCGCCTCGTTGGTTACGCGTACTCATGATCATTTTGCCATCCGGAAGTTCTGCCGCTATAGATTCGTTAGAACCAGGAAATTTGATTGATTCTGAGATTTTGAAGGTTTTACCATGGTCGTCAGTATAGAAACCATGTGCCTGGTAATCTTTGAATTCATCTTGGGCATCTCCTTGGGAGTGATTTGCCGCTACGTAGATTCTTCCTTTATAAGCTCCATTTTGGAATTGAAAGGCATGGCCAGCGAGTATTCGCATAATGCCTCCAGTCTGCAGGATTGGTGTATGCAGCATTGAATGCTGGGTTATTTGGCTTGTGAACTTGGCTGGTGATGTTTACCGGTTCTTCCCAAGAATGGCCCAAATCAAGTGACCAAATCATCCAAACCTCACGAACTCCTTTATTCATTCGGATGTCATATTCATGATTGTTGCCGGTGTTATAGAATAAGTACACCACGCCATTCGGATATTCTGGATCAAAAAGATCGATTACTGGCGCGGGGTTGCCGGCTTGCAAGTCGTCGTAATCAACTATGGTTTGGAGTGGCGACCAAGTTTTTCCCTTATCCTTGCTTCTCTTGAGCACCAAATTGATGTCACCATAATCATTTGATCCATTTACTCTGCCTTCGGCAAAAGCCAAAAGTTCGCCACTAGGTAAGTCAATAATTGCTGGGATTCTGTACGTAGCATGTCCTTCTTGACCACCTTGGTAAACGATCGTTTCCTGTGCAAATAGGGTAGTGAATTGGAACAGAAAAAGGAAGGCTAGGAGAAGTTTCATGATTTTGGGTTTATGACTTTTTAAAAATGACTAATTAATGACCAATTCGTCTACGAAAATAAACCCTCTCTGAACGTTTGGAGCTACCACTTTTACGTATCGTGCTTCTTTTCCTTTCAAGGATCCTTTGAAGTCTTTAACCACTTTAGTTTTTTCAGTGATGGGAATATCGTTGTCAATTTTCAGAATGGATTCAAAATTCTCCCCATCATCAGAAATAGCAACTTCTACGTATTCAGGCATAAATACTCCTGGCCCGGCGGCTTGCATAAAAGAAGCGGAGATGGAGTTTAGGGTAGTTTTTTCACCCATATCCACGGTTACCGCAAAGTCATTCGTAAAGCCTTGCCATTTGCCATCATTGTAGGATTCTCCGCCTCGGTAGCCATCAGTCATACTTCCTGCATCACCTGCTGGATAGGATTTGTTCCAAGGTTTATGGTATTCCACAGATTTGCCTATTGCCTTATGGTAATCTACCTGCTTGCGAAGTATTGGTTCGGTGATCTTCCCGTCTTGAAAAACAGCTGCTGCGATTGTGGCACTTCCTTTTACAAAAAACTCGCCCTTATACAGATTAGATGCAGTTGTTGGCTCAGTCCCATCGGTGGTATAGTAAATGATAGGCTGACTGATTTCGCTTTCCAGGGTGATTCCGATCTGCTTCGCCTCGGTATCCACATTCATAAAAGGAATCAGTTTCGTGGAAGGGTTGTACTCATACTTCACACCTAACTGCTCCAGTCGAGGAAGTTGATTTTTAAGTCGGGTTTTAAATGTATCCCAATCTTGGGCTTCTTCGACGGACCAAGCTCTTTCTGCCAAGGCCAGCACATTTGGGAAAAGCATAGCATCAGCTAGCGCCTCAGAAGGTATAGTTTCGGTCCAAAGGCAAGCTTGCATACCTTTGATTTTATCCGAAAGCTCTTTTGGGAATTTTGATCCCAAGAGTGGCTTGTTATAAATGTCAAATAGCTTGGAATTAGGAGAAGAGAAATAAAATGGATCACCGGGAGTTAGGATGACTTCATTCCCATTTTGCGCAGCTTTATCAGGGACTTCAGCTACCCAGTTTCGCCAGTACATTACTTTCAAATTAGGATCAATTCCCCCAGCCATGGCATCGTCCCAGACTACCACTTCTTTGCCGTTTTTTTGCAGAAAAGCTGAAACTCTGTTTACAAAATAGGATTGCAGTTCATTTACGTTCTTCATTCCATTTTCCTTCACTGAATTTCTGAGCAGCAGTTGACTCTTCCCAGGTCTTTTTCTCTACTTCATCGGCTCCGATATGGATGTATTTTGAAGGGAAAATGTCCATTACTTCTGTTAGTACATTTTCTACAAACGTGTAAACTTCTTCATTTACAGGACAAAGTGGGGTAGAAAACAAATCTCCCCAGGCTGCTTCACCATTACAGGCCAATTCGGGAAATATCGCTATTGCAGCCATCATATGTCCCGGCATATCTATTTCGGGGATGATCTCAACATGTTTGGTTTGTGCATACTTTACAAATTCGCGAAGTTCATCCTGAGTATAATATCCTCCATAATATGGAGTTCCATCCCGCATTTCTATGTGCTTTGATTCCAAAGCAAATCGTGGGTCCTCCTTGGATTTTTCTATGCAAATAGAGTCTTGTTCATTGAATGTTCTCCAGGCTCCCTGCTCCGTGAGTTCAGGATATTTTTTGATTTCTATTCTCCAGCCTTGATCATCAGTCAGGTGTAAATGGAGTTTATTGAGTTTATAAAGCGATAGCAGATCCACATAGCGTCGAAGGTAATCCATGGAGAAAAAATGCCTTGAAACATCTAGATGCATAGCCCGCCAGTCGTATTGAGGCTGGTCATTAATCTCCAGTTCAGGTAAGGTGATTCCTTCACTAATTTGCCCGGACTCAAAGCTGGCAGGTAGTAGCTGACTTAGGGTAATCATACCATAAAATATACCTTCAGCATCTCCGGCTTCCAAGAGTATTTTGTCAGCAGAGATGGAAAGATGGTAAGATTCTGGAGTGTCAGAGTTTTCTGATTTCCTGATTTCCAATATGTTTTTTCCAGTTCCATCAGAGAGTTTTTGGCCAAGTGCCTGCTGCATCATGGATTGAAAAAGGCGATTTCCTCCGAAAATTCTTCCTGGCTCTGAACGAGTAGCTGGGTGTTGGAACTCAAGTGAAATTGACCACTTCCAGTTTCAATCTGAGAAGGGTAAGGAACTATAGAAAATTCGATAGGTTCTGGTGAGCTGCAAGATGCAAGTGCCAAAAGGGCGGAAAGCGAAAAAAACAAGATACTTCAAAATAAATCAGTCTAGGTGAACTGCAAATGTAGCCGTGAAATACTATAGCCGGAAACCAGTGTTGTAAAAATAATCTAACTAACGGAAGGAGGCCGATGCTGTGTTTTGTAATTGATTTTATTAGAGCAACTTTATTGTAACCCCTCAATGGGAAAACAGCAGGTTTTTAAGAGAATTTTGACTTCAATAATTTTGGTCAAAACAAAAAAAAGCCTCAAATCTTACGAAATGAGGCTTTAGGTGCTCCTCCTCAAGGACTTGAACCTTGGACCCTCTGATTAACAGTCAGATGCTCTAACCAACTGAGCTAAGGAGGAATTTTGTGTTTCATTCGGAGCTTGTTCCGAATTGGTGATGCAAATGTAGGAGGCTATTCCAATTATTCCAAACTACAATCAGGAAAAACTACATGTTTTTACTTTGTGTGTTGTTTTTGTATTCAAAATCAGAGACTTAATTTTTCGAATAATTTGTTACTTTTTTTGATTGATGTTGCAAGCAGGCTTTCTAGGTAGTGTTTTTTGATCACAAAGAATTTGGAACTGAACCTACATTCTTACTTTTGGTCTTTCACGCTGAATTTCCGGGTCATGACTTTTACATACCTTGTTTTGCGGAAGCGTAAAGCAGACCAGTCTTCGTTGATGGCAATTTGTCTAACACTTTCATAATCAAACTCACCTAGATACTTCCATCCAGAATCGCGATTTATTTGAGCTTTGTAACGCTTAGAAGTTCTTTTGGGGTAGGCTAGCCAAATCTGCTGATCGTCTGGGGCAAGATTCTGCATCACAGAAAAGTGTTTTTTCACTTCTTGTTCCGTATGGACAAAAGCCAGCATAAAATCGGGTTTTTTGCTACCATCTAACAAGCCTTCTGCTTTCCATTCGATAATTAATCCCTCAAGTTCTGCCGGGCAGTTCCATACTTGAATGTTCATACCCTCTTTCCATGTCATTTTCTTTAGAATTGGGTTCATAGGTAGTGTATATGATGTCCACTAATATAAAAATTCCCTTCCAAGCTGATGTATAATAGCGTGCCTACTCGGGCATTTTATTTACTTTTGAATGTATCTAAGGCTATCTTATGAAAATATCAGTCAGCGCAATCCTATTATTTTTTTCATTTTCCTGCGTTAATGCACAGGAGGAATTACTTACAGCTTTTAGTGAAGGAATTGCTGTTTCTACATTAATCGATAAGGAGTTAGATGAGATATCAGGCCTTTCCTGCAGTAGGACCCTTCCCGGGTTGATGTATGTACATAATGATAGTGGGGGAGAAGCGGCTATATTTATATTGGATTCCACCGGGAATAATGTGGGGAAAATTGAGTTTCTCGGAGCTCAAAATAGAGACTGGGAGGATATAGCAGTAGGTCCTGGAGCAGATGGTAAATCCTATATTTATGTTGGCGAAATTGGAGATAATAATGCTGCTTATAATGAAGTCGCTATTTATAGAGTGCCAGAGCCAATGAAAAAGGAATCAATTACGCAGGTAATTCCGGAAAAGCAGACATTTAACTATCCTGGAGGTGCTAGAGATGCGGAATCTCTGATGGTTGATCCCATTTCAGGAGATATTTTCATAGTGTCCAAGCGAGATAGTGTAAATACACTTTATAGATTGCCTGCTGAGAAATTTGGAACTCTTGATGTAGAATTAGAGGAGTTGATTAAGTTGCCTTTTACCAGCGCTACTGGGGCAGATATTTCAGCTGATGGAAGTCAGATTCTAGTCAAAAATTACCTGGAAATATATTACTGGCAGAGAAAAGAAGGGGAGTCTATCGAGAAAGCCATGAGTAGAACTCCTATTCAATTGCCATATTCTCCAGAGCCTCAGGGTGAGGCAATAGGTTTTTTGCCGAGCGGAAAAGCATACTATACCTTGAGTGAAAAACGATTCGATCTGGATCCCGTTCTTTATAAGTACACAGCTAAAAAGCCTTAATGCAAACTACCTCTACTATTCTGATGGTTCGTCCAGCAAACTTTGGGTTCAATCCCGAAACTGCTGAAAATAACTTTTATCAACAATCAGATAATAGACCTGCTTCTGAGATCAATGCGTTGGCGCAGAAGGAATTTGATGGATTTGTGGCAATGCTGCGAGATCAAGGAGTACAGGTGATCGTGGAGGATGATACTTCTGATCCAATCAAGCCCGATGCTGTCTTCCCCAACAACTGGTTTAGCACACATCCTGACGGTAGATTGATTCTATATCCTATGTTTTCTCCTACGCGAAGACTAGAAAGAAGAAAGGATTTTGTGGAGGATCTGATGCAGCGGAAATTTAAAGTTGAGGAAATCATTGATTTAAGTTTTTTTGAGGAGGATGAGCAGTATTTAGAAGGCACTGGCAGTATGGTTATAGATCATCAGTCCAAAATAATTTATGCTTGTTTTTCAGAACGAACCCATACCATTCCTCTGGACTATCTAGGCAAGCTGCTTGGGTATAAAGTAATAGGTTTTCATGCTGTGCAGGAGAATCAAGGAGTACTTTCTCCTATTTATCATACGAATGTAATGATGCATGTAGGCACAGACTTAGCAGTTGTTTGTTTGGATAGTATTCCGAAAGCTTCTGAAAAGCAGGCTGTGCAGAAGTGTCTAACTCAAGCCGGTAAAAAAGTGGTTCCTATCACTCCTAAGCAAAAGTTTCATTTCGCAGGGAATATGCTTGAGGTAGGGAATGACGGCGGGGAAAAGTTCACCGTTATGTCTGAAACTGCACTGGACTCGTTGAATGTGGGGCAGATTCAACTGATAGAAAAATATCTCGACCATCATAAGCCCTTCTATTCCTACAATAGAAAAATTAGGAGGTGGAAGTGCACGCTGTATGATGGCTGAGATCTTTTTGCCTGTGGCAACTAATTGATTTTAGGAAGTCCTTAGCCACCGTCAGTGTCTCACACACGGTTTTCGATTAATACATTTTCTAGGAGATTATCCGCAAAAATGCCATGTACCTTAGATCCTTGGTTATCTGGTCGAAAGACCGATGACTTCCACACAGGCGGGACAGGCCGAAGCGGCCTTAATTCTTAAATTTTACCTATCCTTTTTTTCTTTTGACTCCATCCTGGTACAAAAGCAGACATACATATCTTGGAATAGTGTAATCCCTACTCAATTCCTGGATCTACTTTCTTCTTTCTCAAAAGTTCGGTTTTTCCTAATTCGGAAATGTTTTTAACCGAATCAATAGCCGCATTTGTAACTTGATTCTCTTGAGTTGAAGTTGTTGTTTTTTTATTTTTCATAACATTAAGCTTTAGAGTGTTTAAAGTCTAAACAGCAGTTGAGTGTATTTGAACTGCTATTTATTCTGTTTGATGAAAGTAAATTACTGATAATTTATTGGAAAAGTACAATCAAACTTGTCTAATTAACACTACCAGAGCTCTAAGAATGATTTTCATGGTAAAAAAGTAAGATTTACTGACTTTAATTATTGCAAATTAAATTCAAGTTGATCTTGAAACTCTAAGCTCAAACCAAAGTTTACTTATCCGACATCCGACATCCGACATCCGACATCCGACATCAATTAAATTCCAGTATAGTTAAATGGTGAAATCACACTTAGCTCAGCCTTCAATTCATCCGAGATCGGTAGGTTGGCGATGAACTCAGCAATAGATTTTTCGGTGATTTTTGTATTCGTTCTGGTAAGGTCTTTTAGCGCTTCATAAGGTTTTGGGAATCCTTCTCTTCTCAATACCGTTTGAATTGCTTCCGCTACCACCGCCCAGTTTTCCTCCAAATCTGATTGTATAGCTGCTTCATTCAATTCTAATTTACCAAGTCCTTTCAGCAAAGACTCAAAAGAAATCAGCATATGACCAAGTGGCACACCGATGATTCTTAAAACTGTGCTGTCTGTCAAATCCCGCTGCAATCTCGAAACAGGAAGTTTTGCAGCCAAGTGCTCCAAAAGGGCATTGGCAATACCTAAATTCCCCTCCGCATTCTCGAAGTCAATCGGGTTTACCTTGTGTGGCATCGCAGATGATCCGATTTCCCCAGCTTTGATCTTTTGCTTGAAGTAATTCATAGCCACATACTGCCACACGTCCTTAGACAAGTCCAAAAGAATGGTATTGATTCTTTTCAATCCATCAAAAACAGCTGCCAGATTATCATAATGCTCAATCTGCGTAGTTGGGTAGCTTCTTTCCAAGCCTAAATATTCACCCACAAACTGAAACGCAAACTCATTCCACTTAAATTCTGGATAAGCAACATGGTGCGCATTCATATTGCCTGTTGCTCCACCAAATTTTGCTGAGTAAGGGATGTGGTGAAGCAGTTCAAGCTGCTTTTTTAATCTTACTACAAACACCTCGATTTCCTTGCCCAGCCGGGTAGGGGAGGCAGGTTGACCATGCGTTTTTGCTAGCATTGGAATATCCTTCCAATCTTTGGCCAATACATGAAGTCTATCGATTACAGCATTAAGCTGAGGTAAAATCACTTCATTCAAGCCTTCCTTTAACATCAGTGGCGTAGCCGTGTTATTGATGTCCTGGGAAGTCAGTCCAAAGTGAATAAATTCTTTGTGTGCTTCTAAACCTAGCGCATCGAATTTTTCCTTCAGGAAATATTCCACAGCCTTCACATCATGGTTTGTGATCTTTTCGGTGGCTTTGATGGTAGCTGCATCATCCATAGAAAAGTCAGAAACGATAGATCTTAGGTTTGCAAATAAGCCTTTATCAAAATCCTTAAGTTGAGGCAATGGAAGTTCGCAAAGTGCTATGAAATATTCCACTTCTACGTGCACTCTGTATTTGATCAGGGCAAATTCAGAAAAATATGCTCTCAGCGGAGCAGTTTTGCCAGCATAGCGTCCATCTACTGAAGTCACCGCGGTCAATGCATTTAATTCCATCTCTTTAAATCAATTTGGTTTTAGGAAGCTGTAAAGTTAATTTTTTGAAGCCAAAAGTTCGGTTTTGAGTAGGCTAATTCGGGAAATATCCTTCAATTAATTCGAACCACTAAAGCATAATCTGAGTTATCATGAGCAAATAATCAGTGACAAGCCAGAATATTTGGCTTTCAGCGTTAATTTTGCAACCGTTTAACAGATAAAAGCTCAGATCAGGAATGTTCAATTTATTTAAGAAAAAGAAGGAAGAGGTAAAGGCTCCACAGTTTTTGCCACTAAAAGTGAGAGAGGTAGTAAGAGAGACAGAGGATACAGTAACCTTGTATTTTGAGCAACCAGAACCGTTTTTGGACTATAAGCCAGGTCAGTTTTTGACTTTGGTGATGGAGTTTGAAGGACAAGAGCAGCGAAGATCTTACAGTTTGTGTACTTCGCCTTATGTGGATCCATTTCCCGGGATTTCTGTCAAGCGAGTGCCAAAAGGCAAATTCTCTAATTTTTTAAATGAACGAGTTTTTCCTGGAAAAACTATCAATGTGTTGAAGCCTTTGGGGAATTTCACCACTGATTTTCACTCCAAGAACAAGAAGCATTTCTTTTTAGTAGCCGCCGGAAGTGGTATCACGCCTATCATGGGTATTCTTAAATCTGTGCTGGTAAATGAGCCAAATTCCAAGGTTTCCTTGCTTTACTGCAGTAGAAATGAAGAGCAGATTATCTTCAAGAAGGAGTTAGCAGCATTGGCTGAGAAAAACCCTGATCGACTGGAAGTAATTCACAATCTAAGTCAGCCTTCGGAAGCTTGGACAGGGATGAAGGGTAGATTGACAAAGGAAAGTATTGCTGACTTTGCTAAGAAAGCTGAGTTGGATCCGGAATTTGAAAAAGAATATTTTGCCTGTGGTCCGGAAGGAATCATGGATAATGTGGTTGCTGTCTTGGAGGAGCTAGGTGTACCAAGTGAAAAAGTGCATCGAGAGAGCTTTTACTCTTCAGCTGCGGATAAAGCACATGAGGATGCTGCGCATGGGATTACAGGTGGTTTGTTGACAAGAGATATCACTGTGATTTTGGAAGGTGAGGAAAGTATTGTCACAGTTTCACCTGACAAAACCATACTAGAAGCTGGCCTTTCTCAGGATCTGAATATGCCATATAGCTGCCAAAGTGGATTATGTACGGCTTGTAGAGGTAGATTACTGAGTGGAAAAGTGAAAATGGATGAGGATGCTGGTCTTAGTCCAAATGAAATCGAAGCAGGTTATGTGCTTTGCTGTGTAGGGCACCCACTAACAGATGATGTCAAAATCACCATTGAGTAATTTGGATAATAGCAAAGAAACTCCAAATCTGGAAACTCAGGAATTCAGGAGGGTTTATAAAAACCTGGATAAACTTATTTTGGTCTTACTGATCTTGGTTTTACCACTTTTTGGGATGATCTATTTGTATCAGTCCAGTGGGGAAATCAAGTGGGATCTACCGGAGTTGCCTGCTTTTGTTGGTCAGGTATTGTCTGGATTAGGAGTTGGTCTTTTGCTGGCGCAATACTTACTTTTCCGCAAGAAAATTAAGGCAGTTTCTCACACTGACGAGCTGTTGATGAAATTGAAGATTTATACAAGCGCCACCAGAGAGCGATATTTAATACTTTTTGTGATTGCGCTGATCTGCTCAGCTGGATTGCTTTTTTTCGGGTCGGCTATTTACAACGTGATTTTTGCCGTGGCGCTATTCTTTTTTTCTGTAGCCAAGCCAACTCCTGAGCGAATACAAAAATTGCTAAAGCTGAATAAAGAGGATGCCGAAGTGATCAGGTTGGCTTCGAGACCAGACTGAGATTTTAGATGCAAGACGTTAGACGTTAGATTTAAGATTTTATAACCAAGAATATTCGATCTGAATGTTAGATTTCTACATTGCTAATAATGTTGATTATCTGTGTTCTCTGCGTAATCCTCTGCGATCCCCGCGGTTAGAAAATACAAAAAAAGCCAACCCATGCGGATTGGCCTTTTCGGATTATTATAGCTAATGATTAGTTTTCTATTGAGATATTTCCTGAAGAAATAGACCCTTTCACCCAAGCAGAGGCATCATTATCAATTTCCAGATTTTTACCTGTATTGATCCCGCCTACCCTAAGATTTCCGGAGGACGCTTTCAAAGAGAAATTGAAGTCCTTCAAATTCGAAGAAGTTTGAATTTTGAAATTCCCTGAGGTACCGTTGAAGTTGGTGTTTCCGCTAAGCCCAGCATTAGTCGCTCTGATATTGCCAGATGTGAATTTCATGGAACCCAACGATCCAATGTTACTCAACTTTGCATTTCCTGAAGTAAGTGCAACACTTAATTCGCCTTTAATTCTATCTGCAGTCAATGAACCACTGGTTGATTTGTAGTCAACATTCCCACCCACATTGTTGATGTCTGCATTTCCTGAAGTTACTCCAGCTTCTATATCTCCAGATACTTTGTCTATAAAAAGAGAGCCTGAACTGGCTTTGATGGTCAAATCGCCTGAGATGTTGGTGGCCGTGATTTTTCCTGATGAAACTCTCAGGTTGGTTTCATCACCTACTACTTTATCTACGGTCAAGGTTCCTGAGGAATTTTTCATGTCTAGGTCAATGTTCATTGGACCTGTGATTTTGATATAGCCCTTATTTCGATTGTTACCCCAGGAAGAATTGTTGGAACTTTGCTCGTAAGAGATCTTTAATACATCGCCGACTGTCACAAAAATGATGTCTTGATTTTCATTTGAAGATTCAAGAAATGCCTCCACATTCACATTAGAATCTGACCCACCTGAGAAGGTGACATCCAGCCAACCACCGCTAACTTCGATAGCCTTGATGTTGGAATAGTTTTTATTGGCGTCAACCAATACTTTTTGTGCAAAGCTGACCACTGAGATCAGTATCATGGCTAAGGCCAAGCTCGAAAATTTGAATAGTCTGTTCATAGTTCTGGTTGTTTATACTGATAGTAACTCCGAAGCTGATTGCCTGTACCTCGGGGCCTAAGTTTTCTTGGAAAAGATTGTTTAAATCATAATTAAAGAATAAGGTGACGTCACTGACTCCTATCTCTGCACGTGCTCCGTAGCGGAAGTTTTCCACGTACATGTTAGACTTCTCAAATTGCTTTTGCTTCTTGCCGTTTTCATCGTCATAGACATATTTTCCTCTACCTCCGATTCTCACACCTGCGTATCCTCCGACTCCAAGACGGAGTTTTTGATTATTGGTAAGAATCGTAGGTACTAAAGTAAAGTTGAGGTAGGAAGCTGAGATTTTTGATTTGGTGCCTGTGCCAGGTCCTGCAAACTCTTCCCAAACGATTCCATCTGGAGTTTTTACGGCAATTAGACTTCTGTCTTCTAATTTGAAATTATACCAGTTTACCCCAATAGAAGAGTACAAATGGAAGTTTTTAGAGATTTTGGTAGTTCCCATCAAATTGATAGCATAGTACCAGGAACCCCAAGGCTTTACAGTAGGCATTCTGTCAGTAGGAGTCACCTGATTGATTCCCAACTCTGTGTCTATTCCGGCAGTGAATCGACGATTTTGTTTAAGATCTTTGATTTTCACTTCATCTGATTCTTCAATATCCAGAATCCATTTTCCGTCTTCTTTTTGTTGGTACGACCAAGTATTCCCAAAGACCTTTATTACTTTACTTTTCGTGTAAATCACCGTGTCTGGTTTGTCCTGAGCAAAGGCCTGGCGAAGTGATAGGACAAGAAATAATAGTGGTAGTAGTGTAGTTTTCATTATTTAAAAGGTTTGACTAAAAATTCGTTTTTAATAGTCAGGCTGAGCGAAGTCGAAGCCTATTCCGACCCGGATAGCTTACTAGGTCGCTCAGTCTGACTCAAGTAGTGAAGATGAGATCGCTTAAAATACTATCCCAAAAGTGATCGGGTTAAGAGCAGGTCCTTTGTCTTCCTGGAATAATTCATTCAGGTCGTAAGTGGTAAAGAATTTAACTCTTCCGATTCCAAGTTCTCCACGGATACCGTATCTGAAATTCTGAAGGTAAAGACCAGTGTCTTGCTTGTCTTTCTTACGTCCAGATCCGCCTAATTCACGATAGACATATTTGGATTGTCCGCCTAGCCTATAGCCAACATAAGGTCCTGCGGCAATTCTTACTCCACGGCGACCATTGTCATTCATTTTGCCAAAATCCAATTCCAACATCGTCATTGCGGTCAAATAAGAAGCAGATATCTTGCTTTTGAATCCGTCCACATCTGTTCTCTGGAGGAAATCAATTGAATCGTCACCTCTTACCGCTTGGAAATCTCGGTTTTCAAACTTGAAGTTGTAGAACTGGAATCCCAGTCCAAAGTCCCAATAGAAGCCTTTGGAAATTCGTTGCGCAGCCATCCAGTTGATTCCTACATTCCAGCTTCCCCAGCCTTTTACAGCGTATGGATTATCAGAGGTTGGGAATTTCCCATCTTCCAGGTAGTTATTTACTCCCAGATCCAGATTAAAATAGGTTCTGAAAGGAGGGTCGCTTTTCCTTTTTAAGCCTGGTTAAATCGGACTTTTGTGTTTTCACCGGTTTCATCTACCAGCAGACGCATATTGCCGATGTAAACTTCGGTCTCCGCTCCATCTTCTGTCACTTTAACCACTTGCTTGGATGAGCCATCTTTTTTCTTGATTTCAACGATGGTTGTTTCTCCGGTTTCTTCATTCTCTTCCAGATCCAGCTCACGGATGATCTGATTGATGTTCATCAGTTTTAGCTTTTCAAAATCCTCTTTGCTGTTTACGATGATTACTATTCTTCCAGGCTTTACCACCGAATTCCACCACTACACTGTCACTTAGAACGCCGTGGTCTACCGATGGCATGGTTCCCGCAAATCCCATTTGCACGATGGCCATCAAACAAAATAATAGAAGGTATTTTTTCATTTGTATTTAGAGTTTTCTATCAAATGGCATCCTGCATTTCGGGCAAAAAAGGTCTCCGATTGATGCATGGGGCATGCCCAATTTAATGTTGAGTTTCAAATTTTATGAGTTGGTGAAGTTTACTTTTCTGCTTTTGATTTTCGGGTGGTGATTGAAGCGAAGAGATTGTTTTTTGCATCCTGCAGGTCTGCAAACCCTTGATCTACTTTGCCCAATAAGTCCTCTACTTCGTTGACAGTTTTGCCGATTTCGGCGATTAGGTTTTTATCTTTTGGTTCTTCTTTGAGCCCACTGGAGTAGATTTTAACCCGGTACGCTGGTTCAGCTTCTACTGACTCTGTTGCTTGTGCTACAGCTTGTTCCAAGTTCAAAGGGGGTAGTTCCGCTTCTTGAAATCAGGTGTTTCCACCTCGATTTTGGGAGCTTCCGTTTTTATTGGCTTTGGTTCCTCTTTTACCTCGTTCATCGCGACTAGATTTTGAGGAGTTGTATTCTGAGGTTTTTGTGTGTTAGAAGAAGTATCAGCAGGCTTGGCTTTAGATTTTGTGGTAGTAGTAGTAGTAGTAGTAGTAGTAGTAGTAGTAGTAGTAGGTTTAGTATTCAATTCCTCAGCAGCCTGCTGATTTTCAATTTCGTTTTGCGTTTTCTCTGTTTCTTCAGGTGTTATGACTTCTGGTTGAGTTGGAGTATCAATTACTTCTTCAGTGGTATTGTCAGCAAGCATTGGCTTTTCTACGGTCACATCTCCCTTCCCTCAAGACAAAGTATCCAACCGTGAAAAGGATAGTAATAGAGGCAGCCGCTGCCCACCAAATCCCCTTGTAGGATTTAGTTTGCTGAGGAAGCTGAGATTCCAGCCTTTCCCAGGCAAGCTTGCTTGGTCTTTCAGTATGGTTTTCTAGTTTTTCTTTGAAAAACTGATCGAGATTATTTTTTTCCTTAGCCATTGATTCTCCTTTCTTTTGGTGTTTGACTGGCAATTTTTTCCTTCAAAGTATTCCTTGCCCGATTGAGCTGGGACTTTGAAGTGCTTTCTGTGATTCCCAGGAGATCTCCAATTTCCTGGTGCGAGAAACCTTCGATTGCGTAGAGGTTAAATACTGTCCGATATCCTACCGGAAGGCTTTCCACCATTCTCATCAAATCTTCAGTTTCCATATGGTTGAGCTCGTAGTTGTGATCCTGATATTCAGTCTCATTTTCCATGTTGATCTCCATCATGAGATGACGATGACTTCTCAGCGTCATGAGAGCTTGAGTGACGATGATTCGCTTCATCCAGCCTTCGAAACTTCCCTTTGACTGAAACTGAGGGAGTTTTTCAAAGATTTTCATAAAGCCTTCGATCATCACATCTTCGGCATGTTCCCGATCTTTTAGATATCGGATGCAGATGGCCAAGAATTTTCCCGAATACTGATCATACAGGTGGCGCTGCGCCATTCTATCTCCTTTGAGACATCCTTGTAGTAAATCTGATTCGTTTGAAAAATTGACTCTGCTGAACATTTGAATTAGCTTTCAATTAGGTAGATGCCCGTATTGAAAAAATGGTTGCGTGGGTAAGTGAAAAAAAGTTAATTATTTTTATTTAACGAATTGACTGAAGATAGGTGTAATCTTAATCTCCTTAAAATTAGTGTTTTACGTGGGGTTTTCTGATCACGTTTTTTGTGACTTTATATTGTATCGAAAGTAAGGATTAAAAAAACTAAGCCTTTACAAAATGAGTAAGGAAATTACAATTTACTATAAACCTATGGCTGGCTTCCTGCTACTTACAAAATAATTGAATCATCTTATTAAGGAGTTGCAAAACTGACGACTAATAAAACAGCCCCAACTTGACTAAATGCCATGTTGGGGCTGATAATAGACTTTTATAAGACAAGTTCTTATTTCTGATACGCTCCAGATGAGTAGGTCAATTCGTAGCTATGAGTATATATCTCGAATACTATTCCAAATGGATCTTCTACGTAGACCATTTTAAAAGGCTTTTCCTCAGGATAATATTCACGAATAGGCATTCTTTGCTTGCCTCCATGCGCTACGATTTTATTGGTAAGCGCTTCAATCTCCGGATCCTGGATACAAAAATGAAATAGTCCTGTATTAAAAGGATTGAAAGCCGGAGCCTTTTTCACACCATGGGGAAAGGAAAATAACTCTATACCTACTCCATCAGAAGTGGACATATGAGCGATTTCAAATTCCTCCCAATCATCTCCGAATACGTCTATACACATTTGGCCAATAGCTGTTTCTTTTTCTTTCTTTACTTTGGAAGGAGCCATGATCACATACCAGCCCATGACGTCACGATAAAAATCTACGCCCTTTTGAATATCCGGAACGGTGATTCCTATATGAGAAAATGATTTAGGATAAGTAGTTTTTTCCATAATTGCTTAATGATAAATAATGGGTGGAGAACTATGCATCTTGGCAAAGAGTTCAGAAAATGCTCCAATGCCTAAAAGCTTGAGCTATTAGTACGCTGCTTTATAATTCACCACAATATCCAACAATGTCCATTCATTTTCTTTCACGGTCACCGGCTGGACATTTCCATCTCCATCAAATATGCTTGCGAAAAGCCCGCCTTCTTCAACTGTAAGTATGGAATATCGTCCTGGCTCAAGTTGATGGAATATTTACCGTTTTCATCGGTTTCGAATTCGGTAATGGGTTTGGCAGCCACCGACTGGAACAAGCTATTTTCCAAGGTCACATCAGAGATTTTAATTAATGGATACACCCGTACTGTTCTTTTTACAGGGTTTCCTATATTGGTATCCTTCGCTTTCTTTTCTTCCTCCAACACCATAGGCATTTGATTGCCTTCAAGCCAAGTTACCTGACCTACCACACCCTGACCTTCGGGTTGATAGGGTGCACATTGGAAAAGGATAGATGTAAATGCAAATGCGATCAGAATTCTAAGTAGTTGGTTCATGAGTAGATGGAATTATAGATTCAGAGCGGAGTAAATCTCCTGGTTTTTATATTTCCTCAAACAGCATAAATGATTCCAAATAATTTGGGATGATGGTATTCCAGCCTAGTTCATCTTTAAGTTTATGCGCTAGCACACCTGCGCTACGCTCTTCACCATGAACGATAAATGCAAGTTTTGGCTTTTCACCGAACCCCTCAGCCCATTCCATCAACTCATTTTGATCGGCATGTGCAGAAAGTCCTTCCACGCTATAGATTTTAGCTTTTACAGGAACTTCTTGTCCATATATTCTGTACCTCTGGCTCTCCATCCACCAGAACGCCTTCCGCGAGTTCCTTCTGCCTGATATCCTACGAAGACCACGCCGTTTCTTTCATTTGGCAAGTGATGAAATAAATGATGAAGGACACGGCCTCCTGTAGCCATGCCGCTTGCGGAGATAATGATAGCCTTTCCTTTCAGGTCATTGAGCGTGCGTGACTGCTCTTGTTTTCTGAAATAATGCAACTGAGAATGCTGGAATGGATGCTGAGCTTGATCGTCTAAAACTGCTATAAGCTGGTGGTCTTGGTGGAAATCTTTATAAAGGGTAGATATATTGATGGCCATGGGTGAATCCAGATATATAGGCACATTTGGGATTTTTCCTTTTTTCACCAACTGATACAAATAATACATAACCAACTGGGTACGGCCTACCGCAAATGCTGGGATAATCACCAAACCATCTCGATCAAACACATCATTGATAGCGCTAGCGAGCTCTTCCTCAGGTTTTACGGGAGTAGAAACACGGTCCCCATAAGTGGATTCTATCCATACTATATCTGCTTCAGGAATCAGGGTAGGAGGGTAGAGTATAGGATCATGATATCTTCCTAGATCTCCTGAGAAAACCAATTTTTTTGTTTGGGAATCGCCTTTGATCACAACCTTGACTATAGCTGCTCCCAAAATGTGCCCTGCGTGATAGTAAGTCACTTCCACTGAAGGATGAATAGAGAAAGGTTTTTTGAAGTTCTGCGGGACCAACAAGGGAAATACAGCTTCTGCATCTTCTACTGTATAAAGGGGCTCTGGATTCTCATGACTGGAATAACCCTTCTTTTTGGCATATTCTGCTTCTTCTTCCTGTAGCTTACCAGAGTCAAGGAGTAGGATTTTGGCTAGCTCAGCAGTCGCGGCAGTGCAATAAATTGGTCCTCTAAAACCATCTTTCACCAGTTTTGGTAGGCAACCGATATGATCCATGTGTGCATGAGTAAGCACAATCGCTTCCATATCAGTAGGTGGCATTGGGAATTTGTCCCAATTTCTCCGCCGCAGTTCCCTTCTTCCCTGAAAAAGCCCACAATCGACAAGAAATTCAAAATCTCCAAGATCCAATAAATAGCGGGAACCAGTGACTGTACCTGCTGCACCTAAAAATTTTACGCTTACATCCATATTCTTTTGGGTTTAACCCAAAAGATACAAAAAAAGAGGCACCCATTTGGGTGCCTTTAATATTAGTCAATTACAACTGAGGTATCTACGGGAGCTTGGGACTGATTAAATTTTGCCCGACTTATACTGTCGAGTTGTGCTCTGTCGTACTCTCCAGTATCGGGTTCTTCTACCTCAAAGTTTACATCTTCAGTTTCCTCCTCCAGCTCAACATCCTCTTTGCAAGTCAAGCATACTAATCCCTGCTCATTAAATGTCCAGATTGCATTTTGGGAAAGATCGTTTGAACTGTAGCCATTTCTATAAATAGTGTTTCTTAGGATTTCAAGAAGCGAGCGTTCCATGATAAATGGTTTATCATAAGGTATCTCCAGAAAGAGATTCAGTTTTTGATCTCTGAACTTATCCAAGTTGGAAACATCGTAACCTTCATCGAAGGTGATCATAGAATCCAATACTTCATATCGGTAAGTGATCATTTTGGCATTATTCATTGCCTCTGCTTTAGTTTTGCCTCTGGCAAAGAAATCCTCGCGAAGTGTGACTGTGCTATCAGAAGTCCCTTCGATTTTCAGGTTTACGTTATTGAACGTCGACTCTTCACCGATTGGGTTTAGTCGCAGAATCATGATTCCTTCAGTGACAGGCACTGTGTTTTCGATTTTATGCCAGTTCTCTTCTTTGAATTGTGCTACGATCAATGGGATTTGGAAAGCACAGATTCCTACACAAAGCAACCATAAGCCAAGTGCTACAAAGCCAAATCTGGAGCCAATTAGATTCTTTTGCATCAAAACGCTAAGCCCTAGCAGAATGATGATAATACCTGGGATGATTAAGAGGAACGATGCTCCTACCACTAACCAGATTGGGATCAAATTGGAGAATTGCTCCACTGGGAAATTATCCATTAGTACTCGGTAGTCGTCATTGGTAAATATGCCCAAGTAAACAGCCAAACTAAATATAGGTGCGATGGTCAATCCTAATCCAATAAAGAATACAAATAAACCGAAGATCACCCGGATCACATTCAGGAAGAATCTTCCTAATGGTCCCAAAGCTGATCCAATAGCTTCGATGACCTGTCCTATTATTCTAAATGGAGTAAGAAGGATTTGCCTAGTTTTTGATTCTGGGGCTTTTGGGATAGGGTTTATGTTTTCCTTCAGAGGTCGAATCAATATTATCCAGCGTGATTTCCCCACCTTTCATACGTATACGCTCAGTGATCGAACTCGCCACTGGTGTGATAATCCATAGAATAAGATAAATCAAGAATCCAGATCCACCCGCCAAAATCAAAAAGGCCAATGCCAATCTTGTATAGACCACTTCCACACCGAAGTATGCTGCCAATCCACTTGCCACACCACCGATTACCTTATCGTCAGGGTTCCGATATAGTTTTTTGATATTCTTATCCTCTTCAATTTCATAGGAAACAGGAAGGATAATCCATAATACGATGTAGGCTACTGCTGCGAAAATCCCAAAACTTAGGTTTAACCTGAAGTCATCAAATGGCCAAATATCCAAGAAACCGAAGTTGAACCGTAGATTCCCAGAGAAAAGCAAAAGGATGGCAATCAGTCTGGTCCAAAGTGGATCTATGGTAAAATAATGAGCCACTCCGGCACAAACACCACCGAGGATTTTACGGTTTTCCAGGCGCATTAATTTTTTATACCCTTTTCTCTCAGATTCCGGAGGAGTGACATACGTATAGAAATCTGGTCTTTGGCAGTATTTTCCTCTTCTTGATCAACTTCCGCTTTTTCCTCATCTACAGAGGCAAAATCTGCTATAGTCCCCATCTTCTCGATGAGTTTGTCTACGTTTTCCGCAGAGATTACCTGCTTATTGTTTTTCAGATTGCTTAGAAAGATCTCGGCAATTCGATTTTCAATATCCGAGATGATCTCGTGATTGTCTTTATAGGAAGAAAAGTGCTGATTGATCGCATCCAGGTATTTTCGGAGCGTATCATAGCCGTCTTCCTCGATGTGGAAAAGAATCCCACTGATGTTTATACTTATAGTCTTTTTCATCTGTTTGTCATTAAATTTTTACGGTCAGATGGAATCTCGCCTGTTAGAGAGTTGCTCCACTTTGAGATAGTTGATGTAGGGCTAGATTTCATGATCAATTCTTTGAGGTGATAAGAAGGGTGGAATTGACTAGTGAATCCCAGGTGTTGGAGAGAGTGCTCAGAAAGGATTTTCCTTCTTCCGTGATGGAGTAGTATTTCCTCGGCGGACCGGATTCAGACTCTACCCAGCGATATTCGACCAATGAGGCTGACTTTAGACGGTTGAGCAGTGGGTACAGCGTACCCTCCACTACGATCATTTGAGCTTGGGTTAGCTCTTCGATCAAATCTGAAGTATAAACCTCGCCTCGAGAGATGATATGCAACACGCAAAACTCCAAGAGCCCTTTGCGCATTTGAATCTGTGTGTTGGCGACATTCATTTGTAAGGTGATTATGTGTCAATGTTTCGGAAAATACCTATTCCCGTCCCTTCTTGGTAAAGAAAAATTATACCAATCTTTTCCAAGCTACCTTGTATAACCTATTTCCTTGTGATAAACAGGTAGTAGGTATAGTGATATAGTCAAAAAACCACTCTTATTTCACTCAGATTGATGTTTTAGGTTTTTTGAACTTGGAGGAAAAAAAGTTTTCAAAAAAAATATTGGCTTTCCAACTTTAATGAAATGTTAAATTTCTGAACATATTTATGTACGGGGGCGGACAGGTGGTCTGGGCCTTTGTAGTACCAAATTGATTACCGATCCTGCCTTTGACACTCTTCGCTATTTTCATATGCTGCATTCACCAAGAATTGCATTCCGGACTTTTACAGGTGTTGCCTTAGGCAAACTGTTTATTCAATTTATTATAAGTGAAGTTGCACTTAAGTGAAAGTATGTGCTTTTAATTTAGGCTAGAGGTTCAAATTTGGCAATACTCCCTTTCCAAAAGTGTTAAGGGGGGCTTGAACTAGAAAAAATTCTGGTACGTGCATCCATGCAGATACACATATTATTATTTGTGCCAGCGGCACATCCAGTATTAGCCCTGAATACAGCGAAGCGAAATTCAGGGTAATGAGGAGCATTGAGGAGACTATGAGTGCCAACGGTACGATCCGTATTAATGCTTATTTCTGTTTTCCGTCAATAAAATCAAAATCCAGTTTTCATAGTTTAGGTGTATTTCTACAATTGTATCAGTAAATGGTTAAAATCGACTTAAGTATAGGTGAAAACTCGCATCATGGTAACTTAGATCAGCTGTCTTCCTGCAGAGCAAGAAAAGAAAGTAAGTAAGGTTTCTGGCAGTACAAGAGATTATAAAAGCGGCATTATTTCATTATTTTTCGCACCGGTTACCATTGGACTGATTATTTGGTTTATTTTGAAAGGTGAATTTTAGCAGAGCAACTACAGTTTTTTATTCCTTTCTCTTAATCCTCTTAGTGGGGGGGAATACGCATGTTTTTTCTCAAGATTTAGCTCCCAAATATTCCAATGAATTTCTCAGCATAGGAGTAGGAGCCAGAGCTCTAGGGATGGGTGGAGCGCAGGTTTCGGCTGTGCGCGATGTGACGGCGGCTTATTGGAATCCTGCGGCCCTGATGGGAGTCCAGCATAAATATGAGTTCAGTCTAATGCACTCGGAATACTTTGCTGGAGTAGCACAATACGATTATCTAAGTTTCACTACGCCTATCAAAGACCGAAGCCAAGTTGCTGTTTCTATCATTCGCTTTGGAGTGGACGATATTCCCGATACCCGATTTCTCTATGATGCGAATGGCGCTTTGAATTACAATAATATCCAGTTTTTTAATGCGGCAGATTATGCCATGCTTCTCAGCTATGCACGGGATCTATCAGACAAATTCAAAGTGGGCATGAACGCCAAAATCATCCATAGAAATGTAGGTAAATTCGCTCAAGCATGGGGTTTTGGATTAGATGTGGGCGGAATCTATGTGAAAGATAAGTTGACGCTGGGCTTGATGGTTCGTGATATCACTACCACTTTCAATGCTTGGTCTCATGATGCCGAGTTAGTTAGGGAGATATACTCACAAACAGATAACGAGATTCCTGTCAATTCTGTGGAATTGACCTTGCCACGAGCGATTTCCTCCGTGGCTTACACATTTCAAATCGGAAAGCAGTTTAATTTACTAACGACTTTGGACTTGGATATGACTTTTGATGGGGAAAGAAACACCGTAATTAGTACGCCTTTGCTAAGTATAGACCCACGGTTTGGACTGGAAGCAGGTTTTCAGAATATTGCTTTCCTACGCGCAGGTGTTGGGAATTTCCAGTATATCAAGGATTTTCAGGGAAAAGAAAGCTTGAATATGCAGCCGAGTATGGGTATAGGGGTTTTTATAAGTGAGCGATTTCAGATTGATTACGCCCTTTCAGATATTGGAAATGTTTCAGAAACACCTTATTCCCATGTGTTTAGTGTAAAAGTGAGTTTGGAGAAATTGGATCCTGATTTCAGAAAATTTAAAAGCTGGACAGACAAATGATAAAAAACATCAGCATCGTTTTTCTGGCATTTCTCATGCTTTCCAACCTAGCTCTAGCCCAGGAGCCTGTTTGGTATAATTATGACCAAACCTACTATAAAATCCTAACCGGTTCAGATGGAATTCATCGGATTTCTGCCACCTCACTAAGCAACTCAGGGATAAACCTAACTGGCTTGGACCCTAGAACTATCCGCATTTATCATAGAGGAAAGGAAGTGGCAATTCACATTGAAGGAGAAAATGATGGACGTTTTGATTCGGGCGATTACATAGATTTCTTTGGACAACGAAATGACGGGACGGTAGATAAATTGCTTTACACGGACTTTGAAAAGATCCCAAATCCCTATTTCAATACCAATTCTGACACCACTGCTTTTTTTCTGACAGTTAGTTCAGGGCAAAATGGAAAGCGGATGAATCTCCGATCTGCCCCAGAAGCATCATTGCCATTAGCGACAAGTTATGCATCAGAGAAATTATTGGCTCTTGGAGAGCAATATTCGCTGGGTGTGGGTTATGCATTTGACTTTAGATTATCCAAATTTGATCAGGGGCAAGGGTGGATGTCAGCCGTCATCACAAAAGGAAATACCCGACAGCTAACCTTGAATCAACTCGGAGTAATGGGGACAGGCACGGCCAAGCTCGAAATCGGATTGGTAGGTAGGTCGTATAATCCTCACACCACAAGAATTTTGGCTGGACCTACTGCAGCAAATCAGCGGCTTATTGGCACTATTTCGAGCCTTCAATACGAGTATCCTCAGGTCACCTTAGACCTAGCTATGAGTGACTTCAATTCGGACGGAAGTATAGTCATTGGGGTGAATTCGGCGGGAGCAGAATCTGTGGATAATATTTCTGTGGCTTATGCCAAAATCACTTATAGAAATAATGTCAGTTCCGGTGATTTTACCTCAAAATTGTTCATCTCCCCATCTGGAAATCAGAGAATCCAGCTCACGGGAATTTCTGGAAATTATTCAGCTATAGATATTGGAGATCCTATTAATCCACAAAAAGTACAACTAAGTACAACTGGGCAGATCTTGGCTTTCAGGTCTTCTATCCCAAGTGATTCTAGCAAAGTTTGGATTCAAAACGAGCAGAATATCATCCCGATTGCTACGCTAGAGCCAGTTAAGTTTAGGAATTACCTTGCACAAGCCGCTAATTATATTTTGGTTGGACATTCAGCTTTGGAGCAGCCGAGTAGCCAATTTGACAATCCCTTAAAATCCTATGCTGAACACAGAGCTTCGCCGGCAGGAGGAGGGTTTGATACGCTCACAGTGAAAGTGGAGGATTTGTATAATCAGTTTTCCTATGGAGAATATACCCCTGCTGCGATCTATGAGTTTTTGAGGGCGTATTTTCCCGTTCACAAACCCACGCACATGCTTCTTGCAGGTAGAGCTTTGGCAATTTATTCCACAGCCAGGGCTGGTGGTGTTACTTATTTCTACCGAAACAATCCCGCAGCTTTTAGCTTTCGTGACCCTAGTTCCTGCTGGTGGATTTCCTTTTTCGGACAATGTTTACACCCTTGGACTTGACCCTGACAAACCTTTGGCTCCTGCCCTGGCAGTAGGAAGGATTCCGGCTAGAAATTCACAACACCTGGCAGATTACCTTAGCAAGGCAATAGAAAAAGATGCGGTTGGCATTGCTGAACCTTGGCAAAAAGAGTTGATTCACCTCACTGGCGGAGTATCCGAGTTTGAGTTGGAGCGGTATTTCAATTTCATGAATGGTTTCAAAACCATTGCCGAAGGACCTTATCTTGGAGGAAATGTCACCACCTACCGCAAGCGTTCAAATTCCACCATTGAAGTGATTGACATTACAGGAGATCTGAATGAAGGCCGATCCATGCTGACGTTTTTTGGACATGGTTCACCTACAGTCATTGATATTGAAATTGGTTTTGCCTCTGATCCCACACTGAATTATCAGAATAAGGGGAAATATCCAGTCATGCTTTTCAATGGTTGCGACTACGGAAGTGCCTATGGGAATAGCTATACCCAAGGGGAAGATTGGGTGATTACACCGGATAAGGGAGCTGTTTCAGTTTTGGCTAACTCCTCCATAGGTGTGGATGTGTATCTGCGCCGCTATTCGGATATGTTTTACAGAAAGGCTTTTGCCGATAGTACTTTGATTTATCGCACACTTGGTGAGGTAAAGCGGGAAGCTGAGGAGGAATATATTGATAGCTATGGCACAAGTCCGCTGTCTTACTCCCACATGGAGCAGATGATTAATTATGGTGATCCGGGCGTACGGATTTTTCCTGCAGACAAAGCTGACTATGCGGTCAAGGCCGAAGAGGTTTCTGTAGATAGCTTCGATGAAGTGCCTATTTCTGTACTTTCGGATAGTTTGAAATTGAGTTTCGTCCTGAGAAATATCGGCCGTGTAGATACTGATTCCATAGAGTATAAAGTGAGTAGAAGATTGCCTGATGGAACTACCGAAAGCTTTGATCCGGTAAAAATCCCCTATATCCCAAGAATTGATTCTATCAATTTTACTATTCCAAATATCGGCCGA
Organism: Algoriphagus sp. 10J20-15; assembly: GCF_055809615.1. Classification (NCBI taxonomy): domain Bacteria; kingdom Pseudomonadati; phylum Bacteroidota; class Cytophagia; order Cytophagales; family Cyclobacteriaceae; genus Algoriphagus; species Algoriphagus sp. 10J20-15. The sequence continues at coordinate 104,056 of NZ_JBVVUG010000039.1, forward strand.
AATTCAGCTGGAGAAAACACATTTAGCATTGAGGTAAATTCAAAAAGGGAAGTGGAGGAAATGACCTTTGCCAATAATTCTGTCAGCTTCACCAAGTTTATTCCACTAAGCGGAACACTCAATCTTTATCCCATAGAATATGGAATCGTGAGTGGAACTGAGACGAAGCTAATTGCTCAGGCACCTGGAAAAATCATTGAAGACCGCACCATCATCATCCAGTTGGATACTGCTGTTGCATTTAATTCCGCCTATCGCAAGGAAGTTCGAGTCACTGACACGAGGATTGGCAGAAATGCCTTTGGCTCTGACTGCTTTTTCGGATAGCACCACCTATTATTGGAGATCAAAATTTCAGGAAACAAAACCAGGCGAAACCGATGCTTGGACGAATTCCAGTTTCTCTTTCATTCCATCTGGCCCAGAAGGCTGGACTCAGCGCACAGACTCACCAGCTTGCTGAGGATCAGTTGACAAATCTGGAAATCAAAGAATCCGATAGAAGCTGGAAATACCTAGATCAGCAAGCTAATATTGAGGTCTTTACGGTTGGGGCTGCGGTGGATACACTTTCTTTCCGCAACACTCAATTCTACTTAAATCAGATCCCGCAGATCATTGATAATGTGAATAATGCCAACAGCCGCTTGTGTCCTAATGGCTCCTTGGGTTTGGTGGCTTTTGAGCAAAAAAGCCTGATGCCCTACCCTGCGATTCCTGTTCCCGGATTTGATATACTGGATTCCAGAGCTTGTGGTCGCGTGCCGCAAATGATCCAGAGTATTCAGAATTCCTGGATTACAACGCCGGGGCAGACTATGCTGGAGCAGTATGTGAACAATGTGAAACTTGGTGATTATGTGGTGATTTTCTCTGTAGGCAATGTCACCTTTGAAGCTTGGCCAGATATTGCGTTTGAAAAGCTGAAAGAATTTGGAGCAAGCGAGGCTACGCTGCGAGCTTTGAAAACAGGTGAACCTTATATTCTTTACGGAAGAAAAGGCATGCGTCCGGGTGAGGCGATTGAGATAGTAGGGAATAAAAACATGGAAGTTCCGGCTTCTCAGCAAACACTCTCCTTCGATACTGAGCTTTCAGGCTACCTGACTTCGGGGATGATTTTGACACCAAGAGTTGGCCCTGCATCATCTTGGGAGCGTTTCTTCCAAAATGTGAATGCTCGAAACTGGATCAATGAGGAAGAGAAAACCTTCTTTGACATCATCGGAGTGAAGGAAAATGGGGAGGAGGATCTCTTGATAGGAAATACTTACGATCAGGAAATGGATCTGTCTTTTATCAGTACGGATGTTTATCCATATCTGAAACTTCGCTATAGTATGAATGATCCTGCTTCCACCGCCCCAGCTCAGTTGGATAAGTGGCAGGTGAATTATACTGGAGTTCCTGAGGGAGTTTTAATCCTGAAATCTGCCAAAGAGCAAGTGAATCTTCGGGAGGGAGAAACTGGGCTTCTGGAACTGCAATTCAAGAATATTTCCAAGTACAATTTCCTGGATTCTATTCAGGTGAATTGGAATATGACCCATCTGACGAGCAAGAAAGTGGAGGAATTCTCGAAGAAATTCCCTGCGCTGAAAGCCGGAGAGTCATTTGACTTTACGATAGAGTTTAATTCCATCGGGAAATCCGGTGAGAATGAACTAGAGATTTTTGCCAATCCTAGAATACAGCGGGAGCAGACTTTCCGCAATAATCAGGTAGATCTTGGTTCCTACTTCATCGTGGAGGGAGATAATTCTACCGCACTGCTGGATGTAAACTTTGACGGAATCTACATCATGGACGGGGATATCGTCTCGCCAAATGTACTGATCACCGCCCTTCTGAAGAATGATCAAACCTTATTGTATAAGAAAGACACAGTTGGGCTGGATCTATATCTGAAGCAGAACTGCGAATCCTGTGACTTTAAGCGGGTTAATTTCTCCAATCCAAACTTGACTTGGACACCGGCTTCAGAAGATGAGGACTTCAAAGTTTCACTGATTCCAGGACCATTGGAAGATGGGATTTATACCCTAAGAGTGGTTAATGAGGATTCCAGTGAACCTTATGAAGTTACTTTTGAGGTGATCAACGAATCCCAGATCACGAACTTTTATCCTTATCCGAATCCATTCAGTACTAGTGTTCACTTTGTCTTTACGGTCACAGGTATGGAAGTGCCCGATGAAATTAAGATTCAGATCATGACTGTAACCGGAAAAGTTGTCCGGGAGATTTTGCAGAACGAATTAGGTCCTATCCGCATCGGAAATAACTTAACTGACTATGCTTGGGATGGTAAGGATGAATTTGGCGACCAGCTCGCCAATGGTGTGTACATCTACCGTGTGCTAGTTCGCAAAAACGGGCAATTCATGGAGCATAGACCTACTGCCGGAGATAAGGCATTTAAAAAGGGATATGGGAAGATGTATTTGTTGAGGTAGATCATTTGAAAATGATTGTCCAGCTGCTCATCTGCAGTAATCCCCTCTGAGCGTACTCTAGGCGTTGCCGTCGCTAGGTGTAGATCCGTACAGTAGTCGGATGTATCTAGACCTTCTTATCCTTATCAACTTGAAATTGACCTTCTTATCTTACTTGGGTGAATAACGCTAGCAACCACCATCCTCACACCATAACCTTCTAGAGAAAAACCATTGCACTAAGCTGGAACGAAATAAAAGATAGCGCTTTATGTTTTTCTTAGGAATGGGCTGATACATCTAATGAGGGATCGGATGTATCAGCCATTTTTAGTAGAGTTTTTTTCATGTAGTTGGTATAAGCAGCAAACGGGTTTCAACTTTCGTACATCGCGTAAAAAAGTTGGATGCGAGAGACGGCTACATTGATCTGTTTTGAAAATAGACGATTTTAATAGAAATGAAAAGTCGAGGTAAAAAACTTGATCGAGCCTATCGGCAAGCTATTGACTATACCCACATACTCAAACAACACATATTCCTTCTAAAAGGACAGTTCTAAATCTACCTACTGCCTATTTCTGACGAAAGGTATCTGATACAAATGATAACACTTCGGGAAGGGATGTTCTCCAATAGGTCCAATTATGAGCTCCATCCCTTATTCTGAACTCATGGGGGATTTCTTTTTTCTTCATTGCGATATGTACTACGCTATTTCCTTCATAAAGGAAGTCATCGTCCCCACAATCAAAATACCATTTTACAGATTTCATCGCTTCCAACTCATTCAATTCGATTTGCCTTAGTGCGGAATGCCGGTCATAATAACCTTGTAGGGTATTAGTATTTATTACCTCGGTTTTATTGGTTTGAAGTCCTTGATTGAATTCTTCAAAAGTGGAATTCCTCAATGATGCACTTAAGGGGCAAGCGGAAGAAAATAAGTCCGGGCGGTGCATGGCGTAGAAAAATGTGCCACCGCCTCCCATGGACAATCCAGCTATTGCCCTATACCTTTTCTCAGATTTGATTCGGTACTTTTTTTCTACCTCAGGCATCAGTTCCTCAAAAAAGAAATCTTCATATCGCCATTCATTGTTGACATCATTGAAGTATCCGCGCTTTCCGGTATTGGCATCCGGCATGACAATGATCATAGCCGTGGATTTTCCTTCCAAGATGGCTTTGTCAGCGATATGTTGGACTTCTCCAAACTGTACCCAACCTGTCTGATCATCTCCGGCTCCATGAAGTAGATACAAGACAGGGTAAGAGCGCTGCGAGGTCTCATAACCTGGGGGGAGATAGATCGCATATTTCCGCTCCATATTGAGAATTTTACTCTGCATTGTCATTTGATCAAAAACCTTACTGTCTTGTGCAAAAGCAAGTACTGAAAACAGTAAACATAAGGCTAAAGCAAGTGTGTATCTTTTCATATAGGTTAGGGAGTTTGGGGTTTAGTAGTAGTTTGATTTTAAGACAAAATATCTATCAATTCTTTAATCTACCATAAAGATGGATTTATAAAAATCCTTACTTTTTTTGCGGTCGTGCGGATTTTCCGATGGTCAATTCCCCATTGAGTGTGGTCTATATGCTGGGAACCCAACTGAACGTTGTCAAGGGTTTTGGCTAGATGTAATTTTCCCACTCTGCTTCTATACAATCGAATTTGCATTAAGCCATCTTTTGCCTAGAACTCAACTTTTTTACCACCCGCTAAAGCCGTAATTTAACTTTTCCAATACTTCCAATACCCCACTCTCAATGAGATTTAAAAAAATATCCAGCCTCTTTGCCTTTATCGTCACTCTTTTTAGTACTGCTACTTTTGCGCAAAGAACTGATTCCATACCGGTAAAAAATGACGTTTCTTTACCACAAGCACACAAGGGAACGTTGGAAATTGACAGTTTGCTTCTCGATAGTTATGTGAGATTACCTGAGAATATTAGAAAGTTTTATTTGGAAGCTAGGTCGGTATTCGAGGATAATGCAGTTGATTTTACAGACGAAAGAATTGTAGCAGCTGCTCTCAAAAATGGCATTCCCTTGATTTCTGGACCGATGTTGGGAGATATCAAAGAGAATGGAGTAAGTATTTGGCTTAGACCAGCAAGTAAAAATCTGATTGAAATTGAAATAGCAGATTTAGCTGGTAAAGAAACAAAGATTTATTTTTTTAATCCAAGCGTGGCCGGACAAGCTGAGCGAATCGTCTTAGGAAATTTGTCAGCAGCAACGAAGTATTCCTATTTAATGAAAATACAAGGTGCAGAGATGGCGAAAGGTACTTTCCAAACCGCCTCAAAAATCGAAGAAACAAGCGAGCTACGACTAGCCTTTGCTTCAGATTTTCATAAGATAGGCTTGCATAACCCAAATTTGATGGAAGCCATTTTAGCTCGAGATCCTATGGCTATGCTGTTACTGGGTGATTTGGCTGTGGATGATAGAGATACCAAATTCAGCATGCATAGATCTGATTATTTGCTAAGAGATGTCTCGCAGGCTTGGAAAAAGTTAGCCGCAAATGTTCCTGTATATGCTACTTGGGATGATCATGATTACCTCAATAATGACCTAAGTGGATTGCCTAAAGGTGTTAGCAAAGAAGATAGGGAGGCGCTTCGGGCTATTTGGGCCGAGAACTGGAATAATCCTAAGAATGAATCGGCAGGTATTTATTTCAATACGCGTATAGCAGATGTGGAGGTCATCATGCTGGATACTCGATCCTTCCGGGAAAATGAGCGAAGAGGAGCTTATAATTCTTATTTGGGGGAGGAACAGTTGAGTTGGCTGAAGGATGTACTGATCACTTCCCCTGCAACTTTCAAAGTGATTTCCAGCGGAACAATGTGGAGCGATTTTATCTCGGATGGCAAAGATTCTTGGGGGACTTGGGATACGCTGGCTCGAGAAGAGCTTTACAAGTTAATTGAGACTGAAAATATTCCTGTGAGTACTCTTACTGAGTGGAGATCGGCATGGTGCACGTGGTTTTACGATCCCTAGAAATTCAGGATTTGCGTTTTACGAGTTTGGACCTGCATCTCTAGGAGGAGTTCCCGGACCGGAAGCAATTGCCAAGGATTCCTCTACGCAACTTTTTGGATATCTTGGACAAGGTTTAAAAGCATTTGGTGAGCTTACTTTTTCCATGAATGAAGAAGAACCTCAGGTTACGTTTAGGCTGATTGATGAATATGGAAATGTCATGGAGGAGCATAGTTTGCTTTATAGAAAATTGATTCCAAATCAATAATCCATTTCTGCACTGGAAGTAAATAAGCTAAGAAATTACGTGGCTATAATAATTGGATACGTTAAGCTTTACCTTCTGTAAATACCCTGTGTTATCAGTCTTCAGAAAATTATCATATTTCAAAAATAAATAGCTAGAACGCAGATGCTTTCAATCCTTTGGATTGGTATAGAGAAAGGAGAAAAGCATCTTTGATTATTTAAATGAGCCTCAGTAGATTAGCTGGATTTGCAATTGCTCCATTGGAGTCTGAATCTAATCTATCATAGTATTCGCCTCAGCAGGTTTTATCCCAATTCGATTTGGAAGCACCTATCAAAAGCCTGTATACTAAAACCAAGTGGTTGCCCAAAAACAGGTAAGGTGCTCGTATAGATCCCAGTACCTTCTTCTTAGTACTGCTGCTTCATTTATAAAGTAGCTGGGTGATTGAATAAGTTTTAGAAGGGGAGAAGTTTGGGCTATAGGAGAGCGCTAGTTTTGCGGTATTGTTGATCGGGTCTTTGATAGATCTTGTGATATGATATCTTTGAATCTTTTACCCTGAGATAATTGGATGATAAAATTAGTCTGAAAGCCAAATGAAAAATAACTCTACCGACAATACATTAAGTAATTCTAATTCAGTAGCTCAAGCACAGAGAGACATGCGTATTGGATATGGAAATGGGGCGGTGGGCATGCTGGTATCAGGCTTTGTTTGGTTCATATCATCAATGGTATCTCTTCAGTTTTCTGATAATCATGCTATTTGGACACTTTTGATAGGTGGAATGTTCATTTTTCCTCTAAGTGTGGCACTGGCAAAAATCATTAAAATAAGAGGAGCACATAGTAAGGGAAATCCTTTGGGGAACTTGGCTATGGAAGGGACAGTGTTTATGCTGATGTGTTTACCTATTGCTTTTTTATTGTCATTTCAGCATACCGAGTGGTTTTTTCAAGGTATGTTATTAATCATAGGCGGAAGGTATTTGACCTTTGCCTCTTTATATGGTAATAAAATTTTCTGGATTCTTGGAGCTGCTTTGGGTGTAGCAGCGTATTTACTTTTTGCGCTTAATATCCAATCATTCGGTTCAGCTCTTACTGGATCCCTCATTGAGATAGTTTTTGGTATTTTCGTTTTAGTAAGGTTTAAAAGAAAAGAGGAATGATTAAAGAAGAGAGGTATATCTGAAAATAAACTGAATTTTCATGTTGGAGATTTTGAGAAAGAGATGTCTCGAGCTATTAGACGATGTGCTTGAAGTCAAGTTTTAATTTTAAATAAGCCAGATCATGCGTGGTGGATTGAATGATTCAACAGTGACAGGTATCAATTTTTTAATTGTTGGCTATTTCATTTGCCTTTGGTTGGTGAATTTCTTGGAATTAAACTCTGCGATTATCGTATTTTTTGTAGAACTACTCACCATTCCGTTTCTGCTTGCCCAACTAGTTTTTTTAGTTCTGGGGGTCAAATTTGTCTTCCAAAACAAAAAACGTCCTTTGACGATTTTTAGCCTTTTCATTCTTGCTATATGCTCCATTTGTACATTGGCAAGTTTCTTTTGCTAGAATAAATATTTTGTATGATTATCCGCAAAGATGCCAGTGACTTTGGATTCTTTGCTTATCGTCGGAAGACCGATGACTCCCGCACTGGCGGGACAGGCTGAAACCGCCTCAATTCCTAAGTTTAACCTATCCTTTTTTTGCTTTTGACTCCATACTGGAACAAAAGCGGATAGCATATTATTTTTTAATAGGGGGAGGTACTAACCAAAAAAGTCTGGATTCATCAAAACATTTCTACCCGCTCTAAGCTTTAAATGTAGGAAGGAATGAAGTCTCATTTTTTTATAAGAATGAGATTCACAACTAGAATACTACGAATGACTGAGCGAGAAACAGATCGAGTTATAGAAATGGCTTGGGAGGATAGAACGCCTTTCGAAGCTATAGAAACACAATTTGGTATCCGTGAAGCTGAGGTGATTAAGCTGATGCGGAAAGAACTCAAAGAAAGTTCTTTTAAGATGTGGCGAAAGCGTGTGAATAGTGGAGTGAGTCAGAAGCATCTGAAAAAGAGAAATCCTGATATCGAGCGATTCAAGTGCTCCAGACAACGAAGTATTTCCTTAAATAAAATTAGCTAGTGAATCATTTTCCAACAGATTTGCCTTCCATAGAACGTAGGATTCGCGCTATTGACCCAGTTAGCTATAGCTCTACTCGAAATTATAAAGACGGGGCAGTAACAAGGCTGAGCCCTTACATCTCACGCGGTGTGATTTCCACCAAGCAAGTTTTTGAGTACATCAAAACCCTGGATTTGAAGTGGTACCAAGTTGAAAAACTCGTTCAAGAATTAGCATGGCGGGATTACTGGCAGCAAGTATGGATTGCAAAAGGTGAGGGGATAAATCAAGATCTCAAGCAAGAGCAAGCTCCCATTTCCAATCATCAAATCCCATCCGCTATTCTCAATGCAGAGACAGGAATCAATACAGTTGACCAAGCGATCAAGGAGCTTTACCGAACTGGCTATATGCACAACCACATGCGAATGTACGTGGCATCTATCTGCTGCAATATTGCCAATTCGCATTGGCTAGAGCCTGCAAAGTTGATGTATAGCCACTTATTGGATGGAGATTTGGCGAGCAATCAGTTGAGCTGGCAATGGGTGGCGGGAGCTTTTTCCAGTAAGAAATATTTTGCCAATCAATGGAATGTCAATACCTATTTTGATGACAATCAAAAAGGTACTTTTCTGGATGTAGCCTGATGAGGAATTCAATGAGCTTGAAGTTCCAAGTAAATTGCTTGACACCGTAGCTTTCAATTTGCACACGGAACTTCCGAATCATATTCAACCAAATTTTGAGAAAGATAAAAAGACGCTCATCTACAATTACTATAATCTTGATCCTTACTGGCATAAAGGAGAAGACGTGCAGCTGGTTTTTCTCCTAGAGCCTTCTTTTTTTCAAAAGAATCCAGTGAGTCAAAAATGTCTGGATTTTGCACTTGATCTAAGCGAAAACATTGAAGGAATTCAACTTTTTGTAGGGGAGTTTTCTGATTTGATGGAATTGCTTAATCCAGATCAAATTGTTTACAAAGAACATCCCGCCAGTAGACATTATCAAGGCATAGAAGAAGCCAGAGACTGGCTGAGCAGTGTGACGGGGTATTTTCCTTCCTTTTTTGCGTTCTGGAGAAAATGTAAAAAAGAAATTGAACTCGAGTCAGAAAAGGGCAAGTTGAATCAATACCGATCGTATGAAATTACATAAAGAAGATATAGAGCGCTTGGAGCGTGCTTATAGATTGAACTTAATCAACTCCATAAGCGGAATCAAACCAGCAAATCTGATTGGCACAAGGTCCTCTACCAATAAGGAAAATGTAGCTATTTTCTCCTCAGTGGTGCATTTGGGATCAAGTCCAGCTCAACTGGCTTTCATCATGCGCCCGCAGACAGCTATTCCTCGGGATACCTATCCCAACATTATGGAAACGGAATTTTATACCATCAATCATGTTTCAGAGGCATTTATAGAAAAAGCGCATTATACCTCAGCTAAATTGGAAAAAGGGGCGTCTGAATTTGAGCGGATGAAGTTGAAGCCAGAGTATATTGGAGACTTCCATGCTCCATTTGTGAAGGAAAGTCCTGTTAAAATAGGGATGAAGTATGAAGAAAGTATTCCCTTGCCTAATGGATGTATTTTCGTAATTGGTTCGGTGGAGATGATCATCTGTCCAGATGATACTATCAATGACTTGGGGCAATTGAATTTAGAAGGGTATTCGGGAGTTGGGATTTCGGGCTTGAATACCTATTATGGACTTAATAAACTGGACTCTTTTCCCTATGTACGGGAAAATGAAATCCCTGAATTCAAATGAAGAAAGCTGACCTGCCAATCAAAATTTGCCTAGTGTGTAATAGACCTTTTACTTGGCGCAAAAAATGGGAAAAGAATTGGGAAGAGGTGAAGTATTGCAGTGAAAGATGTAGGAGGAATAGAGCAGAAAGACTTTGATGAAATCATCAAGCAACTACGAGAATCAAGAGTTGGGGTCTACCCTTGATCATTGACTAGTGCACATACTTCATTTTTTCTTTTTTCTCAGGTAATTATAAATCCCTGCTACGCCGATTACCAATAAAGCAAGTCCAATTCCCCATTGTAAAGGACTATTCATAGATTCTTTGGCAGCTATATAGGAATTGGCAATGACTCCGGCGGCGAAAGCGATGACCGTTCTGGTGAGCATTCCAGGAATACCATAAACCAATACTTTCCAAATCTTGATATTCAACGAGGCAAAGAGAAAATTGGAAACTGCAAAGGGCACAATCGGAGAGATTCTGAACGAAAAAGACCAAGGATCCTTCCTTTTCTTTTCGTGATTCTACTTCTTTCCGGAATTTTGGGTTTTTCTTAAAAAGTAATTCTGTGAAGCCCATGTTGGTGATTTTTCCTAAAGCATACCCTAATACAGAAGCTAGCGAGTAACCCAAAATCAAGAAGGGTAAGGAAGCCCAACCGAAGTAGAATCCAGACGCCAGGGCGATGAGCGTAGTTGGCAGCAGAGCCAAACCCATTAACAGCGCTCCAATGACTGTATATGCGAAGAATTCAAATCCACTTTCAAGTTGGTATGCTTCAAGCAGATTATACTTTGTGGCAAAAATCACGCTTCCAATAAAAGGCATAGCGGTGACCCAGAGCCAGGCAAAAATACCGGCAGGATGACTGCCGAAGTACCTTCGGATAGTTTTGAATATCCTGCCCTTTTTTGTCATATTTGGTCTCTTATCTATTGGATTCACTGGGAAAGTCTGCAAGTTTAACACGCACTGCTTAAAATAACCCTGAAAATCGTAACTGATTTTCATTTTCCTACGAACCAAAACAACCTAAACCAATAACGAATGAAATTTGGAACAAAAGCCATTCATGCCGGAATAGAGCCAGATCCTGCGACAGGAGCTATCATGACTCCGATTTACCAGACTTCCACTTACGTGCAAAAATCTCCTGGTGATCACAAAGGTTATGAGTATTCCCGCACGCACAATCCTACCAGAACTGCTTTGCAAAATAATCTGGCAGCGCTGGAAAATGGAAAGCATGGAATTTGTTTTTCCTCTGGCCTAGGAGCTATCGATGCGGTAATCAAGTTATTTAACCCAGGTGATGAAATCATCAGCACTAATGATCTTTATGGTGGAACTTACAGGCTTTTTACTAAAGTCTATGAGCGTTATGGGATCAAATTTAAGTTTGTGCCTATGTCAGACCCGGCTTCAATAGCTGATCATATTACGGAAAAGACTAGGATGATCTGGGTAGAAACGCCCACCAATCCTATGATGAATATTATCGATATTGCTGCAGTAGCAAAGTTGGGAAAAGGCAATAAAATCATAGTCGCAGTGGATAACACCTTTGCTTCTCCATACTTGCAAACCCCTCTGGATCTTGGTGCTGACATCGTGATGCACTCAGTGACCAAATACCTTGGTGGACATTCGGATGTAGTAATGGGAGCTTTGGTGGTAAATGATGATGAATTGGCAGAAAAGCTGGTTTTCATTCAGAATGCTTCAGGCGCTACACCTGGGCCCCAGGATTGCTTCTTAGTAATCAGAGGAATCAAAACACTTCATCTAAGAATGGAGCGTCACTCTCAAAATGGCAAAACCATTGCGGCATACCTAAAAAATCATCCCAAAGTAGATAAAGTCTACTGGCCAGGTTTTGAGGATCACCCCAATCATGATATTGCCAAAAAGCAAATGCGCGATTATGGAGGAATGATTTCCTTCACATTGGTTGGGAATAAAGAATCAGATGCACGAAAAGTAATGGAGAGCTTTCATTTATTTGCCTTGGCAGAATCACTCGGTGGAGTAGAATCGCTTTGTGGACACCCAGCTTCTATGACTCATGCGAGTATCCCGAAGGAAGAGAGGGAAAAAGTTGGATTAGTGGATTCATTGATTCGATTGAGCGTAGGCGTGGAAGATGCCGAAGATTTGAAGAATGATTTGGCCAATGCATTGGAGAAGATCTAATTAGAATTGATTTAATAAATATCAGCCGTTCGTGACCTTGTTACTAAGACAGGATTGCGAACGGTTTTTTTATGAATGATTATTATCTCCATGATGTAAATATATTGTGCTGAGAATTCTTCCTGTTTTATCACCGATCGTGCCGTTGGCACTCTTAGATTTTTCCATTTTGCATTTGAACCCCGAATTTCGCTGCGCTGTATTCGGGGCTGATACAGGTTGTGCCGTTGGCATAATGGTTATTCTCAGCTAACTAATAGCCGAATATTATTTATTGTTTTTATTGAATTCCTGAGCCTTGTCCATCGTAATATCTAAAAAAGAACCCTTGCCAACGGCAAGGCCTATAAAAGCCCAGAATGCAATTCTGGGTCATATGGAATTCGATTTTTTAAATTGAGTGCCAACGGCACGATCAGTATTGAAAAGCCCCATCAATTTTCTCCTTCGCAAATCACCTCCTCTTTGTCATTAATCCACCGTGTCAAATTATGTCAACAATTTAATCTTTGACTATCATTTAAAACGTAAAAAGATGGATCCTACTAAAAGAGACAAAATCATTTTCTGGACAGCAACAAGCTTTATTTTCCTATTTGAAGGGCTAATGCCGGCTCTTACATCCCAAACTGAACTTGCGAAAGAAGGGATCCGTCATCTGGGATACCCCCTGTATTTCGGAAATGCATTAGTTGTTTTTAAAGTATGTGGCACTTTGATACTGATGATTCCAAAATTCCCAAAGCGTGTGAAAGAATGGGCATATGCTGGATTCACCTTCGATTTTATTTTTGCCTGCATCAGCCATTGGGCTGTAGATGGTTTTGGATTTCAAACCATTTTTCCTCTAATCATCAGCTGGCTATTTTGGCAGTATCCTATAGCTATTACCATAAGGTCAATTCAGCCCTCAAAACCTACTATGGTGTCCTTTCTAGCCTATTTAGCCATTATTCAAGCAAAGATTGATAAAACCCGAGAAGATTTTAAAGGACTTGCTTCTGAAAAAGGGTTTTGTCAAGTGGAAAAACCACCTCAGGTACTAAGGCTACAGAAATTACTAATTGGCTAAAGCAGGACTTTGAAATTGGTCATGGACATGCGATGGCAATTTATGCGATGCTAAAGGGTAAAGCAGAATAAGTAGTACTCCAGTCTCAAACTCCGCAAGAATCGGGTTTTGCATTTTCCTTATTCAGGGTACTTTTGGATAACCTAGCATTCAGAATATGAACGAAAGTCAATCCGTCAATTTCCATCGTATCGCCGAAGCGATTGCTTATATACAGGCTAATTTCAAAAGCCAACCTTCTTTGGAGGAAATTGCAGAGCAAGTACATCTGAGTCCGTTTCACTTTCAGCGCATGTTTAGTGAATGGGCAGGAGTGAGCCCAAAGAAATTTATGCAGTTTCTAAGTGTGGAATATGCCAAGCAGCTTTTGAAAGGCAAAGAAGCTACACTTTTTGAAGCCGCTCAGGAAACTGGGCTTTCAAGCACTGGCAGACTTCATGATTTGTTTGTTAAAATTGAGGGAATGACTCCAGGCGAATTCAAGAATGGGGGAGAAAACCTTCAGATCAATTACAGCTTTGCAGAAAGTCCTTTTGGAGAAATCATTGTAGCCTCCACTTCCAAAGGCATTTGTCACTTGGCCTTTTTCTCAGATCAGGAAGAAGGAGAATCTACCTTGAAAGCCCGCTTTCCCAATGCGAATTATCATCAGTTGGTGGATAAAATTCAGCAAGAAGCTTTGTATATTTTTCAGCATGATTGGTACAAACTCAATCAAATCAAGTTGCATTTGAATGGTACTCCTTTTCAATTGAAGGTTTGGGATGCCCTTCTGAAGATCCCAATGGGAAATCTGACTACTTACGGTAGCATAGCTGAGGAAATAGAAAAACCAAAAGCTTCCCGCGCTATTGGAACTGCAATTGGGAGTAATCCTGTTGCTTTCCTGATCCCCTGCCATCGAGTAATTCAATACAGCGGCAAAATCGGTGGCTATATGTGGGGGAATACCAAAAAGTCAGCAATTATAGGTTGGGAAGCTGCCCAGCTAAACCAAGAAGTATAAATTAGAGAATGGATTTATTCAATTCAGGATTCATTAGAAAATACAAATCTGCTACCCAAAGACGGTGTAGTAAATTACTTTGGAAAGATTATGCCCTCAGCCAGTGCTTTGGACTATCTGGATTACTTATTGAATGAGATTCAATGGAAGAATGATGTAGCAGTGATTTTTGGAAAGCGAATAGAAACCAAGCGTAAAGTGGCTTGGTATGCCGAAAAGCCTTTTGAATACACTTATTCCAATAACACCAAGACAGCATTGCCATGGACCAAGGAATTGTTGGATTTAAAGGATTTAGTAGAAAAAGAAAACTGGGGAAACCTTCAATTCCTGCTTGCTGAATTTATATCACAATGGGAGTGAGGGGATGGCTTGGCATAGTGATGGGGAAACGGACTTGAAAAAGGATGGTGCCATTGCTTCGGTAAGTTTTGGAGCCGAACGGAAGTTTGCTTTCAAGCATAAGGTAACCCAAAGAGATTGTTTCTCAGATTTTAGAAAATGGGAGTTTGCTCGTGATGAAAGGAACTACTCAGACGCATTGGCTTCATAGACTACCCCCAACAAAGCTGGTTTCTAAACCTAGAGTCAATTTGACCTTCCGGACGATCGTGAGGTGATACTAGAAGCAGGTTTATCAATCTTGGCAATCATGAATAAAATGAGCCAATTCCCTTTCTCCAAGTTTTAAAGTTTTTACAATCTAAGGGTCAAAAAAATTAGGATTTTAGAATTCCCAACAGGGATTTTTCAATTTGCACCCTGAATTTTTACCGAGTCTGTATTTTTATTTTTCTTAATCCAAGGATAACAGTACTTTGATAGAAGTATTAAACATTGTTTTAACCCTAAGAATATAAACCAAACACTTTAACCAGTAGATCAAATTGAAATCCAATATGAAAATATCCTACCAATCGTAGAATATGTTGCATAGGAGATTCAATGTGACCTACTACTTGTCAAATTTAAACCATGAAAAGAAGAGATTTTATCCACCTTTCCGGGATGGGGCTAGGAGCCCTCGCCACCTCCAGGGTTAGGTCAGTGTTGGGAAATCCTGTATCGGCTGAGCAATTGCTTGAGCCAGGTATGGATCCAGCGGCTAAGAAAGTACTTGCAGACATAGCATTGAATGCCGCCAGAACCAAAGGCGCTACTTACACTGATGTTCGTATCGGAAGATACTTGCGTCAAAATGTAAGCACAAGAGAGAAAAACGTTCAAAATATCTCAAACTCTGAGACGTTTGGGGTTGGCATTCGAGTGATAGCAAACGGTACTTGGGGTTTTTCTGCTACTTCAGATGTGACACCAGATGGCATTAAGAGCTGTGCAGAAACCGCCGTGGCTATCGCAAAAGCGAATTCCAAATTGCAAAAGGAACCTGTAGTGCTTGCTCCAGTAAGTGGTCATGGGGAAGTGACTTGGAATACCCCTATTCAGAAGAATGCGATGGAAATCCCTGTAAAGGATAAAATTGACCTACTTCTAAACGTGAATAATTCTGCGATGGACAACGGCGCTGCTTTTGTCAACTCCGCACTATTTGTAATCAATGAGCAGAAATATTTTGCTTCTACCGATGGTTCTTATATTGATCAGGATATCCACAGGATCTGGCCTACGTTTTCAGTCACCGCTGTGAACAAAGGTGCCGGCGGATTCCGAGCAGGCAAGCACTAAGTGCTCCTATGGGAATGGGCTATGAATACATGGATGGCTTAGCCAAGGATAAAATGATGAATCCTGCTGGCTTTAATAGCTATAAAAATTC
>NZ_JBVVUG010000040.1:0-87363 GCF_055809615.1 Algoriphagus sp. 10J20-15
ATAATGAACACCACTTTCT
The DNA here is from genome assembly GCF_055809615.1 of Algoriphagus sp. 10J20-15. Lineage (NCBI taxonomy): Bacteria > Pseudomonadati > Bacteroidota > Cytophagia > Cytophagales > Cyclobacteriaceae > Algoriphagus > Algoriphagus sp. 10J20-15. The sequence goes on from NZ_JBVVUG010000040.1 coordinate 20, forward strand.
TTAAACTTCTGAGTTCCGGTAGCAATCTCATGTCTCACCTCATAACTAGCGTCATAAGTTGTTGAGCGAGTTACATATCCAATTCGAAGACTCTATTGATGATTTTGGGAATCTTCTAAAATCATGTAATCTAACACCTGCAAAAGCTCGATAATCTAAAGAATTACTAAAATTGTAATTTGCATTGTCAGGAATATCTGAGGAATTCGTAAAACTTGACCCGATACCTAAGGAAACTATAGGAGAAATGCTTACAAATTTAACCCGATCTATATACAGCTTATATGGTAGTCCCTCACATTCGTGATATTGAGTGAGAATCTTGATAAAATCCTGCTCTTCCAAGTTAGATTTTTCTATCAAGCCGTTAAGCTCTAAGCCGGCAATCTCCGGCTGTAAGTACTTTTAAAGTAGATACATACAATTTGATGAGGCGGCTACGTTTTTCTCCATCTACGGAGATATCTTGGCTATATTCTTTTAACTGCTGGATTTCAACCCCATTATCGATATAATAATTACCTCTTCTATAATCCAACTGAAAGCTTTCCCGAAAATAGTACTTGGACAAACTCTAATTCCGAGGCATCTGGACGTCTCTTACTTAAGAATAAATGACCTTCTGTTAGGCCAAAAGCCTGCAGATCAGTAGGAAGATAAGAACTTGTATTGCCTTGGTAAGCAAAATCTACTTTACTATAATCTGTGAGTTCAGCAGTTCTGAGGATTGCACCAAAGAGCTTAGTACCTTCTTTTGTAACAATAAAGTCCGAACTACTTCCAGTAGCAGGATTAATATTTGACCAAACTGACTCCTCAATAAAACCACTCTGACCTTGGGCATAAATAAAAGGCGTGCACATTAACAATATACAAGCTGCTAATCCTAAAATTTTAATCATAAAGTCTAATTTGCCGCTAGATAATAAGATTAAGTTTATGCAACAACAGATTAGTTCAAAATAGTTTGAACGGACTTTAGAGCTCATTAAAAACAAAAAAAGCCGAAGATTTCTCCCGGCTTTGAATTCGTCAGATTTCTCAATGATCTTATCCCTCTCCAGTAAACAGCTTCAGCACGTCATTTCCGATCGCAAAAACCATCAAAGCCGAGGAGTATGACCATTCCGACTTTCTGAGCATTCTCAAGGAATCTATCAGAAGGCGCACGACCGGAAATCATTTCATAAAGCAGGAATATCACATGACCACCATCCAAAGCTGGAATAGGCAAGAGATTCATAAATGCCAGAATCATAGAAATCAAACCGGTAATTGTCCAGAACTTAGTCCAGTTCCAAGTATCCCCGTAGATTTTTGCCATTCCTATAGGCCCGCTGACGTTTTTGGTAGAGACTTCACCTGTAAACATCTTGCCCATTGCTTTTGCATTTACAATGACTACTGTGAATGCTTTGGTAGTTCCTTTTTTCAGTGCTTCCGCAAAACCATATTTGCGTTGAACCATATCGATCAAAGGATTCACAGCAATATCTATAGTGCCTCGATCAGTCACTTCCCACCATTGTATGAATAGTATCATTAGCGCTAGTCAACAATTCAATATCGGCTTCTTGATCTTTAGCTTTTGCAAGCTCAGTTTTAAGTTCGTCGAAGTAAGTGATGGCCTTATCATTTACAGACAGAATCTTATCATCGATGGTAATTCCAGCTTTCTCAGCAGCACCACCTTCGTCTATTTTGAGTAATTCAAAAGGATATCGAATTTCGACAAAGCTGTTAATTGCTTCCTGACTGTTGAAGGAATTGATAAAACCTCTAGGGATTTCTACTTTGATAATCTCGTCTCCACGCTCAACAGTGTAATACCCATTTTCGCTAAGCAAAGCCGAACCAGCAGTCAAATCGTTAATGGATTGGTAAGGTTCACCATTAATATCCAAAATCTTATCCCCTGTTTTCAAGCCAATAGATTCACCGATTTCCAGCGCTTCTATACCGTTTTCTACTACTTGATCACGAGAAAAATAAGTCTCGACCATTGTTATAAACCAAGATTACAAAAATGACAATACCTGTAACTACATTTACGATTATACCTCCCAGCATTACGATTAAGCGCTGCCAAGCTGGTTTAGATCTGAATTCCCATGGTTGAGGAGGACCTGCCATTTGGTCGGCGTCCATAGATTCGTCCACCATTCCGGAGATTTTCACAAATCCTCCAAGCGGAATTGCTCCTATAGAATATTCCGTTTCTCCCCACTGGAAACCAGCAATTTTGGGAGGAAATCCGATAGAAAATTTCTCTACTCTCATGCCAAACATCTTGGCGGTAAGCAAGTGGCCCAAACTCATGTAAACCCACTAGGATTGATAATCCAAGGAGCAACTGGCCCACCATAATTAAGGTATCCATTATACTTTATTCGTTATTAGTTCTTTTGTAATTTCTCTCGCCCGCATATCCATCTCCACATAATCTTCCAAATTTGGATGTGCAATAAACTCAGCTTTTTCGAGAGTTTCGCCAATCAAATCCGACATTTCTAGAAAACCAACTTCTTTATTCAAGAAAGCAGCTACTGCAATTTCATTGGCAGCATTCAAGACGCACGGTGCTGTACCGCCTTTTGCAAGAGCATCATATGCTAATTGAAGGTTTTGAAAAGTCTTTAATCCGGCTGCTCGAAGGTCAATTGAGGGTAATTCATAAAGTCAAATCTTTCGAAATCACTTTTTAATCGATCCGGAAAGCTTAGGGCAAACTGAATTGGGATACGCATATCCGGCAATCCAAGTTGTGCTTTTATAGATCCATCCTCAAATTGCACCATAGAATGAATGATACTCTGTGGATGTACGACTACATCTATCTGTTCGGTTTTCAGGCCAAAGAGCCACTTTGCTTCAATCATCTTCCAGCCCCTTATTCATCAAGGAAGCTGAGTCAATCGTGATTTTGGCACCCATATCCCAATTAGGATGCTTGAGGGCTTGTTCACGCGTCACTGTCTCCAGGAATTTTCTATCTTTTCCTCTGAAAGGACCGCCGGAAGCTGTCAGAATAATCTTTTCGATTGGGTTATGGAATTCACCGATCAGACATTGAAAAATCGCTGAATGTTCAGAATCCACAGGATAAATATTCACTCGGTTTTCTTTTGCGAGAGCAGTGATAATTTCTCCGGCTACAACAAGTGTTTCTTTATTTGCTAAGGCAATTTGCTTGCCTGTTTTAATAGCATTTACCGTAGGAATAAGGCCAGAATAACCTACCAATGCAGTCAAAACTACATCGATCGTATCCATTTCTACTACCTGTGCAATTGCTTTGGTGCCTGCATACACTTTGATATCCTTTGGCTGTAAGACATCACGTACTTTTTCATACAAGCTCTCATTCCCTATTACCACGACATTTGGAGAAAACTCCAGAGCCTGAGTTATAAGTAAATCTGCATTATTTTGGGCCGTAAGAACCTCTACGATAAAGTCTTCAGGATGCTGACGAATTACCTCTAGGGTTTGAGTACCAATGCTTCCGGTGCTGCCCAGGATGGCTACGCGTTTGGGTTCTGTCATTCAGTTTGGGATTGTCGAGTAATTAAAACCCTTAATGATTTGAAGAGTTTTCTCAATAGCTGACAAAATTACAAGATGCTCCCACTTTTCCTCGTACAAATCGTCAGTTTTTGCCAAATGGCATAATATTCAAGCAATAAAGAGAGCGTTTATCCTGTTTAGGAACTTAAAAAATGTGAATTTATTCAACGGAAAACTTTCACACTCGTCAAATTGATAAAATGATTCATCTATGAACAGTCTATTCAAAACAACCGGAGTTTCCTTTCTGGCAGGCTTGGCCGGAGCTGCAGTTTGGACAACTATCAACTTCAATGAATCAGAGCAATTCTCTGATTTTCCAAACGATACCAAAACAGAAGTAAATTTCGCTTCGCAATATCAACCCATTTCATCCCGCTCAAGTGCTGATGCTCCCATATCCTTTGTGGACGCTTCAGAAAACAGCACAGAATCAGTGGTCTTCATCAAAAACTTTTCAGGAACAGATCCAAGAAGATATAGCATGTTTGACTATTTCTTTGGTGGCGGAGGTGCACCTTCACAGCAAGTAAGCACAGGTTCCGGCGTGATTATCTCAGGTGATGGATATATTATCACCAACAACCACGTAATTGATCGAGCTGAAACCATTGAAGTTGTACATAAAAAAAGGACCTACAAAGCTACTTTAGTCGGTACTGATAAAAACACGGATATAGCAGTGTTGAAAATTGAAGGAGAAAACCTTCCTTCAATCAAGCGAGGAAGCAGCCGCGATTTGAAAATCGGTGAATGGGTCCTAGCCGTAGGAAATCCATTTAACCTTACTTCCACCGTGACTGCGGGGATAGTATCTGCAAAAGAGCGTCAAATCAATATTCTTGGAGGAGACTTTCCTTTAGAGAGCTTCATCCAGACTGACGCTCCGATTAACCCAGGAAACTCAGGCGGTGCTTTAGTAAATGTCAATGGAGAATTGGTCGGAATTAATACGGCTATCTTGTCCAGAACCGGTTCTTATACTGGTTATGGATTCGCGGTTCCGGTGGATATTGCGATGAAAGTATCCAATGACTTGATCCAATACGGTGAGGTTCAAAAAGCGATCCCTGGAATCGAGGCAGTCGAAATCACACCAGAATTGGCGGAAGAAATGAATATCAAAACACTGGATGGTGTGATCGTAACTCATGTAATTAAAGACGGTGCTGCAGAAAGAGCTGGCCTGCAGCGAAATGATGTGATTACCAAACTGGGTTCTCAACCAATTACAGGTAAAGGCAGCTTTGAAGAGACACTTTCCTATTACTATCCTGGCGACCAACTACCAGTTACCTATTTGAGAAATGGGAATGCGAAATCCGCCAATCTAAAACTTCAGAATTTAGAAGGAGGCAGCGGAGTAATCAAACGGGAGTTTTATAGTTCAGGGATTCTCGGAGCTAGACTGGAAGCTGTAAACACCATCGAAAAGGATAAATTTGGAGTGGACTATGGTATTAAAATCACTGGCCTCACTAGAGGTTATCTCAGAGAACTTGGACTAAGAGAGGGATTTGTAATCACCCGAATAAATAATGAGCCAGCAAAGGATCCTACCAAAGTTGGAGCCTATTTGGAGAAATTTAGTGGCAGATTATTGCTAGAGGGAGTAGCCTCCAATGGTCAACCATTTATGCAAAGTTATAGCGTGAGATAAGTTACTTCTGGGTGGATTGCTGCGGAAGGGGCTGCGACCATTGTAACGATGTTCCGTCCTTTTTCAGCAAATCCACCCATATCACATGATTTCCTTTCACATCTGAACCTTCCCATTCCAGCGTTTGAGAGTTTTCAAAGTTGATAGCCTCGCCAGCATCCCAAAGGAGCACTGGCCTTAAGTCAGGGGTTGAGGGATCAATTTCTTCTGAGTTGATTTGCACCAGATCATTGATTCCCAAATAAAATGGATAACCTTCCTTCTCAGCAACTAATGGATCGTCGAATTCAGGCTTCATTTCTATACTTACCACACCAAACCGTCCGAGTATGCCAAAGCGCTTCTGTGACTGAAATGAATTGTAGACCGAAATCGAATAAATCTGGTGCATGGGAGTTTCTATCAAATCACCAAATTGAAAAATGGGCGATCCATTGAATAAAATCAGGGGGCTTTTCTCATATCGAAAACCTGCATTCGCAGGAGATAGAATGAGTTCGTAGCCATCTTTAGTTCGCTTCACTGATGCTTTTGATACAATCCCGGAAAACGCCTCTCGAAGCGTAGCAATTCCTTCATAATCCTTAGAAAAATACACCTGATCGGGAGCTACATGATCTGATTTTTGTAGGAAAGGCTCGTAATTATCGAAATCAGTTCTATAGATCTGATCTATGTATTTACGCTTTCTTTTGTGATCCAGAATATTTACCACCGCATCATCAAAAGGCACGGTGTTATCAAAGGAACTAAACTGCTTATTTTTCCAATCAGAAAGATTCACTGTCACTTCCCCTAGAGGTTCTCCCAAATTGCCAAACTGATAAGCCCAAACCGATGAAGAACCTTGGTGCTTCAATAATTCTTCTTCCATAGAAGCACTATCCCGCATGTTGTATTCTTCCACTAATCCTTGATCGAGAAAAAACACCGAGATTCTCGAATTTGGATCATTATAGGGCGGTTTCAACTTAAATGACACCTTAGTCTCTTCATTTAATTCTGATTCTTTCACATGGCCTAATACAGGATACCCTTCTAATAACGGGTCAAAAACCTTGACTGCCAATAGCCCAAAATCTAAGGTTTCAGAAGAAATACTAAAACTGCCTTCATCTACTTTCCATAGTATATTTTCACCTGCTTCAGAAGCTTGTATAACATGTGCTCCTAGCTCTGGATTTGCATTTTCAGGTAATGCTGTGGAGGAAAAAATCGTAGGGCTATAAACATGAATCAATGCTTCGGTTTGAAACCTTGAGCCTTGAATTTGAGCTACCAATTTATAATTACCCGTACTCAATTCTTCAGGCAACAAAAAAGCTTGATCAGCATCCTGCTTAGCCGAATTGAAGCGCTCGATAGCGACAGTACTTCCTGAATGGTCAACTAGGTACAAATTAATCAGGCTGCCTTCCCGCGCTGGTTTCCCTTCCGAATCAAGTGTCTGTAACTGCAAGGCAACCAAATCCCCGCTTACATACAGAGAAGAAGAAACGAGCATTCTTACCTTAAGTGAGGCTGATTGCCCCAAAGAGACAAAATTAGTGAACACTGCACAACACAATGCCAGGGTTAATATTTTCAATTTTGGTCCCACCATATCGGTTGTTGGTTGGTATTTTCTGTATATGATCCTCTGTATTCTAGACAATTAGAACAGCCTGGAGGAGGAATAAAAGGCACACCAGGGAGAGGCTCACAAGGATCTAAGAACGTAAGTGTATAAGGTAGATCAGATGGGGTAAGTTTCCATCTATAGGAAGATTCATGTGCAACGTAGAAAAAACCTGAAACTGCTTCTTCCGGATTGTCCACATTTTTAATATTGGTGACCAGAGAAAATGGCGGAGGATCAAAAATCCCTCCTCCACTCTGCTGCTGAGTAGCCAGTTGGTCCCAAAATTGAAATCCTTGCGGAGATAGGCTGTATTGAGTAATTAGGGTAGAGTATCCGTATTGAAGTTGCTCATTGTCGTCTGTTTCAAGAAAAAACAAATCCCGATTATATCCACCAGCCTTATCTTCCCATACACTTATGGACTGATATTCATACAGATTAGTGACATAGCATCGCTTATTAATGTTTTCTTCGGGAAGTCGAGAAGTCTCAAATATCCAGCTTGGCACTATTTTCCAGCGGTAATAGTATTCTTCACCACCATGCTCATCTAAAGGAACCGAAATTTGGATACCGCGCTGCTGTACGATCTCTGTCTGATTTCCCACAGATATACTTTTCAAAATTGATTTGTATTCTACATCAATATCCTCCAGCTCAGGAGCGGGATGCAACTTATCGTTATTCGATTCATAGACTTTGCCTTCGGATGTTTGAATCTGAATCTTGTAATCCACATTTTCTTTAGCAGAAAAATTCACATCACGGATCAGATATCGCTGCTCGTCTTCATCCCAGAAGTATCCAAAACTTTCTCCATCAGATGAAATTAAGGTAACTGTAGCATCTGAAATCACCTCATCTAACACATTATTCACGGGACTAGTCCATCGTACTGCCACATAAAAGCGGCTTGGTGGAGCAGGTTTTTTAGATTGATCTGCAAAAGAAATATTGGAAATAAACCCATCAACAACTAGGCGTCTAGGCTCACTTCCTGTCTCAAAAGAAATTGGCTCTATGCATGCCGTCAAAATCAATAGAAGCGCAATAATATAACTCTGTCGCATCTTTATATTTTAAAATTGTAAGAGATTGATGGGAATGCGCTTCCCAGCACCGAAAGCTGAAATGCATTGCCTCTTTGCGTGAAATACACTGAGAACGGGTTTTTTCTTCCATAAACATTATATAGGGAGAATACCCACTCTCCGTCAATTGCTTTCTCTTTTTTCAGGCCACTTTTCAAGGTAAAGGCCAAGTCTAGTCTATGGTAATCCGGCACCCTATATTGATTTCGATCAGAGAAATTCAAAACAGAAAGTATGTCTTCATATTGGAATTTGGAAACAGGAACTGTGATCGGCCTTCCTGTAGAATATGCAAAGTTTAAGTTCATTGCAAGCCTTCTACTCACCTTATAATTCATCACCAACGAGATGTCGTGCGGTTTGTCATAATTGGCAGCAAAGAAATCACCGCCATTTATCTTCTCCTCGTCAAATTGGGATTCATCAAATTTTCTCAAGCTTCGCGAATAGGTGTATCCTAGCCATCCTGTGAGCTTTCCTCGATTTTTACGCAATAGGAATTCAGCGCCATATGCGCGTCCTTCACCTTGAATAAGGTCCGCATCCAGGTTCTCCATTCAGCAAAATAGAGGCAGCATTTTTATAATCTACTACCTGCTGTATATTCTTGTAATATCCTTCTACTGATATTTCGAAGAGGTTATCTTTCCAATTTTTAAAGAGGCCAATGGTGTATTGATCCGCAATTGAAGGGGAAAGATTGTAGCCAGAAGTATTTCCAATAATTTACCGGAGAGATCGCAGCAGTATTAGATATCAAATGTATATACTGATTGGTTCTGTAATAGCTAAGCTTCAAAGAACTGGTAGGGGTAACGAGCCAACGAAAAGATGCTCGTGGCTCTAATCCAATGTACGTTTTGGCTACTTCATTTTGACCAAAACTCAAGGTATCTGTAATCGTCGCTGTAGACTTAGGCTGATTGGGATCAAAATCGTAATATGTCCCACCGAGAGCTAGGTAATTAGATACACGTATACCGTAGACAAGAGAAGCTTTAGGAGAAATAACAAATTCATCATTGACATAAATAGCACTTTCTAAAGCATACTCTTCGGGTATGTGAATTTCTTCTGAGGTAGTATTTTCAGAGCCAGGGTTAAAATTCCCGTTGTTAAAGGAATAGTAAAGCGAACTTATGCCAAAATCCAACTTATGCGCTGTGCCCATTTCATAGGAGAAATCGACTTTTCCTTGATAGTTTAGAATGCCTGAGGTATAGTCAAAATCATAGCTTTCTTGAGTATTTCTGATGTTACTTTGAAAGTCACTGACCACCACCTGAGTCTGCATCAAGAACTTGTTGCTAAATCGATGACCCCATTTTAGTATCCCCAGCTTAGTTTTCCACACATAGGCAGTGTCAGAAGCAAATTCGAAATTGTCATCGCTCAGATAGCTGGAAAAAGTGAGCACGTTTTTTTCATCAATAGTATGATTTATTTTGAAGTTCACATCATAAAATCCAGCAGCACTTTGGTAGAGATCTGGGTCTTTCATCTGCTTTAGCATCCAATTAGGATATGCGGTCCTACCTGAGAGCAGAAAAGTGGTTTTATCTTTCCTTAATGGACCTTCTACCAGAAGTCTGGATGAAATCAATCCTATACCACCTTGTACATCTATGTCTTGTGAATTGCCATTTCGTAGATTTACATTGAGCACAGAGGAAACTCTACCTCCATAATTGGCGGGCCCACCACCCTTATAAATTTCCACATCTCTGATTAGATCAGAATTGAAAGCTCCGAAAAAGCCAAATAAATGTGAGCTGTTGTAAACAATTGCGCCGTCCATCATTACTAGATTTTCGGCCTAGATCACCACCTCTTACATTAAATCCCGATGAGCCTTCTCCCACGGAACTCACGCCCGGGAGAGAAGATTAGGCTTTTGATCGGATCTACTTCTCCCATAAATGTGGGTAGGCTTCTAATCACAGCAATATCCAAAATCTCCCTGCCGGCGATTTTCTCAGAAACTGAAACTTCCTGACTTCTAGCGGTAATCGTGAATTCTTCTAGCTTCAGCGTTTCATTAAAAAGTTCCACATCCAATTCACCGGAGTTAATTACCTGAACATCGATAGACTTAGGTTCATATCCTGAATATTGTACCAGTAGTTTATATTTACCTGGAATGATTGATAGTTCATAGTTGCCATCCAAATCTGTAATAACTCCTTCGGAACTATCTACTACTTGAATACTAGCTCCTATTAATGCTTCATTTTCACCTGCATCTTTAATATGACCGGTGAGGGTCACTGGCATATTGGAATTTTCCGGTTTGCCAGTACCTATTAATTGATATTGCTTAAGATTAAGGTCTTCTTCATCCCATTGTTCATAGCGATAAGCTTCCAGGCCTTCCTGATTTACCACTACAAAAAGGTCTCTATAGGGAACAATGCTAAAACCGTAGGTGCTCAACAAACTATTGATAGTTTCGATAGCGTTTTGCCCTTTGGATCCGATTACAAGAAAAGCATCTATCCCCCAATCTTCTTTGTAGAAAAAACGGATTTGAAATAGGTTTTCAAGATCTTCTAATACTTCTGGAAGCGGTGTTTCAACGTAATTTTGATCAAATACAACAGTTTTTTCAACTGATTGACCAAAGAGAAAAGTTGCATTGAGAAGTAATAAAAATATAATTATTGGCTGTAGTTTTTTTTTCATAGTGGGCAAATAGCATAAAAATGCCATCTACAACTTGCAGATGGCATTTTATGGTATTTAGTTAATATTATTTATCCCACCATACTGGTGTATCCAATCCATCAGCACCTTGACGTGCAACTACTGCGTCGTAGTTAGTTGAGTTAAGGTTCAGCTCAAATAAAGGATAAGCCTGACGTACTGGGATTTGCTTGCTATCGTTAAGTGCATCTTCGCCTGGCTTCAGATCAGGATAACCTGTTCTTCTCCATTCAGCCCAAGATTCGTAACCATTTAGGAAGTTAGCAATCCATTTCTGAGTAAGGATTTGCTCCATAGCTTTAGAAGCATCATACTGTACCCATGTATTGGTAATGTAATTTGCATATCCGTCACCAACACCGTACTGATCAAGAGAAGCCTTAACACCCTGGTAGTAAAGTGCTTCAGCATCACCTGATATCCAGCCTCTCTGCACAGCCTCAGCCATAGAGAAAAGAACCTGAGCAGAAGTAAAGATATAGTTTGGAGCAGCTTGTGCTCTCAAATCAGCATTCAAGAAAGAAACGTCTGAATTAGAGATTGCACCAGCTCTTGCTTCACTAAGACCATAAGGCATACCAACATACTTACCACCGATGTCAGTAGGATCTGCATATTCAGGAAGTCTTGGATCCATTGATACGTTAAGTACTCCACCGTTTGCAGTAGTCTGCATTCTGTTCACCAAAGTATTGGCAACAGCATAATCACGGCGAGTAAGGAAACGTGCATACCAAGCATTCTGGAAAGCTGCTTCAGGCAAGTTTGCATAGAAAATGTTCTCGCTATTGTCTAATGCAATCACACCGTCATTGATAGCAGAAGAAAATTCTGCAGCTGCTGTGGAAGGATCCACTTCAGACATTCTCAATGCCATTTTCATTCTGATCGTATTTGCAAACTTTTTCCACATATCCATATCCCCATCAAAAAGGATATCACCTTGTACAGGAGCAGTAGAGGAAATATTTCCCTGTGCTGTTTTCAGTGTAGCCAATACCCCAGCATAAACTTCTGATTGAGGATCAAAAGAAGGCTGACGAACTCCCTCATCAATATTCAAAGCCTCAGAATAAGGAATGTCACCCCATCTGTCGGTAATGAAACTGAAATAGTACGACTGAAGAATTTGAGCTACAGCAATCTGGTTCTCATTTGAACCATATAGCGAAGCTTCAGATTTAGTCTCCTCATCAGTATTCATTATGATGATTTGCTCCAAATCCATCAATACCCCACTGTAATAGCCTCCGTAATTGAAGATGATCGTCTGATAGTTATCAGCACTGGTGTATTGCGAATTTGCTAGGTATTGGGAATATAGTGATCCAGTAGGATCATCTATAGTACCCTTCAGCCCGTTGATTGAGTTGGTCAAAAGCGAAGAAGGGATAGCTTGTGTAGTTTGATTTGGGTTGACGTTGGTATCACCAAAATCACCTAGATCACAGGATGTTACCCCTACGGCAATCAACCCTACAAGTATATATTTTGAAATTGAATTTTTCATGTTTCTTTATTTTAGAATCCTAGACGAATGTCAAAACCGATAGAACGAGTAGCAGGCAATTGACCTGAATCTACCCAAGCACCATTGTTTCTGGAATTTCTAGTATCACCACTCACTTCGAGAAGGATCCAAACCAGGTGGACATTAGTCTTAATCAACCATGGGTTGTTTGCTACTACCGCAAAAGATGCAGTTCTAACAAAATTAGTTCTCTGAAGAAGAGACTGTGGAAGGCTATAACCCAATCTGATTTCACGAAGCTTCACATAACTTGCGTCATAAACCCAAGCCTCATGAAGTGCAAATTGAGACTTAAAGTATTCAGATGCTTCTAGATAGATGTTGTTTTCAGTTCCATCTGCAAAAACACCGTCGAATCTCAATCCACCACCATCTGCAACTGGATCACGCATTGGAGTACCTCTGTCGTTATTACCTACTGTCATTTCACCTCAGACCTGAGTATGCATTAAACATGTTGGTGATAGAGTTGATTTTACCACCCATTTGCCAGTCAATTGTGAAACTCAATTCAAAACCTTTATAAGTAACTCTATTGAAAATACCACCAGTATAATCAGGAAGTACTGTACCTAAAACTTGGTTTTGCTCAGTCATTGGATAGCCATCATCGATTAGGATGTTTCCAGCTTCGTCTCTTTGGAATTTTTCACCGATGATAGTTCCCCAATCTTCACCTACTTTAGCTCTGGCTGAGATAGATCCCCATCCACCGCCTACACGGTTACCTAAGAATCCGACAAGTTGGATCGCATCGATACCTGGAGAAATTTCTTCGATTACGTTTCTACTTCTCGCAATATTGAAGTTTACATCCCAATTGAAGTTAGCAGTCTGTACCGGAAAACATCTTCCGATTGTAGCATCCCAACCTCTAGTAAAGGTTTTACCTGCGTTGATGGTGTAAGAAGAAATACCAGTTGTACTTGGCACCTCTGTACTTAGGATCTCATTAGTGTTATCATAATAGTAGTAAGAGAAATCAGTTCTAATTCTACCTTGTAAGAAAGCTAATTCGATACCACCTTCAATTGCTCCTGTAGTGGAAGCACGAAGATTCGGGTCAATCAATGAGTTAGGATAAGTCATCGTTGGGTTACCATTATATGGAGTACCCAAAGAGAACGCCGGATCCAATTGATATGGACTAAGCTCTCCACCTACTTCAGCATAACCTGCACGTAGCTTACCAAATGATAAGATGTTAGTAGTTGGCAACAATTCAGAGAATATGAATGATGCGGAAATCGCTGGATAAGTAAAGGCATTACTTGTAGTAGGAAGAACAGAATCGTAATCACGACGGATAGATCCATCCACAAAAACAATTTCTTTCCAACCAAAGCTAGCTTGAGCAAAGATTGAGTTCACCTGACGCTGACTGAAGTAGTTAGACGTATTTGGTCTATCAACAGATGCACTGATGTTATACAAATTAGGAACAGAAAGTCCACCTGCAGTAGACATACTGTTTGTACTGTACTCTTCCATTCTTATGTTTCCACCTATCAAGGCTGAAACCGAGAAATTTTCAGTTACCTTATTGTATTGAGCTAAAAACTCATAGTTATCTTCCTTCTGCTGGTATTTCTTTTTTTACTTTGGCCATAAGAATCAAGATCTAATGTTCCTGAAGCAGTACGTCCATCAGAGAAATAAGAAGTAAAGTAACGGCTTAAATTAGCTGATACAGAAAGTCCATCAATCAACTCATAAGTCAAACCGAATTTACCACTGTAAGTATCCTTCGTGCTTTCAGAGAAGTTAGCATACTGCTCAGTGTAAGGGCTATTCCAGTACAATGGTCTAGAATTTCTTGCTGAGTTGATGTTCCAGCTAGTATATCTGCCATCAGGCATTCTATAGTATTTCTTCAACAAATCCATGTCCAATTGTCTCTGGAACCACTGGTTGAAGTTTTGTCCAATACTACCTCCTTGATAACCTTCAGTAAGGTTACCGAATACATTTGTTCTGTTGTAGTTAGCAAGTGTAGTCAAAAGCCTAGTTTTTGGCAAGATCTACAGTTGCATTTAAGTTCAAGAAAGTTTTCTCCTGCTTCGTGTTAGGAAGTACACCAGTACGATTTACATTAGAAAGAGTAGCGGTGATATTGTATCCGTCACCTGCTTTACTTACTGATAAACTGTTATTTAAAGCGACACCCGTGTTAAAGAAGTTTTTAACATTGTCTGGATTTGGAGACCAAGGTCTAGTCTGTCCATAAGTATCTGTTCCAGGAGTGAAAGCATCCCACTGAGCTACCTGACGACCGTCCATTTTAGGTCCCCAGCTCTCATCAGCGTAAAATTCTGGAATCAAAGCACCATCTAGTCCTGCCAAAGCCGGATCATCCGTTGCGGGATTGAAGGTAAAAGTCTGAAAATCTTGAGAGTAACCTCCACCATATTCATTTTGATACTTAGGCATTACAGACACATTCTCAAACGTTGTTGTGTTGTTGAAATCAATGTTCATTCTGCCTGATTTCGCTTTTTTCATGGTGATCAAAATCACACCATCACGAGCTCTAGAACCGTAAAGAGCAGATGCATTCGCACCTTTCAATACGTTAATAGACTGCACGTTATCCATGTTGATTGTAGCAGGATCTGCAATAGGAACACCATCCACTACATATAGTGGAGAATTGGATCCAAATCCTCTAACACCACGAATACGGACAGCAGCCTCTCCAAATTTAGCACCTGAACCAGAAATTACTTGTACACCGGACACTTTACCTGCCAATGCTTCGTTCAAGTTAGTCTCTCTAGCTACACGTAGGTTTTCAGATGTAACTTCTTGAGTTGCATAACCCAAGGTCTTTTTCTCACGCTCTACGTTAAGGGCTGTTACTACTACCTCGTTTAGTTGCGTCACATCATCTGACAACTGCGCGTCAATAGTTGATTGGTTTCCAATCGCAATCTCAGTTGAGGTCATGCCTACAAAAGAGAATACCAATACTCCTCCTGTACTTGGTACAGAGATTTGATACTTACCGTCAATGTCGGTAATTGTTCCGTTTTGAGTTCCTTTCACGAGGACACTTACTCCCGGTAAAGTGGTTCCATCCGTCGAAGACGTCACCGTACCTTCAATGGTACGGGTCTGGGCCCAGGCAATACCTGTAAGGACCATCAAGAAAGAAAATAGTAAAATTTTCTTCATAAAGGTTTTGTTTTATTTGGTGTGATTGATATTAAAATGAAACGTTAATGTTTCATAATCGTACATGACAAATATATGTAAATTCATAAAGCGGACAAATTTCAACTGATTTCAGAAACACATGCATTTTGAGAAATGCCTTTTCTTCATTTACAAAACAAAGGATTACAACCCTCGGACAATTTTTTACACCAATAAAATCGAATTTTTCAGTAATTTTTGAAGCTTATATCAAAAAATTCAGATTTTTCATCTTTCTCAAAATTTCCGCAATTTTTAATAAAAAAAATTATTTTTTCTCCCATGCCAAAAATAAAAACCCAGCATCCTTATTTAACATTTAAATAACATTCATTAAATAATATATAATATTCATCATATTTTATTATTTTAAGAGTATTCGAATATACGCCCGTACTATGAAATCTATCTCAAAATCCTGCTCACTACTTATGGATGAATTTAGTGCTGAACTAGTTGACCTAACAGACTACGGAAAAAGAGCAACAAATGGGAAACTTACCGAATCTCAGTCAAGAGATCTCTTAAGTCATTTTGAAGCGACACATGAGTTAGCTCTGAATGTGATTACTCAGTATTTCAAAGAAATAGGAAAAGGACCTTTTTCTGGATCAAGGGATTTAACAGTCGAAGCTTTTCACGCCGAATTAATTGATGATGGAAAAGCCTGTTGGATATAGTGATAGACAGGATACAATACAGCCCAGTGTATGAAATTGATACTCAAGAGAAGTTTTTAGATAATATTCAAAAACGATACATCAGACTATTACAGCGATTTGAAGATACAATGGGTAAAAAGCTTAATGAATAGGAAGCCTTATTTCACCTCCACAAATCCACTCTTAATAAGACCGCATCTTGAATTTCTTCTTCAGCTCTAGTACTGTATTTCGGAATGAGCTGTCTGTTTCCATAATATCATTTACAGTCTGCACGGCATGTATCACGGTAGAATGATCTCTTCCTCCAAAATGATAGCCAATTGATTTCAAGGAATGATTGGTGAATTCCTTGCAAAAATACATCGCTACTTGGCGAGCAGTTACTATTTCTTTTTTTCTGGTTTCTCAGCCTTCAAATCATCTACAGCTATGCCATAATATTCAGAAACCGTCTTCTGGATAAAATCTACACCAACTTCAGTTTCTATATCCTTGATGATGTTTTTCATCACCGTTTTACCTAACTCTAGACTGATTTCAACACGGTTCAGTGAAGCATGCGCAATCAATGAAATAAGAATTCCTTCTAGCTCCCGTACGTTGGTATCCACGGTGTATGCAAGATATTCTACCACATCATCAGGAATAATTATTCCTTCAGACTGCATTTTTCTTCTAATAATTGCAACTCTGGTTTCAAAATCAGGCATTTGCAAATCTGCAGTCAAACCCCACTTGAATCTGGAAAGTAAGCGCTCCTCTAATCCTTTCAAATCTCTAGGAGGGCAATCTGAAGTCATGATAATTTGCTTCTTGCTTTGATGCAAGTGATTGAAAATATGGAAGAACATCTCCTGTGTCCTATCCTTGCCAGCCAGGAACTGAATATCATCTATAATCAACACATCCACCTGCATGTAGAAATTGGTAAAACTTTTCACATTTCCATCCTTGATGGAGTCCATGAATTGATTTACAAATTTCTCAGAGGAAACGTACAGCACGAATTTATTTTCCGGACCATTTTTGATTTCATTTCCAATTGCCTGTACTAGGTGAGTTTTTCCCAATCCTACACCCCCATACACCATCAGAGGATTAAAGGAAGTAATACCTGGCTTTGTAGCCACAGCAAAACCAGCAGATCTAGCTAGCCTATTACAATCTCCTTCTATATAAGTGGTAAAAGTATAAGTCGGATTTAGATTACTATTCGTCAGTGCCTCAGCATTGAGTGACTTCATCTCAAATGGAGTCTTGTCAGGCTCCACTGGGGCTTGAGGCTTTTTATTAGTATTTCCTGAATTCCCTTGAGGAAATGAAACCACATATGGCTGGTTCGAGGAATTGCCTCTATCTACTACAACCGCATATTCTAATCTACCACTTTGGCCTAAGGTAGTTTTAATAGCGATTTTCAACTCTTGAACGTAATTATCCTCGAGCCATTCGTAGAAAAATTGACTCGGAACCTGAATGGTCAACGAAGTGCCTTCAAGTTTAACGGGATTAATAGGTTTAAACCAAGTTGAAAAGCTCTGCTCATTGACGTGTTGTTCGATAACACGTAAACATTCATTCCAAACGGCGCTAGCTTCTGAACTCATTAGAGAAGATTTCTGAAAAACAATGATCTTGCGGTAGGTGCAAGGGTGTCAAATTTGAGCAAAATTAACTTAAATAAAAAATGGATTTCTTCTTGAAATATTGAGTTTTTGCACAACAGTAGTTTTTGAGCCAAAGAAAATTTTGTGAAAAAATCCTTTACAAATTCCGGCAATAACATTCTGGTAGGTAGAGGGCTTTTTTAACCACAATAGACTGAGTATTCTAATATTCAAGGCGTTGTTAAGAAGTGTGAAACAATTAAGAAAAATTTAACGATTCATTTAGAATCTTGATTTCCCCTTCATTTTCCTAATTTTGATAAAGCTCTTTTTAGTCTGACTACCCAGATCAAAAATTGCTTTTTTATCAAGAGAAATTTGAATTATGACTAATTCTAAGCCCAACTATGACAGATAAACACTTTTACACATTTCCAGCATCCAACAAAAAAGCCTGGATTGACCAAGTGAAAAAGGACTTAAAAGGAAAGGGATTTGACGCCACTCTAACTTCCACACTTTGGGACAAAATCAAAATACAGCCATTCTACACTGCAGAAGATTTAGGAGGGCCAAAACATGCATATAAATTCCATCCTAGCTCAGAAATCCCAGGTATGTCTCCCAGAATCTGGAGTAATCTAGTTTCTGTTTTTCCGGAAAATGAAAAAGAGACAAATGAAGAAATCCTGCACGCACTTCAAAATGGTTCGGATGGATTAGTAGTCCATTTAAATGGAACTGAAAATTTAAACGAGCTACTAAAAGCCGTTCATACTGAATTTATTTCTACTAATTTTTTACCTACAGGAGAAACAGTTCAATTCTTTCAACTGATTGAGGAATGGATTGAATCAATCAGTCTGAAGCCAGGAATGTTACAAGGCGCGATCTTATGGAGCCCTTGTGACGAGCTATTCCGAAGCGGAGAAAATTTTGATTCAGCAATCAGCCAAGCAGCAAAAGCCATTATTGATTTCAAAGAGTTCCAAGAGTTCTACCCTCTGACTATTGATTTTGCTCGATATGCCAACACTGGAGCAACAGGGATTCAACAGCTTTGCTATGGACTTGGAGAAATTATTGAATTGTGTGATAAGCTTTCGAAAAAAGCTATCTCTCCCACTCAGGTATTTGAAAACCTGACATTTCACACCGCTATTGGCGATTCCCATTTCGCAGAGATCGCCAAAGTCAAGGCTCTTCGAAAACTAATTGTGGAGCTTGCAGGTAACTATGGAGTAAAAATTCAGCTGGAAGACGTTCCTATCATCACTTCCACCAGTGAATGGAGTAAGTCACTTTTGGACAAAGACACAAACCTTATCCGCCAAACCTATGAGGCTATGGCTGGGATTTTAGGAGGTGGAAATTCACTTTGGGTGAAACCTGCCGAAGGGAAAAAAGCCAGTGTTTTAGAAAAAAGAATTGCGAGAAATGTATCATCCGTTCTAAAGGAGGAAAGCTACTTGGACAAAGTCATGGACCCAGCAGACGGTTCCTATTATCTGGAAAATCTTCAGGAACAAATCGTAAACTCAGTGATAAAAGAACTGCAGGAACTGGAAGAAAATGGCGGTTGGCTAAAAACCTTCGAAGACCGTTCCTTGCATACCGCTATCCGAAATTCCAGGGAAACCGTACAAAAGAAAGTTTTATCAGATACTGATATAAAAGTGGGCGCCAATAAATATTTAGCAACGGGCAAATTGGAAAACAACCTTGGCTTTTCACCTCTCGTCGAAAAAGACTTTGAATTATTACCAAGTAGAGCAACCTATTTCGTAGAACAAAGAAACCTGAGCAACGCATGAGACCAGACCTGAAAAATTGGAGATCCGCAAAAACTCAAACTTCACCAAGCGAGGAAAACACGAACTGGGAAGCACCAGAGCAGATTTCAATCCCTTCGATTTTCGACAGTGAGCAAATTGCTAAGCTTTCACATATAAATTTCTCAGCGGGAATTCCACCTTATTTACGCGGGCCTTACAGTACCATGTATAGCATGCGTCCGTGGACTATTAGACAATATGCAGGGTTTTCTACAGCAGAAGAATCCAACGCCTTTTACAGAAAAAACCTGGCTGGGGGACAAAAAGGCCTTTCTGTAGCTTTTGACCTAGCCACGCATCGAGGCTATGATTCTGATCATCCACGGGTAGTAGGAGATGTAGGAAAGGCCGGGGTTGCGATAGATTCTGTCGAAGACATGAAATTGCTTTTCGACCAAATCCCATTGGATCAAATGTCAGTTTCCATGACTATGAACGGAGCAGTGATTCCAATCCTCGCTTTTTACATAGTCGCTGCCGAAGAGCAAGGAGTGAAACCTAAGCAGCTAAGCGGAACGATACAGAATGATATTCTCAAAGAATTCATGGTGCGCAATACCTATATCTATCCTCCGCAGCCATCCATGCAGATCATTGCAGACATTTTCAAGTTCACCTCAGAGCACATGCCGAAATTCAATTCTATTTCCATCTCCGGCTATCACATGCAGGAAGCAGGAGCTACTGCGGACATAGAATTGGCGTATACGCTTGCTGATGGATTGGAATATTTGAAAACTGGAGTAAAAGCCGGTTTAGACATCGATGATTTCGCTCCCCGACTTTCCTTTTTCTGGGGAATTGGGATGAATTACTTTATGGAAATCGCCAAGATGCGAGCAGGGCGTTTACTTTGGGCTAAAATCGTAAAGCAGTTTAATCCAAAATTTGACAAATCTTTAGCGCTACGTACCCACTGCCAAACATCAGGCTGGTCACTTACCGAGCAAGACCCTTTCAATAATGTCACCAGAACAGCAGTTGAAGCACTTGCCGCTGTCATGGGTGGCACTCAGTCCCTTCACACGAACTCACTCGATGAAGCCATTGCTTTACCCACTGACTTTTCAGCAAGAATTGCCCGAAACACTCAATTGGTCCTACAGGAAGAAACTGGAATCACCGAAGTGGTCGACCCTTGGGGAGGCTCACATTATGTGGAGTTTTTGACAGATCAGTTGGTGCAGCGCGCATGGAAATTGATCGAGGAAGTTGAAGAATTAGGAGGAATGGCTAAAGCAATAGAAGCCGGTCTTCCAAAATTGAGAATAGAAGAAGCAGCTGCTAAAAAGCAGGCGAGAATCGATAGCGGAAGGGATGTAATCGTCGGCGTGAATCGCTACGTGGTGGATGAGGAATCTGAAATTGAAGTTCGTGACGTGGATAATCAGGCTGTGAGGGAATCCCAGTTAGCCCGGGTGAAAACAGTGAAGGCATCTAGAAATCAAAGTGAAGTAGAAGCAAGTCTGGAAAAACTGACTCGGGCTGCGAAATCAGGCGAAGAAAATCTACTAGAATTGGCGATCGATGCTGCTAGAAAAAGAGCTACTTTGGGAGAAATCTCAGATGCGATGGAAGTGGCTTTTGGCCGCCATCAGGCCCAAACCAAATCAATAACCGGAGTTTATGCAGCAGAAGTGAAAAATCAAGATTCATTCAAAAAAGCGATCGCTTTATCAGACGAATTTGCAGCACTGGAAGGTCGCCGTCCTAGAATTATGGTGGCCAAAATGGGTCAAGACGGACATGATCGGGGTGCCAAAATTATTGCAACTGGTTTTGCAGATATGGGATTTGATGTGGACATCGGTCCACTTTTCCAGACACCCGAAGAAGTAGCTCAGCAGGCAATAGAAAATGATGTGCATATTGTCGGAGCTTCCTCTTTGGCAGCGGGTCATAAAACTTTGGTTCCTAAGTTGATCGATGAGTTGAAAAAACTGGGAAGACCGGATATTATGGTTGTCGCTGGGGGTGTGATTCCTGCAAAGGACTACCCGTTTTTAAAGGAGGCAGGAGTATTTGCTGTTTTCGGGCCTGGAACTGTTCTTTCTGAGGCAGCCACTAAAATCTTGGAGAGATTGATTGAGGAGTGAAATCAACGATTCTATTTTGAAAACAAACGCATATCAAACTCAAAGGGATCTATTGAAGTGATTTCAACTTCTCTAAATCTTCTATGAGCAGGATTTATCAAAAAATTAAAGTCCCCCTGTACAACTACAGAGGGGACTTTAAAAACCAAGAAGTTATTTTCGTATAAAAATCCGTCTCCAATTTCCTGTGTAGTATGAGAATGTGGTATTGATTTCCAATCAGGAGGTAAATCCGAATTTTCAATAACCTTTATCTCAACTCCATCTGGTATGGTGATCTCTACTATTTCGTAGTCTGTAGGAATGTTCCCTAGTGGCGTATGGACCGCAATTTCAGCGGTACAAAGAGCTCGAGATTGGCTGGTATAAACCACGGCTTTTCCTTTGCTATTCCATCTCCCGCCCGCCAATTCAGCTCCTTTTCCTGATAAATCACTTGAAGAACTTACTTTTGCTCAACCGAAAAACTATCATGCCAAGACACCATATTCAATTCTAGTCAGCTCATCTCTCAAGAGATTAATACCAAAGCTACTATCCAAAAAGGATTTTGGCATCAAGTCCCCCAATGCCAAACAAGGTGTCTCAAGCCAAGTCTGAAACTTTGACTTACTTCCGAATACTTCTACTCCCCTTTTTTGAAGCAGAGCAATTTCAATTATCTTTTCTGACTGCAAGGAATCAAATGACTTCTGTTCTTTTTGATAACGCTGCAACGTACGCTCTGATATATGCAGGTACTCTGCCCATTCTTCAGTTGAAAATGCACTTTTGGAGGCGAATTTATCAAAGTCTTCAAAAGTAATACCCTGCCTTACCAGCATTATCACCTCATTTATAAACTTATCATCTGTAGTATTATATGCTACTTCTGGATCGAAAATAGTAAATTGAGTCATGGCCGATAAGCTATATTAAGTACAACTGTCATAAATTTAACGACATTTGTCGGAAGTTGTTTAAATTCATCAGTTTTTTTCAAAACTATTTCAATATGCCCTTTAGGTATTATTCAACTCTCTTTCTGTCAATTTTAATTGCTTGTAGTTCTCCAGAAAAGGAAGAAAATCCAAAAGAAGTTCTCGCAGACCAAATGGAAAAGCATCTCAAAACAGAGGTGCTGGACAAATGGTATCCTCTGGCTATGGACACAGTTGATGGTGGATTTCTGAGCAATTTCTCTTACGACTTCAACCCAGAGGAAAAGCAGGAGAAAATGATCGTTACCCAGTCTCGCCACGTCTGGACCAATGCTAAAGCTTCAAAAAAGTATCCTGAAATTGAATACTACAAAAGAGGAGCAAAACACGGATTTGAATTTCTAAGGGATAAAATGTGGGATAATGAATATGGTGGATTTCATTGGCTGGTGGACAAACAAGGAAATCAGATCGGCAATCCAATGAAAACAGCATATGGAAATGCTTTTGGGATCTTTGCACTTGCTGCTTATTATGATGCATCGGGAGATAAGTCTGGTTTGGATCTTGCAAAGGGGGCTTTCCTATGGCTAGACAAACATGCACATGACTCTATAAATGGAGGATATTATCAGCATTTAGCCCCAGATGGCACTCCTATTTCCCGACCAGAATCCACTCCTTCCACTTCAGACCTGGGCTATAAAGATCAAAATAGCTCCATCCATTTATTGGAAGCATTTACTGAACTGTATCAAGTTTGGCCTGAACCATTGGTTAAAGATCGATTAGAGGAAATGTTGCTGCTCATCCGGGACCAAATTGTTACAGAGAAAGGCAACTTGACACTTTTTCTCTATCCCGATTGGAGCCCAGTAACCTTTGTAGACTCTACCGAAGAAGTGATATTGGCCCACCATAATCTTGATCATGTTTCCTTTGGTCACGATGTGGAAACAGGTTTTTTGATGATAGAGGCATCTGAGGTTTTAGGATGGGAAAATGACACAACTACTCATAGAATCGCCAAGAAAATGATTGATCATGCGCTAGAAAATGGTTGGGATGAAAGCGTAGGTGGTTTTTATGACGAAGGCTATTATTTCAAAGACGGCTATCGAGTGACTCATGATACCAAAAACTGGTGGGCCCAAGCCGAGGGAATGAATGCACTTTTATTGATGGCTGAGCATTATCCAAATGACCCGCACGACTATTACGGGAAGTTTCTAAAACTCTGGGACTACACAAATGCTTATTTAATTGATCATGAAAATGGTGATTGGTATTCCGGAGGGTTGGATAAGCAGCCTGAGTTAAAAACTGTAGGAAAAGGAAATATTTGGAAAGGGATTTACCATCATTACAGATCATTAGATCACTGTACAGATCGATTGAGAGAAATGAGTGAACGATCCGAGTAGATAGAAAGAATTCAAAAGCCAATTAACTTTCATAGGTCAAGTAAATTCGAGCCAAGTCGAGAACAATACTTGTAAATAAAAGACTTCCCATTTGCTCAGGCTGGTATTTCCAACTCCCGTACAGTTTAGGAAATCAAACTTCTGTTACGCTAATAACCCAAAATGAAGAAAATCACTTTTGTATATGATCCGGAAATATCAAGCGAAAAACTCGATGAGTTGCTCGAAATGATGGATCCCAAACCTGATAAAAAACTTTCTTTGGATCAAGTGTCTATAGAAAACCTGGGCCAAAATGAATGGTTTGCCTGTTCGCTTTCAGATATTCAACTTCACCAACTACTCGATCAAGCAAAAGATAAAGAGATAAATGTAGCGCTCCTTCCCCACCCTGAGATGATTCAGGGTAAAAAGGGATTTGGAATCAATACTAATTTTAAAACTGCCTGGCAGGAAATTCAGGAAGCTGAAGAAATTCCTGAAATTGATTTGATGCAGGTAAATGAGGAGCTGGCATTTAATTCTTTGGTGGTCGGCACATCACTAGGCATTCTTTACTCCAATGGAGCAGCCAATTTCTTCGATGGTGTCAAGACAAGGTTCTCTCAACTACTTAACCTTTTTCGAAGAGTAAAACTCAAACCTTATACCATCACTTATAAAAATGGAGAGGAAGAAAGTAAAATTGACATAGCAGCAATGGGAGTTTTAGCTGTAGCCCATTGTGAAAGCAACTTGATTTTTCGTCGTGTAATTGAACAATCCGGTTTGGACGATGGTAGAATCCACCTGTTGATATTGGCACCGAAAAGCCTTTTCTCCTTAATTCAATTTGGATTGCAGAATCTTTTTTTCCCTATCAAGGGAGGAACGCTGCCAAGATTTGTAGGCTATATTTCCACCAGTGAAGCATGCATCACGTCCACTGAGACGATAAAGTTCGCCGTGGATGGAAAGGAAAAGGAGAAACAAGAAATAAAGATTTCCTTGACTGAAGAAAGGGTAAAAATTCTTCCGGGTGCAAGTATACAGGAAAAGGAAACTACAGAAGGCCCAAGATCCATCAATGTGTCAAGGCTTCCAACAGGACGATTAAAGGAAGAATTACTCCACTCTTATTTACCCTGGGTTAGCCATGCCACTGCTGAGGAATTCAAAGATCTTTTTACGCTCTTAAGGACAAATTCTCAGACCTCGTCCACCTATTTAGTGCTGATGGCACTCTCTACAATGATTGCTTCTTTTGGACTTTTTGGCGATTCCGCCCCTGTGGTAATTGGTGCAATGATTTTGGCTCCACTCATGGGACCAATTATTTCCTTGGCCATGGGTATGCTTCGTCAAGATGGTTTATTGATCAAAAACAGCTTGATTACCATATTTTGGGGCTCAATAGTAGGCCTATTCTTTTCAATTATGATTTCTCTGATCACTCCTCTGGAAGTATTAAATGATCAAATTCTTGCCAGGATTCGACCTAATCTTCTTGATCTAGGTATTGCAATAGCATCTGGAATAGCAGGAGCATATGCTTACTCCAAGGAGGAAATATCTAAAACGCTCGCAGGAGTGGCAATTTCAGTTGCACTGGTGCCCCCGCTGGCTGTGGCTGGAATTGGAATTGGATGGATGGATAAGGAAGTCTTTGGTGGAGCCATGCTTTTGCTGGGCACTAACCTAGCTGGCATCACCATGGCGGCAGCATTGACATTTCTGCTACTTGGATTTAGTCCTTTCAGGTTGGCAAAAAGAGGTCTATTGATAAGTCTGGGGATCTTGGCAGCAATAGCCTTACCGCTAGGACTGAGCTTTAATAAAATGGTAAATGAAACCTCGATCATCCAAGATCTGAGTGGTAAGGAAATCCCACATGGATTGCTTCGTGAGGTAAAAGTTGTACAGATGGAACCTTTGAAGCTTTCCGTAACCATTCTTTCTGAAAACGCATTGGACGCAAATGATTTCAAAGAGATCAAAGCTGAAATTGAAGAAAAAATCGGAAGAACGGCATCAATTGAATTGACACTTGGAGTACAATTGGGTGAGCCTATTACAAAGGCTAAAGAGTAGCAGTGATCAAGTCGCAGTACCAAAATCCATAGTTGGCGGGATCTTCTTTTTCCTTAGAAAAGCACTGGTCGGAATCATCTTCATTCTTTGGAGCTTCGTATTTTCTTAGCACCTTTTCACCAACCTCAAATTCGATGGGCTTACTGAAAATCGGCCCATCATACACAAAAGTATGGAATTCACCGTTTTCACCGCAGGGATCCACATCAGAAGGAAGGTCTTTCAAAAAGTCCTCATCGATCACTCGCCCGACAAAACTTTTATCCAAAAACTTCTCATTGACACAGGTAGTAATGGTTTTAAAACCCAGATCCACAAATTCGCGAATTAAGTTCTCTGTAGGGTGTTTCCAAAGAGGAAAAACACCCTTCAAATCTAACTCAGCAAGTTTAGTCTCACGGTAAGTTCTCAAATCTTCTAGGAAGATATCTCCAAAAATTGAGGCAGTAATACCTTCCCTTTTCAACTCAGAAAGCGTTTCTCTCATCGTCTTTTCATAGACTTCCATTGAAGGCATGTCGGGAATTTCCATTTTCACCAAGGGAATCCCTATGCTTTTTGCCTGCATTTCTAGCAATTCAGATCGAACACCATGCATTGAGATTCGCTGATATTTTTGACTGATACTAGTTAGCAAACATGCAATTTCAAACTCCTGAGATTGTTGTAATTTAAATAATGCAAGTGAAGAATCTTTGCCCCCACTCCAATTGAAAAGTGCTTTCTCTTTATTCAAAACTTTACTTATTGATTTCCCAAAAGTAAACCCTGATACCCAGAAAATTTGGCCTACTGCAAACAAAAAAACGGATATAAATTACTTTATACCCGTTTTCGATGTGGTTGATAGTTATTCTTTATTCTACTTTCCTCAATTCTTTTCTCGGAATCATTTCATCTTTTTGAGCTGTATTATACACAAATGAAGCAATAACAACTGCCATTTGCTTCAAATCATCCAATTCCAATCTTTCAAATGTATCCATATTCGTGTGATGAGTACGAGTTCGGTATTCCACAGGATCTTGGATAAACTGAAATCCTGGAAGGCTTAATGCATCAAAGCTTTGGTGGTCTGTCCCACCCGTATTACTGATGGTGATCGTACGATCTTCCACGATATCATCTAAAGGCAAAAACCACTCATTGAAAATCGGCTCTGCTGCGAGCATTTCCCTGAAGGTAAATCCCACGAATTCTACCTGTTCCGTTATCAATATTGTAATACGCAGACAACTTTTCGTGCTCAGGTTTCAACTCCATTGTCTCACGATCACCAAAATGTTTTGCCACATATCCTCTAGAGCCATGTAAACCTTGCTCTTCACCTCCCCAAAGGGCAATACGCACTGTTCGCTTTGGTTGAAGACCTGTAGCTTTCAATATTCTCACCGCTTCCATCATTACAATACATCCTGCAGCATTATCAGTCGCTCCGTTGGCTCCATGCCAAGAATCTAAGTGTCCACCAAGCATCACCACTTCTGACTTCAATGAAGGATCAGAACCTGGAATTTCTGCTATTACATTATACCCCTGAAGATCTTCTGTTCTAAAACGAGTTTTCACCTCTGCCTCTATCTCCACTTCTACCCCATTTTCACTTAATCGAGCCATCAAATTCACATTCTCAGGAGCAGTTTCCAATTCTGGAATTCCTTCTGGGGTGTCTTTAATATAACCTCTAGGGCTGCTTGTGAATAGCGTTCCATGACGCCCATTTACTCCTTTGATGATCAAAGCAGGACCTTCACTGGCAATGAACTCATTTATTTTTTGTGAAAAAGCTCTAGCTGCTCTTAATTCAGCAATCATTTCTGGAGTATAACTACCATTTCCGCCACCTCTTGGCGCTGGATGCTCCATTCCATGCAATTGTTCGGCTGTATATCGAACAGCATCAGGTTCGTATGTAGGCTCTTGGGTTCCCGTTGGTTTAATTGCAACTATAGCACCTTTGAGTTTACCCTTGTATTTTGCAAAGTCCTCTTCAGTTTTTATGTCAAGAAAATAAACCTTGCCACTTACTTCTCCTTTTGTGCTTTCTGTCCAAGCTTTTGGAATTGCAATAAAAGGCATGTAATAAGGAGAAGTCATCGCGATGTAGCTCTTTTCCATTTCCCAGCCTCGACCAAATTCTCCCCAAGGTTCGGCGTTGGCATTTTGTAAACCCCAGTCTGAAAGCTGCTGGATAGCATAATCCACAGCCCGCTCGTAACCTTCGGAATTACTCAACCTCGGGCCAGCCTTGTCCACTAACTGAAATGCGATTTCCTCTACTTTTGAATTTTCTAAGCCTTCTTTTTTGATTTTTTCAATTGCCGCAAGGTCAACTTCCTGAGCAAAACTCATTCCGGCTAAAAGCAGGGCCGGCAGGATTAATAATTTTCTCTTCATAATATTAGGGTTTGGTAATGGTGCTATTTGAATAAATTTTTGTCTAAAAATAAATTTCAGGGTGAAATTAAGCCAAAATATAGGATCACAATAGCAATTCATGTAAAAGTAGGTCACTCCTACAATAGGATGCAAATCAGCCACCTGCAGGAAGCATATTCCGAATAGCGGAAATTTTCCATTGCCCGGTCTCTGTCACCACGACAAAGGTGCTCCACATTTTTCTGACAGTCCCATCTCCATTTTTGATCTCATAGCGAGCATCAACTATGGCCGCATCAGGATCCAGAAAACGAATAGACTCTACCTTTAAGGTTCTATCACCAGGATTAGAGGTAGAACTCTCCATCATTCCTTGCACTGCTTCAGCGAGGCCCTTTCGCCAAACTCCAGAGGAAACCAGCTGATCTACATCTTCTATTAATATTTCCTTCAGCAACACTGTGTCCTTTGTCTCCCTAGCTTTGGAATAAGAACTGATCAGGTCTATGATCTCTTGGGATTCGCCTTTTGTATCGATTGGATTTTGACAAAAAGCGGAGGAGGTGATGAGGAAAATGGAAATTACAAATAGGTAGATTTTCATGTGAATTAACTTTTTATTCTATCAATATTAAAATTGAGGGATTAATCCTCAAAACTTCATTCTAGCAACCACAATAAGCGCTGACGATCCAACTTTCATTTTCAAGCATAATCTGATAATAGCAACCAACTTCCCTATCAATAGGACCATAGGTTACACCATCCTCGTACCATTCATTTGGAATCTCTGTTAAATCAGCATAGTATATTTTCTCAATCCAATTTTTTAGGTCAGCTATGTCAACTTTAGGCAAAATTAATTCAGTAGTTAACCCACCTGCTTCATCACATTTATAAGAATAATAACATATCCCAAACTCAAAGTTTTGTCTAAAAGAACAAATCCCATAATCAGGATAATCAAAATTCCTTATTTCGAGCTTTTTTGATTCTACTTTATAATTGCGAGTTAGGTAGAGATAAAATATATCCTCTACAAAATCACTTTTAGCTAAATCTGCTTTTAGTTCTTTGATATTAGGGTCGATAAAGCTAAATTTTTGCGAATAACTCAATAGAGGAAATATCACAGCTATTAATAAAAGACCTAAAAACTTTCTACTCATATTTGAAAACAATACGTTTTAAATGAAATCTTTCTTCAATTCCTCATCAGAAATGAACTCACCTCTATCTGAATCAGCAATACGCTTTTCAAGATCTTCTACAAAAAGTAATTTCTCGATCAACTCTTCCCTAGACATTTCTTCAGGAAATTTCTGAATATACTTTAGCAATTTCGTCTTCGTGATCATAGCTTTTCAGTTTGAAGTAATTTACACTTTTCTAAAATAAAAATCGAGTCCAGCTTCTGGAGAAGCAGGACAACTGTGTACTCTGCGTAAACTTTGCGATCTCAGCGGTAAAAACACCAAAAGCCACCCATTGCTGAGTGGCTTTAAGAATATTCAAAACAGTAATCGCTTACTGATCTTCTCCTCTTAGTTTGAGTACAGAACCTTCCAATACATCTCCGATCCGGATTTGGCAAGCCAAACGTGAAGTAGGAAAGTACTCTGGTAAGTTTTCCAACTGATCCAATTCAGGATCCGTGGCCTGACCCAATTCATCCTTGCCTTCCAACACTTCGATGTGGCAGGTTCCACATAGTGCCATACCTCCACAGGTAGCCAAAATCGGATATTCGTATGCTTTGAGAATTTCCATCAGATTGAAGCCCATATCATCTGGCGCTTCGCATTCTTGACGATTTCCTTCTTGATCTTCTACAGTGAAATTAACCATGCTGCAAAAATAGTATTAAAATGAATTTACACCGTTAACGGTTGTGTATTTGAAGCTCAATTTCTGATCAGGATACACATATTTGAAAGCAGAATGCATCATGATCGCCGCTTCGTGGAATCCACAAAGAATCAATTTCAGCTTTCCAGGCATAAGTATTGATATCACCGATCGCGTAGATTCGGTCAACTCCAGTAGAGTAATCTCGCGTATCTACTTCGATCGCATTTTTATCTATACTCAATCCCCAGTCAGCTATCGGCCCAAGCTTTGGACTCAAACCAAATAGTGGGATTAAATAATCAGTTTCAATCTTGATTTCTGCTTTGCTCTTATCTACAAAAGTGACAGATTCCAAGGTGCCATTCCCAGATACTTCTTTCAAATTGGATGAAAGAATCAAATCAATTTTACCATTATTTGCCAGGTCAAATACCTTAGCAGCGGAATCAGGTGCCCCACGGAAAGTCTCATTCCGGTGAACCAAGGTTACTCTTTTGGCAACTTTAGAAAGGAAGATAGTCCAATCCAAAGCAGAATCTCCGCCTCCGGCAAGAATTACATTCTTATCGCGGAAAGTTTCAGGATTTTTCACCATGTAAGTAATTCCTTTTCCTTCGAAAAGCTCCAAGTTCTCTACTACTGGCTTTCTAGGCTCAAAACAACCCAAACCACCAGCAATCACAATCACCTGAGCATGAACTTTTGTTTTGTCGCTAGTTGTCACGATAAAAGATCCATCTTCCTGCTTATCCAAGTGGTCAACTCGCTCTCCTAAGGTAAACGTCGGGGAGAAAGGCTTTGCCTGCTCCATCAGATTGTCCACCAAATCCTGTGCATTTACTTCCGCGATATCCTGGAATATCATAAATAGGCTTTTGCGGATAAATCTCCGAAAGCTGACCACCCACCTGAGGCAGGGCATCAATAAGATGACAACGCATTTTGAGCAAACCAGCTTCGAAATACTGCAAATAGGCCTACTGGGCCGGCTCCGATAATACAAAGGTCTGTATGGATCATGATGTATGAAATTTGGGGTGCTTCCCCGGTTAAAAGTTTCCTTTTTCTTTAAACTTACTTATTGACCAAGCGACTCACCATTGAGATTCTGATAAATCGTATTGAGAATCCGCTTAAACTCCTCGAAATCATGGGGACTTAAATTCTCCCATGCTTTCTCTCTAATCTGAAGAATCTCCGGCCGTAAAGAACTCACTTTCGAAACTCCGGTTTCCGTCAAATGCAACTGAAAACTACGACGGTCCTGCGGATGTGGCACTCGCTCCACATACCCCTTTTTGCAAAGCAAATCGATAATACGTGTCAGCGTAGGATGATCTTTAAAGACCAAATTCGCCAATTCTGTTTGACTTAAGAGGTCATTTTCAGATAGGTTTTTCAACACCAACCATTGATCAACGGTCACATCAAAATCTCCTGATTTGAACTGCTGCTGAGCATATTGCTTCACTTTTCGGGCCGTACGGTCCAATAGAAATGAATACTTAGAATATTGCTCTTGTGTCATACCAATAGTTAGTGTGACAAATATATAAAAAATTTAATCGGGCAATACAATTCTCTATTATTTTTATAGGGTTTATAGACTTTAGTATTGGAAGATTGAAAAATTGGAAAATTTGAAAATTGAGACTTGAATTTGAAAATTGAAAATTCTCAATACCCATATTTCCCTTGCCACTTCGAGCTAAGGTATCTTCTCAGCTCATTTTCCCGAGCATTTTCTCCTGGATCATACAGTTTCAACCCTTTGATTTCATCTGGCAAAAACTCTTGATTCACAAAGTTCCCAGGGAAGTCATGGGAATACTTATAGGCTTTTCCATAGTTCAAATCCTTCATGAGTTTGGTTGGAGCATTTCGCAAATGAAGTGGTACAGAAAGATCGCCCTTCTCTCTTACCAACGCCTGGGCTTGATTGATAGCCATGTAAGCAGCATTGCTTTTCTGCGAGCTCGCCAAATAAGTAACGCACTGGGAAAGGATAATTCTGGACTCTGGATAGCCGATAATCTTAACCGCCTCGAAGCAATTTGTAGCCAAAAGCAAGGCATTTGGGTTGGCATTCCCTATATCTTCTGAAGCTAAAATCACCAATCTTCGAGCTATAAATTTCACGTCCTCTCCTCCTTCGATCATCCTTGCTAACCAATAAACCGCTGCATTCGGATCAGACCCACGGATGGATTTGATAAAAGCAGAAATAATATCATAATGCTGCTCTCCCGATTTATCGTAAAGTGCCACTTTTTGCTGCGCGATCTGCATCACTTTTTCATCGGTAATTATACAGGGATCTTCATTTATCCCATCAATTACTATTTCCAACAGGTTCAATAACTTTCGCCCATCTCCTCCTGAAATACGAAGGAGCGCATCGGTTTCCTTCAGCTCTACTTTGATTTTCTTCAACTCAATATCCTGCTCTAATGCCTGATGGATCATCGCTTCGAGTTCTGGTTTACCCAGTGAATTCAAAGTAAAAACCTGGCATCTTGATAGTAGTGCTGCATTTACTTCGAAAGATGGATTTTCTGTTGTAGCACCTATTAATCGAATTACACCCTTTTCCACAGCTCCCAAAAGCGCATCTTGTTGGGACTTATTAAAGCGATGAATTTCATCAATAAAGAGAACCACTCCTTGTTGAAACTTTGCTTTTTCGATTACCTCACGAATGTCTTTTACCCCAGAACTTATAGCACTTAGCGTGTAGAAAGGCGCTTTTATTTCATTTGCTATGATATTGGCAATGGTAGTTTTCCCAACACCCGGCGGGCCCCAAAGGATCAAAGAAGGCACATTTCCGGATTTGATCGCTTTAAATAAAAATGACTTGGGAGAGGACAAATGCTCCTGTCCGATTAGATCCTCCAATCGGGTTGGTCGCATACGTTCTGCAAGAGGGGTGTTATTCATTTAGTAGCTGGTCTTAGGAATGCAAGATACTAGACAAAAAAGAAAGGCCCGTGAAGGCCTTTCTAATTTTACGACAAACATTGTCGAGTGTACTCTTTGACTAGTGGACTTAATCCTTGATTACCTGGATCCATCCTTTGAATTCATGCTTGCCTCCATCCTTATCTACAGTATTTAAAATGTAGAAATAGGTTCCGGCGACTTGACCTGGGGCATCCCAATCGTTTTGGTAATCTTCAGTCTCAAAGACATGATCACCATATCTATTGAAGATGACAATGTCGTTGCTCACAAACTTGCCAAGTCCCTGAATCACAAAGGTGTCATTATCTCCATCCACAGTAGTCGGTGTGATTACATTCGGAATATGGAATGGTAAGATTTCATTTACGTCATCATCTTGATTATCCATTTCGTCAGTATCTGTTTCACTTGAGCTAACTTCTGCTACGTTCGTAATGATACCTGCATCTCCTGCTTTCAACTCTAATGCGAATTATCAGTTCTGCATCTGCTGAGAATAATGGCATAGCCCAGGTGATTCTGCTTCCAGTGACCGAAGTGGTAACCACAGCATTGCTACTATTGGCTGTCACCTCAGAGCTCAGATAAGTTACGTTTTGAGGGAGATCATCAGTCAATAATACTTCAGTCGCATCTACTCCACCGATGTTTCGGATGACTACTTCATATTCGAATTCATCACCTTCAAATATTTCTACATCGAAAGAAGTTTTCTCAACTGAGAGATTGACCTCATCATCTACTAAGTAGCAACGCAAACCATAATCGAAGTCGAAATTAGAAGGACTGTCTTGAGAAACAGTACCATACTGCACGATATCGGTAGTGACTTCACAAACCAACTTATTAATTTCATCCCGCTCAGTAAGTCTACCACTAGGATCTGGCAATACTTTCACCAATCCAGATGCACCTAACTTGAGGCCTTGAGCATCGAAAATAGGATCAGTTACCAAAGTCACCTCATATTCTCCGTATGGATCAGCCTGTGGCAACACGTGTTTCCAATTACCAAACTGACCTACAGTAGCCATAGCTTCGTAGCCATTTGGACCTTTGATGGAGATATTTTGACCAGCAGGGTTCCCAAAACCAGCTTTATTCAATTCACCTTCATTTTCAGGACCCTCATAGCTTCCGTCACCATTTAGATCAAACCACTCCCAATTAAAGATATTAATTGGAACTCCAGGGGTAATAACATTCTGGGTGACTTCATCGTCTCCATTGGCATCATACCATTCGTTTTGGATAGCATCTCCATTCAGATCGTACCACACATATCCACTTATAACCGGATTAAATGAAGGCCCATCACCTGTCTTGGCATATCTAAAGTCATTTGGACTATACACACATGCCTCAACTTTCACCTCAGCTGTATCTCCATCAACTGGTCTTAAGTTTTGGCTACTAAGAAGGTTCCCGTCCAGAACTTTAACAGTGTAATTTCCCTCAGCTACATTTCTGAAAATATACCTACCCGCACCGTTCGTTAATACAATCAAGGTGTCACCTTGAGTATCAGCATTCGGAATCAACACCACTGGGACATTTGGCAATGGTTCTCTTTCTATAACAGTAAAGATCTCCCCTGTCACCAATGTCTCACCATTACACAACAATGCTGTTTCTGCATCGTCTTCGTCTGTGAGATCTTCACCTCCATCTGGATCAGGTGCCGTCACATAAGCTGTATTGATAATCGTTTCACCTGCTGCGATATCTTCGGAAGTTACCGTGTATGAAGTTATAAGGAAAATAGATTCTCCCGGCGCCAAGCTGGTTAGCGTACTATCCAATCCAGTGAGCGGGTCAGTCACCTCGACATCTTCCAATGGCACATTTCCTATATTTGTCACAGTCAAAGTATAAGTTATGACTTCGCCCACTACAATGACAGCCTCTTTATCGGCCTCTTTGACAATCTGGATTGCAGGCATCTTCACCACTGTTATAGTAGTACCATCTCCGCCATCGACTTCATTTCCGTCAGGATCTTTACCTGATGCAGACGCAAAATTGGTGATACTACCTGCTTCGATATCTTCCTGAGTAACTGTATAACTAGTCTCATAAGTCACTGATTCACCTGGAGCCAAAGTTGGTAGTATCTCTACCATTCCTGTCAAAGGATCAGTAATTAATACATCAGTCAAAGTTTCATTACCAGTATTGGTAATCACAATAGTATAAGGTATCACCTCCCCAACTTCAGAGTAAGTCTCAACTCCAGCCACTTTAACTACACTCAGACCTGGAGCATCTGTTCCCGGAACAATCACCGAATCCGTACCATCAGTCTCACCGCCATCAGGATCTGTTCCTGTTGCTGTCGCAATGTTGGTTACTTCTCCGTTGTCAACGTCTTCCTGAGTCACCGTGTAAGTAGTCGTCACCGTGGCTGATTCGCCTGGTGCTAATGTCCCTACATTTTCATCCAGTCCTGTCAACGGATCTGTTACCGTCACGTTTGTTAAGGTCACGTTTCCGGTATTCGTCACCACAATGGTGTATGGAATCTCCTCACCTGCTTCTACGTAGGTTTCGACATTTGCTACTTTCTCCACTGTTAAGCTTGGTGCATCCGTTCCCGGAACGATCACCGAATCCGTACCGCCAGTCTCTCCTCCGTCTGGATCTGTTCCTGTTGCTGTTGCAATGTTTGTTACTTCTCCGTTGTCAACGTCTTCCTGAGTCACCATGTAAGTGGTCGTCACCGTGGCTGATTCGCCTGGGGCCAATGTCCCTACATTTTCATCCAGTCCTGTCAACGGATCTGTTACCGTCACGTTTGTTAAGGTCTCATCGCCGGTATTTGTCACCACAATGGTGTATGGAATCTCATCTCCTACTTCTACGTAGGTTTCAACGTTTGCTACTTTCTCCACTATTAAGCTTGGTGCATCCGTTCCCGGAACGATCACCGAATCCGTACCGTCAGTCTCACCACCATCAGGATCTGTTCCTGTTGCTGTTGCAATGTTTGTTACTTCTCCGTTGTCAACGTCTTCCTGAGTCACCGTGTAAGTGGTCGTCACCGTGGCTGATTCGCCTGGGGCCAATGTCCCTACATTTTCATCCAGTCCTGTCAACGGATCTGTTACCGTTACATTAGTCAAGGTCTCATTGCCGGTATTTGTCACCACAATGGTGTATGGAATCTCGTCTCCTGCTTCTACGTAGGTTTCGACATTTGCTACTTTCTCCACTGTTAAGCTTGGAGCATCCGTTCCCGGAACGATCACCGAATCCGTACCGCCAGTCTCTCCTCCGTCTGGATCTGTTCCTGTTGCTGTCGCAATGTTGGTTACTTCTCCGTTGTCAACGTCTTCCTGAGTCACCGTGTAAGTGGTCGTCACCGTGGCTGATTCGCCTGGGGCCAATGTCCCTACATTTTCATCCAGTCCTGTCAACGGATCTGTTACCGTTACGTTTGATAAGGTCACATTGCCGGTATTCGTCACCACAATGGTGTATGGAATCTCGTCTCCTGCTTCTACGTAGGTTTCGACATTTGCTACTTTCTCCACTGTTAAGCTTGGAGCATCCGTTCCCGGAACGATCACCGAATCCGTACCGTCAGTCTCTCCTCCGTCTGGATCTGTTCCTGTTGCTGTCGCAATGTTGGTTACTGCTCCGTTGTCAACGTCTTCCTGAGTCACCGTGTAAGTGGTCGTCACCGTGGCTGATTCGCCTGGGGCCAATGTCCCTACATTTTCATCCAGTCCTGTCAACGGATCTGTTACCGTTACATTCGTCAAGGTCTCATTGCCGGTATTTGTCACCACAATGGTGTATGGAATCTCGTCTCCTGCTTCTACGTAGGTTTCGACATTTGCTACTTTCTCCACTGTTAAGCTTGGAGCATCCGTTCCCGGAACGATCACCGAATCCGTACCGTCAGTCTCACCGCCATCAGGATCTGTTCCTGTTGCTGTCGCAATGTTGGTTACTTCTCCGTTGTCAACGTCTTCCTGAGTCACCGTGTAAGTGGTCGTCACCGTGGCTGATTCGCCTGGGGCCAATGTCCCTACATTTTCATCCAGTCCTGTCAACGGATCTGTTACCGTCACGTTTGTTAAGGTCACGTTTCCGGTATTTGTCACCACAATGGTGTACGGAATCTCCTCACCTGCTTCTACGTAGGTTTGGACATTTGCTACTTTCTCCACTGTTAAGCTTGGTGCATCCGTTCCCGGAACGATCACCGAATCCGTACCGTCAGTCTCTCCTCCTTCTGGATCTGTTCCTGTTGCTGTCGCAATGTTGGTTACTTCTCCGTTGTCAACGTCTTCCTGAGTCACAGTGTAAGTAGTCGTCACCGTGGCTGATTCGCCTGGTGCCAATGTCCCTACATTTTCATCCAGTCCAGTTAATGGATCTGTTACCGTCACGTTTGTTAAGGTCACGTTTCCGGTATTCGTCACCACAATGGTGTATGGAATCTCCTCACCTGCTTCTACGTAAGTTTCAACGTTTGCTACTTTCTCCACTGTTAAGCTTGGTGTATTAACAGCATTTACTAGCGCCTCATCTTTATCATCCACTGTTTCCATTTCTGGGTCAGACCCCACCACATAGGCCACATTTAGGAAACTTCCATTATCTATATCATTCTGTGTCACCGTATAGTTTGTGGTGGTAGTAAATGAATCTCCTGGAGTAAGGGTTCCAAAGTTCTCAGTGTATCCAGTTAAAGGATCGGAAACTTTCACTGCTGTCAATGTAACATTACCAGTATTTGTAATTACCAGAGTAAAAGGTATCACATCCCCTGCTCATCATAGGAGGTCACATTGGTTGATTTCTCGATATCTATTTCCGGATCCTGAACCCCATCTATTGTAGTTCCATCTCCTCCATCAACCTGACCTCCGTCTGGATCTGTACCTGTTGCTGTTGCGAGGTTGGTGATGCTACCATTGTCAATATCCTCCTGAGTGACGGTGTAGTCCGTTGTTATTGTCACCGATTCTCCAGGCTCCAATGTGCCCTCATTTCTGGAATACCCAGTAAGGTTATCATCAACCATAACGTTTGTCAATGTGACATTACCAGTGTTAGTCACCACAATGGTGTATGGGATCACTTCCCCTACTTCATCGTATGTACTGAGGTTAGCCACTTTCACTACACTCAATGCAGGAGATTGAGTACCTTGAACTAAAGCATCATCTGTGTCATTCACTCTTCTATTTATCGGCGTTCTTCCCTCTGCTGTCACGGTATTCAACACTTCCCCATTGTCCACATCTTCCTGAGTCACAGTATAAGTGGTTGAGAATGTCTGGGATTCTGATGGTTCCAATGTGTCTATCTCCACCTCCATACCAGTTAGCGGATCTTCAACCGTTACATCTGTAAGGGTCACGTTGCCTGTATTGGTCACCACAACGGTGTAAGTCAATATATCCCCTTCCTTATTGTACTCATCAGTAGTTGCTGTTTTCTCAACAGAGATTTCCCCTCTTCTTTGACCCAATACCACCGCTCGGTCATTGTCTCTCAATATTCTGCCAGCAGGGGTTGTGCCTTCTGCGGTAGCATTATTAACTATCCTACCCATGTCCAACTGTTCCTGAGTGGTTGTGAGGACAGTTGTTCTTTCTAGGCTTTGTCCCGGTGTCAGCACTGGTATCACTGCATCCAAGCCCGTCAGCGGATCTTGCACGTGGACATTCGTAAGCGTCACATTGCCTGTATTGGTAAGAGTCAGCGTATAAGTAATCTCATCACCAGCTTCATCAAAGAGATTCGGGGTTGCCCTCTTAGTAATCTCCAGACCGGAAGCTCTCCTAGCTACTACGGTAGCCTCATCCTGATCAGATACAGCTTTCTCATTAATATCTACAGCTGACACACTTGCCGTATTGG
The DNA here is from genome assembly GCF_055809615.1 of Algoriphagus sp. 10J20-15. Taxonomy (NCBI): domain Bacteria; kingdom Pseudomonadati; phylum Bacteroidota; class Cytophagia; order Cytophagales; family Cyclobacteriaceae; genus Algoriphagus; species Algoriphagus sp. 10J20-15. The sequence goes on from NZ_JBVVUG010000040.1 coordinate 39,076, forward strand.
TGAAGAAGCCGTTGTCCAGATCATCCTGAGTCACATCTCTACTTAGGTTGTACGTGACAGATTCGCCAACCCCAAGGGAAGCCACTGTAATTGGTTCATCCAATACTAGTGGATCGGAGATCACTACATCGTAAAGCTCCAGATTCCCCACGTTGCTCACTACGATTTCATAATCGATCGTCTCCCCAGCTTCGTCATAAGTAAGCGGTGTTGCAGTTTTCTGTATTTCTATGCCCGGCTCTCCATCGGCAAAAACCCTGACCTTGTCATCATCTTCCACGGTGGAATTATCCGGCGCAATTCCTTCAACCAACACGGTATTCAGCACGTTTCCATTTTCCAGGTCCTGCTGAACTATCGTGTAGCTTGTGGTGAAGTTCAATACCTGACCTGGTGCCATGATATCTATGTTCTCAGAATAACCTGTCAATGGATCTTCAAGAGTTACTCCAGTCAAGGTTACATTGCCCGTATTGGTCACTACTATCGAATAGACAATATCCTGGCCCACTGTATCGAATATTCTAGGTGCGGCAGTTTTTGTTACCTGAATTGCTGCCGCTTGAAGGGCAAGAACAGTCACATCATCCTCATCTTCAACTTCATCTTCGGCAGGAGTAAATCCGCGTACGGTGGCCGAATTGTATACCTTTCCGGCATCTAACTCTTCCTGGCTGATTGTGTAGGTTTCCGTAAGAGTGGCTGTTTCCATTGGGGAGAGTTCCCCTACATTCTCACTCAAACCGGTCAACGGATCTATCACCGTTACTTCGGTAAGCGTAACATTCCCAGTATTGGTCACCAACAAGGTATAGGTAATCACATCGCCTACTTCATCATAACTGGTTACATCCGCAGACTTGTCAAGATCTATCTCACCTCGCTGATCCGCTGTAATAATTACCTCGTCCTCATCTTCAACTTCCTCTTCCTCAGGGTCAACACCTGTGGCGATAGCATTATTTATCACCTCACCGTTGTCGACATCTTCTTGGGTAATCGTGTAGCTGGTCACGACTGTCACGGATTCTCCCGGTGCCAAAGTGCCAGTACCCACTGTCTCATCCAATCCGGTCATCGGATCTTCTACCGTCACACCAGTCAAGGTCACATTACCTGTATTGGTCACAATCAACTCATAATTGATTACGTCACCGGCTGCGTCATAGGTCTGAACGTCGGCAGATTTCACCACTTCAATCGAAGGATCCTGTATCGCTTCAATGGTAGTCCCATCTCCACCATCTATTATGTTTTCGTCAGGATCAGTACCGGTCGCTGTCGCAAAATTGTCTCTGCTGCCATTGTCCATATCGTCCTGGGTAATGGTGTATGTGGACGTCAATGTCACCGATTCCCCTGGAGCAAGTGTGCCCACATTCTCTTCTAAGTCTGTCAATGGATCTTCTACCGTCACATCGCTCAGGGTCACATTTCCGCTATTGGTCACCACTAGGGTGTAAGTGATCTCATCACCCGCTTCTACATAGGTAGGCTGTCCGGCAGTTTTCTCCACTGTTAGCGACGGGGTTTTGATTCCCGGAACAATCTCCTCTGCCTCTGCATCCACTTGGGTGTTTTCCGGGTCTGTACCGGTCACGGTCGCACGGTTGGTCACTTCTCCAAGATCCACATCTTCTTGAGTCACCGTATAATTCGTCGTCACCGTGATGGATTCTCCAGGTGCCATGGTGCCGAAGTTTCTGGTCAAGCCCGTGAGGTCATCTGCTCCGTTGACATTAGTTAAGGTTACGTTACCCGTATTGGTTACAACCAAAGTATATGGGATCACATCTCCAGCTTCGTCGTACTCGGTAACGTTCGCATCCTTGGTCAGGCTAATTGATGGCTCCTGAGTTCCGTCCACATCAACTCCATCTTCCCCGTCTGTCTCTCCACCATCAGGGTCTGTGCCTGTCGCTGTTGCAATGTTGGAAACTGTTCCGGAATCCAGATCATCCTGAGTAACGATGTAAGTTGTTTCGATTAATACAGATTCACCTGGAATTAATGTGCCTACGTTTTGATCCAATTCAGTTAATGGGTCAGTCACTGTGACATTTGTCAAGGTTACATTTCCAGTATTTTCCACAGTGATGGTGTAATTCAGCTCATCACCGACTTCTACGTAGGTAGTTTCCTGAACAGTCTTCACAACTTCAATTTCAGGATTTTTAATACCATCTATAGTCAGATCATCTGTACTATCTACCTCATTTTCTTCTGGATCAAGCCCCACTACATTTGCAGTATTTTCGATAAATCCTCTATCTACATCTGCCTGAGTGACGGTGTAGCTGACAGATATCGTAGCTGTCTCGCCCGGTGCCAACGTACCAAAGTCTCTGCTAGAACCGGTTTTAGGATCACTGGCGACTACATTGTCTAATGACACATTTCCGTCATTGGTTACCAAAACAGTATAGTTGATCACATCCCCTGCTTCATCGTATTCCTCCACATCTGCAGATTTTACGAGCACAATCGATGGTTCCTGAATAGCCCTGATTACCGCTGTGTCCACATCAAAAATATTTACATTTTTAGGAGTAGTGCCTCTAGTGCCTGCTATGTTAATGTACTGTCCATTGTCGAGATCTACCTGAGTTATTGTATGAGTCGTCTCAAAGGATTCTATATCACCTGGAGCCATAGTGGTAATAACTTCATCAAGGCCTGTTCTCGGATCTTTGACCAATACATTACTTAAGGTCACATTTCCAGTATTTGTCACTGTGATGGTGTAATTAGCCACCTGATTTACTTCAGTATAGGTAGAGATATCTGCAGATTTTTCAATCTCAATCTGTCCATTCTGAATAGCTGTAACTTCCTCATCGTCCTCTGCTTCAACTATTCTGCTAGCTGGTGTAACACCTGTGGCTGTAGCCGTATTGACATACAAGCCTGCATCTACATCTTCTTGACTGATCGTGTAAGCGGTAGAAAGAGTCTCTGACTGTCCTGGCTCAAGCGTGCCCACATTTGCAGTAAAATCAGTATTTGGATCAGTGACAGTTACATTGGTCAAAGTCACATTACCTCTATTCGTCACCACCAATGTGTAAGGAATGACATCCCCTTCAGAATCGTAAGTTTTCACATTTGCCGTTTTCACTAGGGAAATAGCTCCATTTCGTAGTGCAACTACCACCGCATTGTCCGTCACCAATATCTCGCGCCCCTTAGGTGTAGTCCCTGTAGCAGAAGCTGTATTGCTGACAAAGCCTGCATTCATATCTGCCTGCGTAATCGTGTAATTCTCAGTGTAGGTTCTGCTTGCTCCAGGAGCCAAACTACCCACAGCTACTTCCATTTCCGTCAGCGGATCAGATACAGTAACATCACTTAGGGTCACATTACCACGGTTTCTGATCACAATAGTATAGGTAATCTCATCCCCTGCTTCCCTGTATAGTCTTGGACTAGGAGTCTTGTCTATTGTCAGAGATCCTGCGGTCAATGCTGTGACTTTCGCATCATCTTCATCAGTCACAGTCTCTCCATTACTTGCCTGACCAGATACAGAAGCAATATTTGTGATGCTTCCATTATCCATGTCTAATTGGGTAACCGTATAGCTGGTATTTCTGATGGCAATATTACCAGGAGCTAGTGTCCCCACATTCTCCGTATAGCCTGTCAAATCATCAGTAATGACAACATCTTCAATGGTCAAGTTACCAACATTGGTGACTGTCAACGTATAAGTAATCACCTGACCTGCTAATCCATATACTATCGGAGAAGCTGTCTTAATTATCTCAATACCTGGAAGTACCTCTTCTAAACACTATGACATCATCCGTGTCAGTTAGTGTTTCATTAGTTGGAGTTTCTGCAGTTACAGTGGCTGTATTTACTAATCTTCCAGCATCTACATCTTCCTGTGTGATGGTATAGGTTGGATTGAAAGTAATGCTTTCTCCAGGCAATAGCGGCCCAAAATCCTCATCCACTTCCAGTCTGCTATCTACAAGGTTAAGGTTAGTCAAAGTCAGATTACCAGTATTAGTCACTGTTAAAGTGTAAGTAATCACATCGTCTGGTGCATCAAAGATTCTAGGCGTGGCAGTTTTTGTCAATTGAACAGCACCACTCTGCAAAGCAACCACCTCCACAGCATCCTCATCAGTCACATTCGGTCCTGTAGGAGGAGTGCCAACTACATTAGCATCATTGGTCACAGACCCATTATCTACATCTTCCTGCTCAATGGTGTAAGTAGTAGTATACACCATAACTTCATTCGGAGCTAGATTCGGAATCACCTCTTCCATCCCAGTGAGTGGATCCGTAACGATGACATTGGTCAAAGTCACATTACCCGTATTGGTCACTGTCACGGTGTAAGTAATCACATCATCTGCAGCATCATATGATGCTACATCGGCCACTTTCTCAATTAGTATAGCAGGGCTTTGCTCAGCGATGACTGTCACCATGTCCTCATCCGTAACCACAGCTGGATTTGGGGAAGTAGCCGTTACGCTGGCAGTGTTGTCTCTTTGTCCACTATCCACATCGTCTTGAGTCACGGTATAGTTTCTGCGAATTGTCACAGATTCATCCGGAGCCAAACTTGCATAAGTCTCATCCAATCCTGTAAGCGGATCCGTAACCTGAGCGTTTGTCAACGTTACATTGCCAATATTCTTGATAACTATCGTATATCTAATGACATCACCTGCCTCATCATAGGTAGAAACATTGGCGGTTTTGGTCAATTGTATTGCTCCTTCCTGAATAGCAATTACAGTCACATCATCACTATCCTCAACCTCCAAACCATTCGGGTCCAGTGCGGTAACAGTAGCAGTATTGTCTATTTGCCCTGCATCTACATCCGCTTGAGTCACAGTGTATGGGAATTCTTTGGACAGACTGGCTCCAGGAGCTAAAGTCACAATAGGTTCATCCGCACCTGTCAAAGGATCTGTGACTTGTAGTGTATTCAGCGTAACATTTCCAGTATTGGTAATAGTCACGGTGTAAATAATCACTTCTCCAGCCTCAGAATATTCGGCTTTATCCGCCTCTTTCACCAAGTCAATTTCAGGTGTTTGATCAGCTTCCACAGTGACAGAATCATCATCTTCTACGATTTCACCTTTAGGAGTTGTACCAGTAGCAGTGGCAGTATTATCCACTTGTCCCACATCCAAATCTCCCTGATCTACTGTATAAACTGCAGTATAGGTCCTAGATTCTCCAGGTGCCAAAGTCTGAATTGTTTCAGTCAAACCAGTCAAAGGATCAGTAACTTCTACATTAGTCAGCGTGACATTTCCTGTATTTTCTACTAGGATAGTATAAGTAATCTCATCATTAACTGCATCGTAAGTAGCTACATCTGCAGTCTTAGTAACAGTGATCTCTCCATTTTGAATCGCGGTGACTAACTCATCGTCAGAATCAGTTACAGTTCGATCAGCCGGAGTATTACCTCTCACCGTAGCCGTATTTGGCAATTCTCCATTATCCAGATCTTCCTGAGCAATGGTGTAAGTAGTAATAAAGTCTACAGACTCTTCAGGAGCCAAACTTTCTACAGTTACGCTATATTCTGTAAGCGGATCTGTGATTACCACATCCGTCAAGGTCACGTTTCCTGTATTCGTGGCTGTGAGTGTATAGGTAATTACATCTCCAACAGCATCATAAGTCGTAAACACTCCGTTCTTCTAGTAAGCGATATATTCGCTGATCTTCTCGCCAATACAACAGCATTGTCCGTATCAGAGACGGTATTGCCAGGAGGCGTTGTACCTGAAGCAGTAGCTACATTGACGATCAATCCATCATCCACATTTTGTTGGGTGACGGTGTAAGAAACAGTATATACCTCAGAGTCGCCTGGAGCCATCGTCGGAATAGTCTCCGTAGTCTCTGTCAGAGGATCTGTTACTTCTACATTGGTCAAAGTCACATTTCCTGTATTAGTGACAGTTAACCTATATTCGATCACTTCATCTGCGGCGTTATAGAATCTCTGAAGTGGCGTTTTGTCAATGGTGATAGCACCTGATCTTTTCGATAATACCCGTGCATTATCAGAATCAGTTACTGTTCTGTTAGTCGGAGTAAGCCCAGTGGCAGTAGCTGTATTAAGTACCAATGCTGCATCAACATCATCTTGATCCACGATATATGAAGTAGTATTCGTAGCACTTTCTCCAGGCGATTAATGTTCCAACTTCCCATTCTAGACTTGTCAGAGGATCGGTCACTACCACATCAGTCAAGGTCACATTTCCTTCATTGGTGACAACAATAGTATAAGTCAACTCATCTCCCGATTCATCAAAGGTCAGTTGATTTGCTTTTTTATCTATTCCAATTGCCCCAGATCTCAATCCTTGTACACTGGCATTGTCAGTATCATTTACAACTCTTAAATCTGGATCTGTTCCTCTTACAGAAGCTGTATTGACAATCACACCATTCTCCAGGTCCTCCTGAGTGGCTGTATAGGTAGTCGTTATGGTAGAACTTTCGCCTGGTGCCAAAGTCCCCAGATTTTCATCAGTGTCAGTAAGTTCATCTAGAATGGTGACATTATTCAATGTCTCATTTCCAATGTTAGTGACTGTGAGTGTGTACGTGATCACTTCACCAGCTTGGTCAAAAGTATTCGGTGATGCAGTTTTCGTGATTTCAATTGCAGGTGTTCCGATCACATAAACCCTTGCATTATCCGTATCCTCTACTTCCTCACCTTCAGGAGTAATTCCAGTAGCCCTTGCTGTATTGACCAGATTTGTATTATCTACGTCTTCCTGAGTCAACGTATAAGTGGTCGTGAATGTCTGGCTCTCACCAGGCGCCATGGTGTCAATTGTCTCATTGAAGCCAGTCAAAGGATCAGTTACTTCCACATCTTCTTCCAATGTCACATTTCCAACGTTAGTCACCACTATCGTATAAGTGATCACTTGCCCGTCTTCATTGAAGAATTTAGGATTGGAGGTTTTCTTCACTTCAATTGCACCATTCTGGATAGCGATGATTTGTTCATTGTCACTATCCTCCACCTCATCATCATAAGGGGTTGTTCCTGTTGCTGTAGCTACGTTATTTACAAAGCCAGTATCTACTTCCTCTTGACTTACGGTATAAGTGGTCGTGAATTGCTCAGAATCACCTGGCACTAGAGTTGGAACAATTTCAGATAGACCAGTCAAAGGATCTATGACTTCCACATCAGTTAAGGTAACATTACCCACATTGGTCACTTCCAGTGTATAGGTGATTATTTGATTTGCGGCGGTATAGATTTGGCGAAGCCACTTTATTAAATCTCTATACCTGCAATCTGATTTGCTTTGGAAGTCACTTCATCATCGTCAGTCACTTCCTCATCATTCGGATCAGTTCCGACTACATTTGCTACGTTTAGTATTCTCCTCCATCTACATCAGCTTGAGTTACGGTGTAGCTAGTTTGTCCTTCCTTACTTTCATTTGGAGCAAAAGATCCTGCATTGTAAGCAAGCCCTGTCAACGGATCAGTCACCGTTACATCAGTCAAAGTGACATTACCTGTGTTGGTCACTTTCAAGGTGTAGAAAATCACATCTCCAGCAGCATCATAGGTAGTTTGCGCTGTAGTTTTCACTATTTCTATTTGCGAAAGCTGAATACCTTCAATCGTCAGATCATCGGTATCAATGACTTGTGAATTCTGAGGAGAGGTGCCTTGAGCAGTTGCTTGATTGTAAATAGAACCATTATTTACATCTTCCTGAGTCACAGTGTAGTTTCCTTTCGCATCAGCAGATTCACCAGGAGCCAAAGTCCCAACGTTAGTATTGACTGGAATCAACGGATCATTCACAGTAACATCTTCTAGCGTGACATTTCCTGTATTTGTCACTGTCATGGTGTAGCGAATCACATCTCCAGCAGCATCGTAATCCGACACATTTGCAGATTTCTCGATGGTAATTTCCGGATCTAACAACGCTGTTACCGTTTCATCATCCTCATCTTGAGCCAAACTATTGTCTGGAGCAGTACCTGAAACTCTTGCGGTGTTGTCCACGGCACCTGCGTCCACATCTGCCTGAGTAATTGTGTATCGTGTAGTACCTGTTTGGATTTGACCTGGAACGAACGTACCTAGATTTCTATCCAAAGAAGTCAATGGATCTTTCACGGTCACATTTTCCAGTGTAACGTTTCCTGTATTTTCTACTACCAACGAATAAGTAATCACTTCTTCAGGAGTTTCGTACGTGCTAGGACTTGCAGTTTTCGTGATACTGATCAATGGACTTTGTACCCCGATCACTGTCACTTCATCGATATCCTGAACCTGGCTGCCCATCCGGAGCATATCCTCGGGCACCAGCCTGGTTGAATACCCGTTCCATTATCCATGTCATTCTGAGTCACAGTATAAGTCTCTGTAAACACTTTGGATTCTCCCGGATCAAGAGAGTCGATAAATCCACTCAATCCGGTAAGGTTATCTATTCCATAAATTCTGGAAAGTGTCACATTACCTGTATTGGTCACGGTAATGGTATAAGTAATCACTTCTCCAGCTTCAGAATGGGTCGCCCTCTGCTACTTTTACTAATTCTATAGCTGGTGTCTGCACACCTGTTACGGTTACTGAATCATCATCTTCAACGATCTGATCCGTAGGAGTGCTACCTGTGGCAGTGGCAGTATCACTTGTCCAGCATCTAGATCGTCCTGATCTTGAGTGTAAACTACCGTATAAGTTCTTGTTTCTTCCTGGTGCTAAAGTGGCTACATTTTCAGACAAATCTGTCAGAGGATCTGAAACTTCCACATCAGTCAAAGTAACGTTTCCTGTATTTTCTACTATTACGGTATAGGTAATCTCATCTCCACCTCATCGTAGCTAGTCACATCAGCAGACTTGGTCAAGTTGATCTCACCTGATTGAATCGCCGTCACTAGTTCATCGTCGGAATCTGTAACCGCTCTGTTCGCAGGTGACTGTCCTGTCACACTTGCTGTATTTGGCAAGTTGCCACTATCCAGATCCTCCTGTATGATGGTATAAGTAGTGGTGAAAGTCTGTGTTTCTGCTGGCGCAAAAATCTTCTATCCTCTCACTAAACTCTGTCAATGGATCCGTTACTTCGACATCCGTAAGGTTACATTTCCTGTATTTGTAACAGTTAAGGTATAAGTAATAATATCCCCTACTTCGTCATAGGTCGTTACATTTGCCTCTTTGCTGATCTCAATAGCAGCAGCTCTTCTTGCCAGAACTATTGCATTGTCTGTATCAGAAACATTCCTGTCTGCTGGTGTTGTCCCTGAGACAGTAGCCACATTAAGTATAGTTCCTCTATCCACATCGGCTTGGGTCACTGTGTAGGAAACAATGTATGTTTCTACCGCATCTGGTGCCATGCTCGGAATAATGATACTGAAGCCAGTTAGTGGATCCGTTACCTCCACATTTGTCAGCGTCACATTCCCTGTATTGGTAATGGTAAGTTCATATTCTATCTCTTCACCAGCTTCGCTATAGGTCCTTTGAAGTGGTGTTTTATCTATAGAAATTGATCCTGCTCTCTTAGAAATCACTCGTGCATTATCCTGATCGGTTACTACTCTTCCCGAAGGAGTATTTCCAGTAACTGTAGCTTCATTGTATACTAAAGCGGCATCGATATCGTCTTGATTAGTGATGTAAGAAGTCTGCTCAACTTCAATTTGCCCTGGAATCATTTCACCTATATCCCAAGTAAGGCCAGTAAGCGGATCAGTCACTTGTACATCTGTCAAAGTCACATTTCCGGTATTGGTTACCGTGATCGTGTACGTTGAGCTCATCTCCCGCATTGTCAAAAGTTAATTGATCGGCAGTTTTATCAATGCTGATTGCTCCTGCACGTAAACCTTGTACTTGTGCATCATCTGTCGCAGTTACGACTTCCAAATCAGGATCCAGACTGGTTACTGTAGCAGTATTTATTACAAATCCCTGATCCAGGTCATCCTGAGTCACATCGTAGGTAACTTGAATGGATGTGCTTTCCTCCGGTGCCAAGGTGCCAACATTTTCATCTGTATCTGTAAGTGGATCAGTGATAGTCACATCAGTCAGTGTCTCATTCCCGATGTTTGTCACTTCTATCGTATAGGTGATAGTCTCGCTTCATCGAATGTAAGTGGCGAGGCTGTTTTCTCTATTTCGATGGCTGGACTGCCAAATACATAGACAATAGCCCGATCGCTATCAGTGACGGTGTCACCAGAAGGAGCCTGCCCTGTCGCAGTAGCTGTATTTACCAGTGTGGTATTGTCCACATCCGCTTGACTCAATGCATAGGTAGTCGTGTAAGTCCGGCTCTCTCCTGGAGCCATCTCACCGATCAATTCATCGAAATTAGTCAATGGATCTTCCACCTCCACATCACTCAAAGTCACATTACCCACGTTGGTTACTACTATCGTATAAGTAATCACTTCGCCAGCGGCGTTGAAGAACTTAGGATTAGAAGTTTTGATCACTTGTATGGCAGCGCTTTGCTGGCCAGTGACCAACTCGTTATCTGTATCCGAAACATCAACTCCTTGAGTGGTTTGACCAGCTGCGCTCGCGGTGTTTGGAATACTGCCGTTGTCAAGATCCTCCTGAGTGGTGGTGTAAGTTGTGATATAAGTTTCTACCTGACCTGGAATCATCAGCACGATCACTTCCTCCAAACCGGTCAACGGATCAATTACACTTACATTTTCCAGTGTTAGATTTCCGGTGTTTTCTACCTCAACCGTATAAGTAATGACAACCCCAGGTGCGCTGAATTCTTTAGGATCTGCAGTTTTTGTGATTGTTATTTCACCATTTTGAAGCGCCTGAATCAACACATCATCAGTATCGTTCACCTGATCATCATTTGGATCTAAACCACTGGCAGAAGCTGTGTTGGAAATAGAACCATTGTCTATATCATCTTGAGTTATGGTGATCGGTGTATCGTAGCTGGCGCTTTCGCCTCAAGCCAAAGTTCCAACTTCCTCATCCAATCCAGTCAGAGGATCGATTACCGTCACATCCGACAAGGTCACATTCCCGGTATTCGTCACTACCACCGTGTAGGTTACAATCTCGCCTGGGGTATCGTAGGTTGCTTTATCTGAAGTTTTTACTATCTCTATCGAAGGTGTCTGAATAGCCTCTACCAGCTCATCATCTGAATCGGTCACTAACGGAATACCGCTAGAAGCTGGAGGAACCGCTTGAACCGAGGCTGTATTTAGCACAGAACCGGTATCCACATCATTCTGATCTACTGTATAAGTGGTCGTAAAGACTTCTGAGTCTCCCGGTGCAAAATCAGTAAATTCTTCATCCATTCCTGTCAATGGATCTGTAACGACCACGTCTGTCAAGGTCACATTCCCTGTGTTTGTGACGGTCACCTGATAGGTAATTACTTCACCATTTTCGGCATAACTAGTCGTGATGGCTGTTTTATCTATGGAAATAGAAGAGCGCTTTCAATCGCTGGAACAGTCACTTCGTTGCTGGTCGCATTTACATCCCCATCATTAGTATCCTGACCAAGGGCTGAAGCCTGATTGGTATAAGAACCTGCATCGATATCTTCCTGCACGACCACATGCTCTGCGGTGACAATCGCACTTTTTCCTGGAGCCAAAGTAGCTATTGGGCTACCTCCGGTAATGATAGCCTTAGGATCTGTCACGACTATGTTTGATAAAGTGACATTTCCGTGTCAGTTACCACAATTGAATAAGTAATCACATCACCAACCGCTGAATATCGGGTAGTCGGAGATCGCTTAGTAGCCATCATGGATGGGGACTGAATTGCTGGCACGATTACCTCTTCGGTAGTCGCATCTACATTTCCATTATTCGTGTCTTTGCCTTGGGCTGTCGCCTGGTTAGCATAGAATCCTGCGTCCAAATCAGCCTGAGTTACGACATGCTCTGCAGTGATAGTCGCTGTTTCTGTTGGCGCCAAAGTCAACACTGGATTTCCTGAGGTAATCACAGCTTTTGGTTCGGTCACTGTAACATTTGACAGGGTCACATTTCCTGTGTTTTCAACCACAATAGTGTATTCTATCACATCTCCTACCTCATCGTAATCTGCAGTAGAACTTGCTTTTGTGGCGGTCAGGGAAGGATTCTGAACCGCATTAAGGGTTACCTTATTGGTAGTGGTAGAAATTGGAACACCTGTTTTCAAATTACCATCAGCCGTCGCCTGATTGGTGTAAGATCCTGCATCCAAATCGGCCTGCGTGACAATATGCTGAGCTGTTACTGTAGCTGTTGTTTGAGCAACTACAATTGGAATTGGATTTTCGCTGGTAATTTCTGCTTTAGGATCATTGATCTCCATATTATAGAAGGAGACGTTACCAGTATTATTAATCAGAATCTCATAATTGATCACTTCACCGACAAAAGAATAGGTGCTTTGCGGAGAAGATTTAGAGGAAGAAATAAATGGATTTTGAACCCCTGTAATTCTTTCCAAATCCGAATCAGAAACTGTATTTCCATTAAAATCCAGCCCTTCAGCAGTTGCTGTATTGTCTATTTTGGAATTATCTACGTCATCTTGGGTGACCGTATATGTGACCTCATAGCTCACTTCATCTCCTGGGGAGAAAACCTCCACTGTTTCTGATAATCCTGTCAATGGGTCAGTTACTTCCATATCAAATACAGTAATATTTCCTGTATTAGTCACGACGATGGTGTAATCTAAAACCTCACCCGCATTGATGTAGCTGTTTTGAGTTACTGATTTATCAATTGTTATCTGAGGATTCTGAGCACCATTCAGGTTTTCAGTGTCATCATCCTGAACAGTGTTTCCTAACAAATCCTGCCCTGTAGCATCTGCCGTATTTTCAATGATTCCCCGATCGACATCTTCTTGAGTCACTGTGTATGTTTCAGAGTATTCGCGACTTTCGCCAGGCTCCAACACCTCAATAGTTGTACTCAATAAGGTTTTTGAATCAGAAACTGTGATATCATAAACGGAGACATTTCCGATATTCTCAACTGTAATATCGTTAATGCAATACCTGCCCAACTTCGGTGTAACCACTTTCCTGAACTGATTTGGTCACTTCCAGCCTTGGGTTCTGAACCGCCGGTACGATTTCCTCACCTTCTGCTGGAGCTAGATTTCCACCAGCAGGAGTACCTGTAGCTGAAGCTGTATTTTTAAACTCACCAACATTTATGTCATTTTGATCTACGGTATACTGCGCTACAAAAACCCACGTCTCTCCCACGTCCAATGCATTGTCTGCATCTTTGTCGCCGCTTCTATAGGTAGGCCCTGTTGCTACAAACGGATCAGTGATGCTCACATCGGTGATGGTTACATTTCCGGTATTTTTCAGTTCCAAGGTATAATTCAATATATCACCTGGACTATTGTAATTATTTGGTGTAGTAGTGCTTGTCTTGGTCAAAAGCCAATCCGGATTCTGCACCGCGCCTGTGGTTTCACTATCAGTCAAATCCGGAATGTTGCCACCTGCCGGTTTGCCTTTAGCAGTTGCAGTATTGGTAAATGAACCATTATCAATATCCTGCTGAGAAATGACATGAGTCGCTACATAAATCCAAGTCTCTCCCACATCCAATACATCGTCATCGTCCTGATCACCTGACACATAAATAGGCCCAGTGGTTGCATCAGGATCTTGAAGATTAATATTACTAATAGATACATTCCCCGTATTGGCTAACGTAATGCTATAATTTAAGACCTCTCCTACTGAAGAATATGTGTTTGGATTATTGATACCATGCTTATCCAAAGTCCAACTTGGGCTTTGAATACTTGGCACAGATTCATCAGCAGATGATTGTATTGAACCACCTCCTGCTAACTGGCCTTGGGCGCGTGCGGTATTATCAAAACTACCCTTATCTACGTCTTCTTGGGTAGTCGTATAAGATGCTTCATAAACCCAAGTTTCGTCAATATTTAGGACACCATCTCCATCATCACCGCTGATATATGTTGGGCCGGTGTTCACATTTAGGTCAATTACTTGTAAAAGAGCTACCGTAACATTGCCTGAATTGGTCACGGTAATCTCGTAGTTAATATCTACTCCCGGAGCATCGAACTCTGTGATATCAGCATCTTTAGTAACAGTAAGCTCAGGCTCTCTATTTGCAAAAATATTCACAGCTCCTCCGGCAGAAACTATCTGACCTAAATAATCAGTCCCAGTGGCACTAGCCGTATTTAAGATGCTTCCTCGATCAATATCTGCCTGAGTAATGGTATAGGTGAATGTAAATGTTACTGATTCGTTTGGAGCCAATTCAGGAATGACATCTTCATAATCTGTAAAATTGTCTATGACATCTGTTTCAAAAACAGTCAGATTTCCTGTGTTGGTTACTACTATTGTATAGTGTAATATATCTCCAGGAGAACTATAAGTAGTTTCTTCTACTGTTTTCTCAAGTATCAATCTTGGATTTCTGGCACCAGTCACCTCTTCATCCGCTTGAGCAGAAACGGGATTATCGTAGTAATCAACACCTGCTGCAGTAACCGTATTAGTTACTTTTCCTACATCCAAATCATCCTGAGTTACAGAATAAGATTGGGTAAGGACAATTGTTTCTTCCTGGTGCGATGCTAGGCTCCGTCTGGGTAAGTCCTGTAAGCGGGTCTTCAATTTGTACATCAAAAATGGTGACGTTACCGGTATTTCTCACCACAATATTGTAGTCAATTACATCACCTTCAGATTTGTATCCACCTTGAACTGCTTCTTTTTCTGTGGTCAACTGAGGCGTTTGAACCCCATTAATATTCTCAGTATCTGAGGCAGTGAGCGTTTCATTAGAAGTATTTTGCCCTGTAGCTGTCGCTGTGTTGGTAATAAATCCTATGTCAATATTCTCTTGCGTGACAGTATATGTTTCGTTAAAAGTTTGGCTTTCTCCTGAAGCCAAATTAATTGTTTCATTCAAGCCTGTTAATGGATCAGTAACCACTACATTACTTAGATCATCATTCCCAGTATTTCGGACTACGATCGTATAATGAAGTACCTCGCCATCTTCACTGTAGCCAAATTCTTCGACATTTTTATATATACGTAATCCACTATGTGGACCTCCTCCATCGGTGGTTGTATCCGTATCTGAAATATCATTGTTATCAGGAGTCTTTCCTGAAGCAGTTGCAGAGTTCACTACTATTCCATTTGCCACATCGTCAGCAGTCACCGTATAGGAAGTGGTCACCGTAACTGATTCTCGCTGGTGCCAAATCCCCGACGTTTTCATCCAAACCAGTTAATGGATCAGTAACATTGATATCAGTGATGGTAACATTCCCCGTATTTGTGATCACAATAGAATAAGTAATTACTTCACCCTCTACCAAATCACCTGTTTTATCAGAAGATTTATTGACTGTCAATTCCGGGTTTTGGGCAGAGTTGACCACTTCGGAACCATCATCTTGCACCGAATCTCCATCTGTATTAGTGCCAGAGGCAGCAGCCGTGTTTTCTATAGATCCATTATCTATATCGTCTTGGGTAACGGTATAAGTTGTAGTGTAAGTAACTACTTCATCTGGAAGTAATGTATCAATTTCCTCAGTCATTCCTGTAAGAGGATCTATGACTGTTATATTATTAATCGTAGAATTACCAGTGTTTGCAACTACGATAGTATAAGTGATTTCTTCCCCCGCTTCATAATACCCAGACTTATCTGCTGTTTTAAGAACAGTTAGCTCATCAGATTCAGCACCATTAGTAGTCTGAGAATCCACGTCTGTCACATCTTCTCCATTAGGATCCTCTCCAGTGACTGTGACATTATTCTCTACAGTTCCAGAATCTATATCCTCTTGGGTAACTGTATAGGAGGTAGTGATATCAATGGACTCTCCTGGGGCCATGGTATCAATCGTCTGATCTAAACCCGTTAATGGATCATTAATCACCACTGGCGCTAAAGTAACATTCCCAGTATTGCTGACAGTTATAGTGTACTCAAGTACATCTCCTGCCTCTACATAGCCTTCATTGTTCAGTGTTTTTTCTACACTGATGGAAGGTTTTTGATCGGCAATTGAAGAAGCTCGAATCGCTATCTTCTACCTCTTCTCCATTGGGTCCTGATCCGGAAGTTGAAGCTGTATTTTCAATCGAACCATTATCTATATCCTCTTGTGTAATAGTGACAGTTCCTGTGTAGGTAACTTCTTCACCAGGTTCTAGTGAAATGCCACTTTCATCCAAGCCAATTAAATCATCCTCTACCGCTATATCGCTCAGACTTAAATTACCTGAGTTTCTAACTGTAATCGTATAGGTCAAAACGATGCCAGTATCATCGTAGGACACTTTATCTACAGATTTATTAAGTGAAATTTCCGGATTTTGTATGGCATCAATAGTATTGGTATCTGTGGCATCCGGCAAATCAAGTCCACCGGCTGGAGTTCCACTTGCATCCACAGTATTAGACACACTTCCGTTATTAATATCGTCTTGCGTAACCGTGTATTCTGCAGTAAAAACCCACGTTTCGTCAGGATCAAGCTTACCATTGGAATTACTATCTCCCGATACATATGTAGGGTCTGAAGTCAATGGATCCTCTACGGTAATATCTGAAATAGAAACATTTCCTGTATTCTCTAATTCAAATGTGTAGGTGATTTCCTCCCCCGCATTTGTGTAGGTATCAGTTGAAGGCGTTTTGGTTATTTCCCATTCTGCTATTTGATTAGCAGGAACAGTCTCATCATCTGAAATATCGGGCAAATTGCCACCTAACGAAATCCCATTGGCACCAGCTGTATTGGTGTGACTACCATTATCCAGATCATCTTGTGTGACGATGTAGCTAGCAGTATAAGTCCAGGTTTCGCCCACATCAAGGACTTGATCATTATCCAAATCTCCGGAGGTATAAACTGGTGGATTCGTAGCACCTACATCAAAAACATCTACACTTTTGATCGATACATTACCTGTATTTGTAATGACGATATCGTAAAAAATCTCCTCTCCCGCCTGAGTATATTCTTTTGGATTATTAGTAGCCGTCTTCTCCATATTCCAGCTTGGAAGCTGAATGGCATCAACGGTTACTTCATCCGTTTCATCCTGAAGTGTTCCCGCTGCAGAATCACCGGTGGCGGTCACTTCATTCGTATAACTACCATTGTCAATATCTTCCTGGGTGACGATATAGGTGGCAGTGTAAGTCCAAGTTTCACCTACATCCAGAATCCCATCTTCGTCTTCATCTCCCGTTTCATACGTAGGGCCGGAGGTAGCAGTCGGATCTTCGACCACAGGATTATTAATGGTAATGTTGCCCGTATTTTCCAAGACTATGGTATAGGTCAATTCATCCCCAACATTGGTATAATCTGTTTGAGATGTAGATTTATTAACCTCCATTTTTGGAGTCTGGGAAGCTTTGATAGTTTCCGAGTCGCTTAAACTGAAAGTTTTCCCATCAGGAGTAGTTGCAGTAGCAGTAGCGGTGTTTTCCAAAGTTCCTCGATCGACATCTTCCTGGGTGACCACATAAGTAAGCTCAAATGAAATTGTTTCACCAGGTTGGAATTCAGAAAAAATATCCGAAGTCCCCACTTTTGGATCGCTCACGACCACATCAGTAAGCGTTACGTTACCTGTGTTGACAATTTCTAGCGTGTAGTGTAGTTCATCTCCCGCTTCGTCATAACCGCTTTCTTCCACAGTTTTTGAAATGGAGAATTTTGGATTTTGGCTGCCGACGATGGATGCATCGTCTGTCGCATCCTCCAAATCTCCACCAGCAGGAGTTCCACTGGCTGTTACCACATTGGTGAATTCACCGGCATTTAAATCATCCTGATCAATGATATGGGTAGCCGTATAAGTCCATGTTTCGCCAACTTCTAATACACCGTCACCATCATCACCAGAAACATAATCAGGCCCCGAAGTAGCCTGAGGGTCACTCACGACTACATCACTGATAGAAACGTTTCCAGTATTCGATAAAACTATATCATAAGTCAGTTCGTCTCCGATTTCCCCATATCCTCCTTCATTGACAGATTTGGAAATGGTCCATTTCGGTGTCTGAGTAGCAGGCACGGACTCGCTATCATCTATATCGTCCAATTCTCCACCCGCAGGATCTCCTGTTGCTGAAGCAGTATTCTCAAATGAACCATTGTCCACATCTTCTTGGGTCACGGTATATTCGGCTGAGAAAGTCCAAGTTTCCCCAACATCTAGCTTTTGATTGTTGTTCTGATCTCCAGACAGATAATTAGGCCCAGCTGTGGCCTGCGGATCTGTAACTACCACGTTGTCAATAGTCACATTTCCAGTGTTTGCTACAACGATCGTATATGAGATCTTATCACCAGGCTTAGCATAAGTGACGGTAGAAGCTGTTTTGGAAATGGTCCATTCGGGAGTTTGCACAGCAGGAACCGTTTCTCCATCCGTAGCGGGATCCAATGTGCCAGATGGTGGATTTCCAGTTGCAGTGGCGGAATTGGTGAATTCTCCAGCATCCACATCGGCCTGAGTGACTGTATAAGAGGCTGTAAAAACCCATGTTTCGTTAGGGTCAATTTCCGAATCTCCATCCGTATCCCCTGATTCGTAGATTGGTCCTGAGCTGGCTTGAGGATCTGTAACATTTACAGCACTTATAGAAACGTTTCCTGTATTTTCTATTACAATAGAATAGGTGAGTTCGTCCCCAGCATTCAAATATTCGGGTTCGTTTGCTGTTTTGGTCAGAGTCCAGGATGGATTTTGAATTGCTGGCACAGAAGCCTGACCCGAGGGCATCAGGTATAGTTCCTGTCGTTAAATCCGCAGAAGCGGTAGCCTGGTTTTCATAGGAGCCATTATCAAGATCTTCTTGAGTTACCGTATGCGTTGCTGTATATTCCCAGGTTTCATCCACTTCCAAAACTCCATCTCCGTCATCTCCTGCCACATAACTAGGATCAGAATCCGCTCCAGGGTCACTTACTGTAGGATTCAGGATAGAAACATTTCCTGTATTTGCTATAGAAATGGTATACGTAAGCACATCTCCTACCTCGTCAAAATCAGATGTCTCGGTAGTTTTACTCAAGGTCCATGAAGGATTTTGAGTTGCATTGACGGTAGTACTCCCAGTCGCACTGTCCAGAGACCCGTCTATAGGATCTCCACTTACACTGGCATTATTTGTAACGCTACCGTTGTCAATATCTTCTTGAGAAACTTCATAGGTGGCAGTGTAAGTCCAGCTTTCTCCAACTTCCAGTACATTATCGCCATCATCACCAGAATCATAGGTTGGACCAGAAGTCACAGTTTCATCAGTCACTTGTACATTTGAAATGGAAACATTTCCTGTGTTGGTGATTACAATGGTGAAATCAAGTTGATCATCCGGGTTCGCGTAAGTGCTGGAACTGCTTTTAGTCAGAGTCCAGCTTGGATTGGAAACTGGTGAAGTAATTTCCTCAGCAGAATTATTCCCGCTGTCAGGATCATTTTCATTGCTGTCCGTTATAGAAGTTTCATTTTGATAGTCTGCACCGGAGATTGGCTCCAACACTTTTGCAGTAATCTGCAAAGTAGCTGATGCATTCAAGGCTAAATCCCCAACTGTCCAAACACCATTGCCATCGTCATAACTTCCTTGCGAAGCATTTTCCGAAACATACTCATATCCACTAGGTAGCTGGTCTTCTACAGTGATTCCAGTGGAAGGTGAAGGGCCATTATTGGTCACTGTAATCGTGAAAGTAACTTGGCTTCCTACATCCGGTGTACCGTTATTTACCGATTTGGCTATTTGTAGATCCGTCTGCGGAACAGGAGTTAGCGTAATAGAACTTTGATTATCCTCATTGTTGGGATCATATTGATCACTTGAGGCTGTCGCTGTGTTCTCATAGTTCCCCGATCCATTGACCAAAACAGTTATCTCAATACTCTCAGAGGCATTAACAGCCAGACTTCCCACATTCCAATTTCCCGAAGCAGGATCATAGTTTCCACCGCTGTTATCACTTATATAAGTGTAACCACTCCTCAACTGATCTTTGACTACTACATTTTCGGCATCATAGCCACCATTATTGATCACCTCTACAGTAAATACAACTTGATCACCGGCATTTGGACTTGAGTTGTTTACCGACTTATCTATTGCTAGATCAGCAATAAAAACTGGTGTAATTGTAATCTCTGCTGAATTATCATCTACCACTAGATCTTCTTCTTCGCTAGAAGCACTTGCTTCCACTAGGTAGTCATTGGTGTCTGTCACCTCTGCGGTAATAATCAGCGATTGTGATTCGTCCACATCTAAGGCTCCAACCGTCCATACTCCAGAAACTGAATTGTAGGAACCAGCACCATTGTCTGATTGATAACTATACCCACTAGGAAGCAGCGAAGTGACTTCAACCGAATTAGCTAAGTCAGGCCCCTGATTTAATACTGTAATAGTAAAGGAAACACTACTGCCAATAAATGGACTGGAATTGCTTACCTGAAGTGTCAACTCAAGATCAGTAGGTGCAAAAGTTTCTTTAGCTAATGCGCTATTGCCCCAATTATCATGGCTGACACCGCCCTGGGCAGGTGATACAAATGCGCATAAAATAAATAAAAGTAAAACTCCAAAATTGAAGTTAACTCTCAAATCTTGAACATTAATGTTTCTATAAAATCTCAGTGGAGATGAGTAAATTTTTTGCATATGAAAAATTGTTTTACAAAAAAAGCATATTAAAAATCCCTAAAGAATTAAAGGAATTTGAACATCGGTATAAATACTAGCTTAGTTATCTCGGGTAATTAAAGTTAAATATAGTGAAAAATTAAGATGTGATTGCCTATTTAAACTATGGATAAAGATAATATCACCTACGAAAAAACTTTAAAAAATAGCTTATTAAACACACCAAACAGCTTACTATCAGAATCTTAACAATAATTTAATTTTATCTGAAATCAACTTTCATTCTAATTGGAGTATATTTTGGAACGTTAGATTTTTAGGAGACAAAAAATTATTTACTGAATTTGCCTAAAACCAAAAGAATAGAATTATACCTCCAAAAACTTGAAATATACTAACAGTCCATTTGACTGTGTGTCCGCCCTAGTAATTGTGAAATACATTAATCTTTTCTCCAAAATCCTCCAATCCATCATCTCCAAAATCCAGATGAGTAACAAATCGAACTAAGTCCGGACCAAATTTTACAGCTTTGATTAATTCCCTGGCCGCAAGATTCTTTAAGAACTCTTCCGGTGAAATTCTATCCAATCGGGCAATCACAATATTCGTAGCAACAGGAAAAACCTCCGAAACGAAAGGCAATTTTGACAACATGTCTCCGAGAGTTCTTGCTCGAGCATGATCTTCTTTCAACCTATTCACATGAATATCCAAAGCATAAATTCCAGCAGCCGCCAAGAATCCAGCCTGACGCATTCCACCGCCCCAAGACTTTCTGACTTTTCTCGCTCGCTTGATATCAGCTGTTGAACCAAGGAGCAATGAGCCTACTGGGCAGCCTAGCCCTTTGCTCAAGCAAATAGAAATCGTATCAAACTGAGCCCCCCAGTCTGCTGGACTTTCTTCAGTTTCTACAAGTGCATTAAATAAACGAGCTCCATCCAAGTGCAGTTTCAGCCCATGATCATCGCATACTTTACGGATTGGCTTGACTTCATCTAGTGTATAAATACTTCCCCCACCCTTATTCATTGTATTTTCCAGAGAAACCAAGGTGGTCTCAGGCGCATGTACATCGTCAGGATTAATTGATGCTTTGATCTGATCAGCGGTGATTTTCCCCAGATTGCCATCTAACAATTTTACGGAAGCAAGGGAATTTGCCATAATTCCGCCACCTTCATAGAGGTAAACATGAGAATATTTATGGCAAATCACTTCAGTCTGAATTCGGGTATGCAATCGGATTGCGATCTGATTGGTCATCGTCCCTGAAGGACAGTAAAGAGCAGCCTCCATCCCAAATAGCTTGGCAGCTTTCTCTTCTAATGCATTCACAGTCGGATCTTCCCCAAAAACATCGTCTCCAACAGGCGCAGAAAACATCGCTTCCTTCATTCCTGCTGTAGGTTTTGTCACCGTATCGCTTCTTAAGTCAATAATCATTTTTTGAAATACTTGGATTTAGAACTTTTTGATGGAGCCAAAGTCTTGATGGCAGCTGCAGCTTCTATGGGACGATCAGTCGCCAGAATATCCGCACCTTTCTGCACAAAACTCGCATACAACTGATCTCCGCGAGCAATGGCTCTACCATCTAGGTTACCCAAAACGCCCAAAATAGTAAACACTCCTTTTTCATGTAAGGCTTTATTAAATTCTTGTGGACGCTCTGCTACTCCTGTAAAAGCAATAACTCTAGTCCAAGGAATCCCTGTTTCTTCAAAACGTTGGATTTCCTCTTCGTTTCGAATAGTCACCGACAGCATCAATTCAGGAGCCATGAAATGAAGCTTTTTGGCTGCTGCAAATGAATAGGTGATCAAAGCCGCATGAGCTTCAGAACCAGTATTCCGAACTACCTCAACTATCTTTTCATACGGAACAGACTGTTTGATATCGACTGTTAAAAGTGCTTTCCCCTTAGACCAAATCAAAGCTTCTTCAAAGGTTGGCACCTTGAAATCGGTAACATTCCCATCTTCATCTTTCAGAAAAAGGGCTTGAATCTC
Source organism: Algoriphagus sp. 10J20-15 (assembly GCF_055809615.1). Lineage (NCBI taxonomy): Bacteria > Pseudomonadati > Bacteroidota > Cytophagia > Cytophagales > Cyclobacteriaceae > Algoriphagus > Algoriphagus sp. 10J20-15. The sequence goes on from NZ_JBVVUG010000040.1 coordinate 61,832, forward strand.
TTCATAGGTGGCATTACTCACTAATCCTTTACCAGTCGTAGTTCTGTCCAATTTATCGTCATGCATAAGAACCAAAATACCATCTTTGGTCATGGCCACGTCCAACTCGATAATGGTAGGAGTGTATTTCACCACATTGGCAAAAGTCTCAATTGCATTTTCAGGAAACCCAGAATATGGTCCGCCTCGATGTGCAGAAACCATAGGAATGCGATCCGAAGTCCAGGTATAAAAGTCCCGAGCTTCCTCTATACTACCTAATTGAATGTAATTATTAGATACTTCCTCTACTTTAGATTCTGCAGCAACTAATTCCTTTTGGTCTGCTGGCTTTTGGCTGCATGAACCAAAAAATACTAGCAGGAGCGGAATCCATAAAAACTTATTCTTCATCTTTTTTCGAATCTTTTTTGAATATAAAGTCTAGACCAGAGCTCCTCTTTCTGAAAATTTCTTCCATGTCTGCCAATTCCAGATTTAAAGCTTTGGTAGATATTTGGATCTCAATCAATGACAATCCAAGTGAAATCAGTAGTGACAACATGCTTCCTACGAACACCCAATTCGCTACCATGGTATAACCTCGAAATAGTAAATACATGCAAATGATGCATGATAAAAAGCTAAAAACCCCGAAGAGTTGCATGTTTTTGATGAGGGTAAGTCGTCGACGCAAATTATGAATCTGCTCTACTATTATTTCCTGATTAGAGGCCTCCATATAGTTTTTATGTAATCCTCTGATCAAGCTAGCTATAGCCAGAAACCTATTTGTGTAAGCTAGCATTAAGAGTGTGATTGCCGAAAAAAGTAAGGCAGGCGTTGAGAGTTGGAGTTCCATAGGCGAAAGTTAATAGATTAAAGATGCTTCTATTTCCCGAAAATGAAAAAACCTACGCCTTTATGAGTCGACAAACCAGAAAATTATTTGCTACTAAAACTTATGGTGTAAACTAACTTGTAATTGCCCTTTGCTCCAGGCATCAGTGGTCTGCAACATCCAGCCAGATTGCACTCTAAGATTAGATAACAAGCCATATCCCCCACCAAGGTATAATCGATTTCTATCAAATAGCTCAACCGTTCTTCCTCCACCAATATCACGTTGACCATTAATGAAAATCTCATTGTACAGAGCCAGATAGACAATTCCTTTTTCCAAAGCAAAACCATTTAATGGAATATTGAGAAAAAGATTGTAGCGATATCTGGTCCGAAGATCCTGCGACTCCACCCATCTTTGCTCATACCTAATTCGATGAGTGAACAGAAATCTGCTACCTACTTTGCTGGGGAAAAGAGCTTCTTGATAAACTCTATTTTCCATTACAGTGGCGTCAGACTCACCAAATGCCCCAGTCGTAATATTGGCATAACCTAAGGTGAATAAAATATCAGCGTTTTTTGGTGTGTAAGTAAGGCCAGACCTAAGAAGCAACTGTTCCAAATCACTTACTGGATTCCAAAGTCTAAGCTGCATATCTCCCTGAATACCGAATTGAGAGTTTTTAAAAGATTTATTATAAAAATACATGTACCAGGCACCCAGTTGATCTTCATCTGGACCAGATTGAGCAAAGGAAACCACGGACAACGCAGAAAGAAAGAGACTGAATACTAACTTTTTCATAAGGTAAAACTGGTTGGATTTTCACAAAATAAAAAAGCCTGCTCTTTTCAGAACAGGCAATTATAAATTTAATTACATTTTAAATTTCAAATTCTTAGGCCACTTCTCCCAGCACAACCAATTTCTCCAAAGTAGGAGCTTTTGATCCACCTTTAGGTTCTATGGTAATAGCAAATGCTCCAGCCTGTGCTACCGCCTCCATTTGTTGCAAAGTCAGTTTTTCACCTGTGTTAACCAAACCAATTCCTACTGGCCCATCATCTCCAATAGCCCATAGCTGGTAGTCAAACTCCTCACTGAGTTCATTCAGGTTATTTACTGCGATAAATACTTCTTGTGCATTTTGATCCCAAAGCACATCGACTCTGGCATCTTTCTGCATATCAAATCCCTCACCTTTCATTTCAATTCGCTTGAAATCTCCAGCTACAAATTTATCAAGTCGGCTGTCTGCCTCTTTATATTGCTGATTTACCTGATTCAGATTATCAGCCATTACGCTCTGATCCTGAAGCAAGGCAGTAAATTGATCGTTTCTCTCCTGATACTTATCTGCATAATAGAATGCTGCACCCGAGGCCACAATTGCGGCAATAGAAGCAGCAATAGCAAATGGTTTCCAAGGGCTACTGATCGGAATAACTTTAGTTTGCGATGAAGATGAGCTAGACTTAGATTCTTCCTTTAAAATAAAATCCTTCTCAAGTGTAGAGAAAATTTTATCCTTCACTTTCTGAGATGGGACTGCGCCAGTCATGTCGTCAAAGGCGAACATTGTCTCCTCCAATTCATCCAGCTCACGCTGAATCTCAGGGTGCGTCTTTGCCAGGCTCAACACCTCCTCACGCTCTCGCTCCGTCAACTCTCCTAAAAGGAAAAGCTCCAGTTTACCTGACGATATGTATGATTGAATATCCACTAGATTCTTGCTACATTTTTTTTCAACACTTGTATGGCCGCTCTCACCCTGGACTTGACGGTGCCTAGAGGTATATCGAATTCCTCCGATACCTCAGAATGTGTATATCCTTTGAAGTAAATATACTCGACAATGAACTTCTGATCATCGTTAAGTTCGATCATTAGTTCTTTCACTCCGATTCCGTCTATTTGTTCTTGGGTTCCTGATTGGCTCTCCATTCCATATACGAAGTCGTCTATTGTGTTGGTCTTACCGGATTGTGAAATTTCTTTGGAGCGTAGTTTATCAATGGCTGAATTACGGCAAATATTGGCCATCCATGTATATAAACGGCCTTTTGACTCATCGTAACGATCTATTTTTTTAGTAATTTTAACAAAAGCATCATGAAAAACTTCCTCTGCGATGTCCTTGTCAAAGACTATTCTGGAGATCACCGCATAGAGAGCTCTGGAATATTTGTCGTACAAATACTCAGTGGTCTTTCTGTCTTTTGCCCTTAGCCCGGCGATGATTTGTTCTTCCTGCAAAAATCTATGGTTTGAAAAATTCTTCCCTAAAAGTAAAACACAAGACCAATTGTTTTAGGTCTTGTGTCTTTTATTTTCAAATTATTTATATCAAAGGTGGATTACCTCGTCATAAGCAGCGGCCGCAGCCTCCATAATCGCTTCTGACATGGTTGGGTGAGGATGCACTGTTTTGATCAATTCGTGACCAGTGGTTTCCAGTTTGCGGATAGCAACAATCTCTGCGATCATCTCAGTCACATTGTATCCTATCATATGTGCTCCTAGCAATTCTCCGTATTTCTTATCGAATACAAGCTTTACAAAACCATCTTTTGCGCCAGCAGCAGATGCTTTTCCTGAAGCAGAGAATGGGAATTTACCGATTCTCAACTCATAGCCTGCTTCCTTAGCTTTTGCTTCGGTCATACCTACAGATGCGATCTCAGGAGAGCAATAAGTACAGCCTGGGATATTTCCATAATCTAAAGGATCAGGGTTCTGACCTGCGATTTTCTCTACACAGATAATTCCTTCAGCAGATGCTACGTGCGCCAATGCAGGACCAGGAATCACATCACCTATAGCATAATAGCCAGGCATGTTTGTCTTATAGTACTCGTCAACTTTGATTTTGCCTTTGTCTACCAAGATTCCAACATCTTCCAAACCAATATTCTCCAAGTTTGAAACAACTCCAGCAGCAGATAGCACAACATCACATTCAAGCGTTTCTTCACCTTTAGCTGTTTTGACGGTCACTTTACAGCCTGCGCCCTTGGTATCCACCGCAGTCACTTCTGATGAAGTCATGATGGTCATACCAGCTTTTTTGTAAAGTTTCTCCAAAGTCTTAGAAACTTCAGCGTCCTCCACAGGTACGATTCTATCCAAAAATTCTACTATGGTCACTTCTGCACCCATAGTAGCATAGAAATAGGCAAACTCAATTCCTATCGCTCCAGAACCAACAACTACCATTTTCTTTGGCATCTTGTCCAACACCATCGCATCACGGTAACCGAGAATCTTTTTCTTATCGATCTTCATCGCTGGCAATTCTCTGGATCTAGCTCCGGTAGCGATGATGATATTATCAGCAGCATAGACAGTTTTCTTGTCTTCGCTATCGGTCACCTCTACCTTTTTACCCGGCTGGATTTTACCCCATCCTTTGATCACTTCAATCTTATTTTTCTTCATTAGGAAGGTAACTCCCTTACTCATTCCGTCAGCTACGCCACGGCTTCTTTTGACGATGCCGGTAAAATCAGCGCTGGCGTCTTTTACAGTAATGCCATAGTCCGCTGCATGATTGATGTACTCGAATACCTGAGCACTTTTCAATAAAGCTTTGGTGGGAATACAACCCCAGTTAAGACAAATACCACCCAATTCCGCAGCTTCTACTACGGCAGTTTTTAAACCGAGTTGGGAAGCGCGGATAGCAGCCACATAGCCACCTGGTCCACTACCCACCACGATCACGTCAAATTTTGTCGAAGACATATCTATTTTGAGTTTTTATACGAGTTGAAACTAGGCAAAAATAGGCCTTTTAGCTTCAGAAAAAAATTCCATTTCAATCGCGATTATACTTCAAACGCCAATTCTGAACAGCTTACAGAGCGCTATAAAGAATATAATTTTACATTAAACACATTTAACATGTTTTTCATCCTATCCGCAGAGAATACTCAGAAAATTCACTCAGCAATTCTCATTTATTCGATAGATTCAAACACCCCACCTAAAAGTTTTAGCTTTTTTTCTAATTTTGGCCAAACAAAATTTTAAACTCCATGGGATTACTTTCAGGAAAAACGGCATTGATCACCGGCGCATCTAAAGGCATCGGAAGAGCAATCGCCCTCAGATATGCACAAGAAGGCGCAAATGTCGCTTTTACTTTTTTGTCAAGTGTGGAAAAAGGCCAAACACTCGAAAGAGAATTGGCAGCATATGGCATCAAAGCCAAGGGCTATAGGTCAGATGCTTCGGATTTCAAAGCTGCAGAAGAATTAGTGAATGATGTGGTTGCAGAATTTGGCGGATTGGATGTTCTGATCAATAATGCCGGTATCACCCGCGACAACCTATTGATGAGAATGACTGAGGAAGCTTGGGACGAAGTAATTGGCATCAATTTGAAATCCTGCTTCAACACTGTAAAAGCAGCAAATAGAACGATGATGAAAGCTAAGTCAGGCTCTATTATCAATATCACTTCCGTAGTAGGCGCAAAAGGAAATGCTGGTCAAGCCAACTATGCGGCTTCGAAAGCTGGTATCATCGGCTTTACCAAATCAATCGCTCTTGAGTTAGGCTCAAGAAATATCCGTTGCAATGCAATTGCGCCGGGATTTATTGAAACTGAAATGACTGAAGTTTTGGACGAGAAAACTGTCCAAGGCTGGAGAGACGGCATTCCTATGAAGCGTGGTGGCCCTGACCTGAAGAAGTAGCTGATGCTTGTGTATTCTTAGGGTCTGAAATGAGTAGCTATATCTCAGGACAGGTGCTTCATGTGAATGGCGCGATGTATACTTAATCAATTTGAAATTTATTATTAGAAATTTGAGATTAAACGGCTGGAGAGATTCAGCCGTTTTTTTATAGCAACCTTTGAGGTGTCATTTCGAAGGAAGGATAACTGAGAAATCTCCTCGAAGTTTTTTATTTACATAAGACCTTCTTATTTACATAAGACCTTCGAGGTTTGAGAAACCTCAAAGGTCAGACGAACGGCTGGAGAGATTCAGCCGTTTTTTTTGTTTTAACCGCGAAGTGCACGAAGTGACGCAAAGCGGTGGGATTCTAGTTATCCTCTATTTATTCAATCAGCAAACCGACTCAAGTCAATCTTATAAAACTCGTATTCATCTTCAGATGCTTGCTCGGGTTTATTGATAAATAGACCTTCTGAAGTAGAAAAAATATTCTCAAAACGGGTTCCTGGAGGGTAAACTACTTCGAGCTCTGCTCTCAGTTTCCATTCAGAATCATAGATCAAAAGTAAATATGTGTTTTCATCCAAATACAATCTCTTCCGGGGATCCTTGATTTCAGGATCGTCCTTTTCGTTCTTTACTAGTGTCATTCTTACATTCATACCAGAGGAAAGGTCATGAATCAGATGCAAATTGACAGCTCCGTTCTCAGGTCTTTCCCAAGAACCCCTATTTCTATCTCCTACATAAGTATCTGGATAATATGGAAATGGAGTCAACTTAGTCAATTTTATACGGTCTATCACTTTACAGTTTTTGATTTGATAAAGGGAATCTGAATAAGAAAACATTGCCCAAGACTTCCCCTCTGCCACCATCCTCAGCAAATTTCCTCCTGAAGAAGACTGAGAATAGGATTCATCGTATGGCGCCTTAAAATCAGATTTACATATTAAATTTCCCTCACCATCAAATTCCCCTATCCAAGATTTGAATGACAAATCCAAACCATCCCTCCCTTCACGAAATGCCATAAACTCAAAAGGGTTAAACGTCAATTCATACCTATTGTCGGTAAGGGCATGAAATGCATTTCTCTTATCTGTCAAATAAAGGTATTCCACCTGGCTCATATGCTTCCATATCCCGCATATATGAGAGAGCCAAAGTGTCATTCCTGTATATATTGGTAAAGCCAGTAGAGCTTGTTACAAATAATCCACCATCATTCAAAAAACCTCCAACTTCCGGCATACCTTTAAACGCCATTGGCCCTTCTCTAGGAACCACATAAGTTGCTGTTTTCCGACCGTTCTTGACATCGTAAAAACTAAAAATCTCATTCCACTTAGTATAAGCCATTTCAATCCCGTCTTTAGTTATACTTCCCTGAAACCCCATAAATCCAGTCTCTGAGTCCCGTTCAAAACTCATTTCTCCCAAGACAAAATCTTCAAGCTTACCTTGGATCGGCTCTTTTTCTTTGGAACAAGCAAAAAATGTAAAGACCAGTAGAAGAGAGTACAGATGTTTCATTTACGAAATTTTAGAAGGATAACTAAAAATAAATAAAATCTCCCTCAAAGGGGCTAAGGAGTAAAAATTTAATCCTAACATTAAGATCTTAAACGAAACTGCACCCTCTGCGAAACTCTTTGTGAACTCTGAGGTAAAAAAAAGCCCCGAATCTAAATCCGGGGCTCCTACTAACCTTTGAGGTCTATTTTTGACCTCGAAGGTTTCAATTTCAAAAACAATCTAAAACCTCAAATAAAGACCTTCGAGGTGATCCCGAAGTCTAGCGACATTCGGGACAACACCTCAAAGGTCAATTACTTGTCGCTTCCCAAGAAAGGATACTTGTAATCCTCCGGAGAAACAAATGTCTCTTTAATCGTACGTGGAGAAACCCAACGAAGCAAGTTGATCATAGAACCAGCTTTGTCATTTGTACCGGAGGCTCTAGCTCCACCGAATGGCTGCTGACCTACAACCGCTCCTGTTGGCTTATCATTGATGTAGAAGTTACCCGCTGCATTTCTAAGTTTTGTAGTGGCCAATTCCACTGCATAACGATCCTGAGAGAATATAGCTCCGGTTAAAGCATACGGAGAAGTCTGATCGACTAATTCCAATGCTTCTTCAAATCTTTCGGAATCATACACATAGATCGTCAATACCGGACCGAAGATTTCTTCACACATGGTCGTGTACATAGGATCTTGGGTTACGATGACAGTTGGCTCAATGAAGTAACCCTTCGACTTATCGTAATTTCCCCCAGCGATGATTTCCACCGCAGGATTGGCCTTCGCATTGTCTATATACTTGGCGATTTTATCAAAAGATTTCTCGTCGATCACCGCATTGATGAAGTTGGTGAAATCTTCCGTTCCACCCATTTTCATATCAGCAAGATCCGCCAGCAAGTTTTCTTTCACCTCATCCCAAATATTGGAAGGAATATAGGCACGGGAAGCAGCGACATTTTTGACCTTGGAACTCAAAAGCGCCACGGGAAAGTCCTACAGCAACAGCTTTTGGAATAGCTGATTTGTGAGCAATCACGAAGTCTTTTCCACCTGTCTCACCTACGATTCTAGGGTAAGCTTTATACTGATGGATATTAGTACCTATTGTTTTCCAGATATGCTGCGAATACGCCAGTGGAACCTGTGAAGTGGATTCCTGCAAAATCAGGATGCTTGAAAATAACATCTCCCGCAACTGGTCCATCTACGTAGATCAAGTTGATCACACCAGCAGGAACACCTGCTTCTTTGAACACTTGCATCAATACATTTGCAGAATATATCTGCGTGTAAGCTCGGCTTCCATACGATGGTGTTACCCATCATTGCAGCAGATGTAGGAAGATTACCTGCAATGGCTGTAAAATTAAATGGAGTCAAAGCGAAAATAAAACCTTCGAGTGGACGCTGCTCCAATCTATTCCAAACACCATTTCCAGAAACCGGCGGCTGTTGGGAGTAGATTTCAGTCATATACTGCACGTTGAAACGCAAGAAGTCGATAAACTCACATGCCGCATCGATCTCTGCTTGCATCGCATTTTTAGATTGCCCAAGCATGGTAGCAGCATTGATTTTAGCTCTGTATGGCCCAGCCAAAAGATCAGCTGCTTTCAAGAAAATCGCAGCTCTTTGTTCCCAAGCTAGGTTTTCCCAAGCTTCTTTAGCACCAAGGGCGGCATTAATCGCCTGCTCTACATGAGATGCATCTCCTTCATGAAAATGACCCAACACATGCTGGTGATCGTGTGGAGGAGACATGGTGTGCGTATTGCCTGTTCTGACCTCATCGGAACCAATATACATTGGCACATCAACTTGCTGAGATCTAGCTTCTTTGAGTGCAGCTTGTAACTCTTTTCTCTCGGGGCTTCCGGGAGCGTATGCTTTTACCGGTTCGTTCACCGGAGTTGGTACATTAAAAAAACCTTTGAGCATGATATCTGGGGTTATGATTTTCTGATTCGCCAAAGATAACCAGAAGGTTTAATTGGCGGGTTGATTTGAAGTAAAAGAACCCTAAAGTATGTCTTCTAGTTCTCTCAAATGTGAAATAGTATAGGTAGGCATCAGATCAATGGACTTTCCAAGTGGGTTGAAAAAGACCTGATCTATTCCTGCCCCATAAGCTCCTCTAATGTCAGACACAGGATTATCTTCCTATCATCAAGCTGTTTTCCTTTCTTGCTCCTGCCTGCTCCAACGCATAGTGAAATATCCTCGGATCTGGTTTTTTATGTCCGGTGGGTTTCTGAAGTGACTACCAATTCGAAATAATCATTTAAACCAGAGGACTTCATTTTCTTTGCCTGACTCTCATCAAAACCATTCGTAATCACATAGAGTTTGTAGTTTGGCTTGAGGTAATCTAGGATCTCAATAGTATGTGGAAATAAGTGGGGTTTGCTCGAAGTTCTGTGCATGAAAATCACCTTCAAATTCATTTGGAATTACTGCATCGATCACACCCGCTTGTTCAAATATTTTGGGAAATCTACTTGCCCGCAATTCATCCTTATGGAGTTCGCCCTTATCGTAAGCTTCCCAAAGCTTGAAATTCACTGCATAGAATGAATCTATTAAATGCTGAGCGGATGATAGTCCAAGTTCTTCTAACTTATAATGAAGAAATAGCTCAGTGAGGGATTCTTGAACATTTCGATCGTAATCCCATAACGTGTGATCTAGATCGAAGAACAAATGCTGGTAAGTTTTCAAGGTAATTAACGACGGTATTGGTTATTCTGAATTTTATTTATTGCAAGCTCACGGTTGGATTTCAAAATTTCGAAAGTTTCTTGGTCCTTGATGAGACTTGGGTCTTTTTGAATAAACTTAAAAACCTGATTTATGATTTCAAGATATTCTTCAAGGATGTAATAAAACACCCATTGATCTACTCTCCTACTTCCTAGTAGCCCGGCATTTTTTAGGTAAATGAGATGCCTGCTGGTCTTAGTCTGAGTAAAATCAAGGATTAATTCGAAATCTGAAATGGAAAGCTCCTTATTTAACATCAATAGATGGAAAATCCTCACTCTTGGCTCTTCTGAAAGCGCTTTGAAGATTCTAAGCCCGTAGTTTAAACTGATATTTTTTAGCCGCATTAGTAAGATTTAACGGAGTTTATGAGGGGAAAAAGAAATTTCACCCGAAATTAGGGTAATATCGTATCCGAAAAGATAACCATTTGCCGTTCTATTAAGTTTATAATTCGTGAAGAACTCATTACTCCTTAGCGCCACTTTAGTTTTCCTTATGGGAATATTTTTTTCCTCGCTTGATGTAAAAGCTCAAGATGTACAAGAAAAGAAAGTAATCCAACTTTCGGGTATTATCCTTAATTCCGATAGCACAGATGCTGTTGCCGGGGTAAATATTTACGTACCAACAAAAGGCAGAGGTACTAGTTCCGGCCGTTTCGGCTACTTTTCAATGCCTGTTTTAGAAGGAGATTCTGTTATATTTAGTTTTATAGGTTTGAAAAAACAAACATTCAAAGTACCTAATAAAGTAGAAAGTGACCGAATCAGTTTGATCCTTACCATGGAGGTAGACGAAATTGCGTTAGCTGAAATTGAAGTAATGCCTTATCCGACTGAGGAAGAATTTAAACAAGCCGTTATTGCGCTGAATGTGGTGGATCCAATGTCAATTTCCAGAGCGAATATGAGCCCTGAAATGCTCCTTCGCTGGGCGGAATCTATGCCAGCCTCAGGTAATGAAAATTTCCGATACTTTCAGGAAGGGCAAGCCATTCAAAATCAAGATCTCTACGGTCCTAGAACACTCAGACTCCTCGACCCATTCGCCTGGGGGCAGTTTATTCGATCTATCAAGCGGGGTGATTTGAAGAAGAAGGATTGATGAATTTCCACTAATATCTCCCACAAAGGCGCTAGGGCGCAAATTCAATTGTCGGTAAGACCGTTTAACACTCTTTTAATTCCTTCTGTGAGTTTATCTTCATTGAAATTTATTAGCATTCCAAGCCTTAATCCTGTCAATCTTAGGTATGTTCTAAGTTGTTTTGGATGAACGGGAAGGAGTTTTTCCACCGATTTCAATTCTATAATCACCTTATTATCAATGATAATATCAGCGCGAAATCCTTAATCCAATTTCATCTCATTCCAAATCACGGGAATCACAACCTCAGTCTTCACTACCAATCCTCTGGCTCTAAGTTCATACACAAATACTGCTTGATATACTGACTCTAGCAAGCCAGGACCAAGCCTTTTATAAATCATAAAGGCTATATCAACAATTATCTTAGAAATCTCATTTTAATGCATTTCAGTCAAAATTAAATCTTTCTAAAAAAATTGCACCTTTGCGCCTTTGCGGGATTTATTCAAATGCACCTCCTAGCTCCTTTTGCCTGAGGTAATTAATCAATCTCCGGCAGCACCCACTCCTCCAATACACTTGGTAGCCGCATCATCTCTTCGATAGCGGCGATGGTTCTTGGGGCTGCTTCGGAAAGATTTACAGCTCCGTCTTTGGTAATCAAGATATCATCTTCAATCCGCACTCCAATTCCCCACCATTTTGGATCACAATCCGATCCCTCTGGTATATAAATTCCTGGCTCAATAGTAAAGACATTACCTTCTTTGAGCGGATCACGGGTACCGCGATCATGCACATCTAGGCCAATATGGTGGCTAGTCCCGTGAGGGAAATACATATGGCTTTCCCCTTTTTTAATAATTCCCAAGTTGGCAAGTCCATCATTGATTATCTGGCGGCCTGCCGCATCAATTTCCTGAAAAGTAACCCCAGGCTTAGATATTGCTATTCCTGCTTCTTGAGCTAGGTAAACTAATTCATAAATAGCCTTTTCTTCAGCATTGAATTTACCATTTATCGGTATGGTGCGGGTCACGTCTGCAGTATACCCTCTCCACTCTGCGCCCAAATCCATCAGAAGTAACCTGTCATTCAAATCCCGTTTATCATTCTCAATATAATGCAGAATACAGCCATTATTCCCTCCACCTACTATGGATGGATAGCCAAGCTCTTCAGCACCATATCGCTTATAAATAAATTCATGAACACCCTGAATTTCCCGTTCTGTCATTCCTACCTTCGCCGCTTTCATCACCTCGATTTGTCCAACCGCAGAAATCATTACCGCTTTTTTAAGTAGGGCAATTTCTTCGGGAGTTTTCACTTCTCTAAGTACACTCATCATACTTGCAAGTGACGTAATATCCAGCTTTTGATCAGGCATTTCATCTTTTACGAGCATTCTCTTTTCAGGTGATTCTGCATTCATAAATGAATTGATCAATGGATCTTGCATCATTTCGGGATATTGTCGCTCATATCTTTTTAGCATTTGAATGACACGATCAGAAGTCTCCAAATCTGAAGTTTTTATCATTTTATAGACCTGTGCACTTATCTCATTTAGTTTATCAGGATAAGCGGTAGCGGTTTTGAACTCATCAATCATTTGATTGAGAGGTTGATTTGCGCTACTTTCTTCAATTTCTTCAGAAAGGCTAAAAGTCAATATTTTGTCAAAATCCTGAAGATTAATCCCTGACTTTGTCCCAAAATCAGTGTTAAGAAGAGCTTCTTCAAAGCCTAACTCATTCTTCATTCCTTCAATCCCCATCCGCTTTCCATTCCACATTTCTGCACGTGGATCTCTATTCTGAACAAAAATCAATTCATCTACTAATTTGCCATTAACTTCGCGCTTTTCACTAAAGACGACTAGCACCGCATTAGGCTCACGAAATCCTGTCAGGTAGAAGAAATCGGTGTTTAGGATGATAAATAAAATCCACATCATTGGTTCTATTTTTAACAGGATTATTAAAAAAAACTGCTACAGAACTAGCAGGCATTAATTTTCTTAATTCTTCTCTTCTTTGGCTATGCCATTCTGAGCTGAGCCCATCATCAAAATAAGATTGAGAGAATGCCGTGAATGAATACGCAATTAAAAATAGAGTCCAAAGTATCTTTTTCATAGGGATCATGTTGAATTAAGAATTCTAATGTCTGCGCTTTTGACCATTTAACAAAGTCTTAATCCACAGATTGCAGCATATCCTTATCTTTGGCTATTAAAAAATTTAAATCATATAATCGTAAATCACGAAATCGGTACACTTTAGAAATTATTATCGATCAGGCGAGATGCACTCAAGTTAAGCTTAGAGCAGCTTTCTGACCCGTAAAACCCCAATTGAATAAATAGATGAAAAAAATAGGGATTGTATTTTTGCTATTCGTTTTGGCTTCTAATCCTCTGAAAGCACAGGAAGCTGCCAAAAAGCCCAAACTAGTTGTTGGTATCATAGTAGATCAAATGCGCCAGGATGATCTTTATCGCTTTGCAGACAGGTATTCCGACGGTGGTTTTAAGCGGATGATGAAAGATGGTTTTATGATGAAAAACGGCCATTTCAACTACATCCCGACTTATACCGGACCTGGTCATGCTTCCGTCTATACTGGCACTACTCCGGCCACGCATGGAATCATCAGCAATGACTGGTACGCAAAAAGTATCGATAAAATGATCTATTGCGCAGGAGATACTACCGTAACTAATGTAGGTGGATCTGAAAGCAATGGCTACATCAGCCCAAGAAACATGCTCACCACCACTATCACAGATGAGCTTAGAATCGCTACCCAGAAACGATCCAAAGTGGTAGGAGTAGCAATCAAAGATCGCGGAGCCAGCCTTCCTGCCGGTCACATGGGAGATGCCTACTGGTTTGATTCCAGCACAGGCGAGTTCATGACCTCTTCCTACTATTATGATCAGCTCCCTAAATGGGTAGATAAATTCAATGAAAGAAAATTGGTCGATCAGTACCTTTCCCAGACATGGGATACGCTCTATCCCATCAAAACCTATACTTCCGAGTCTGGTGGATGACAATCCTTTTGAAGGAAAATTATCAAGCGGGAAAAGATACCCCTACCTTCCCTTATGACTTGAATAAACTAAGAGAAACCAATGGCCAATTTGGATTGATTTCTTCTACGCCTTTTGGCAATACCCTTTACTTTGGACTTTGCCTTGGCTGCTCTGGAAGGAGAAAAGATGGGCATGGGAGAGGATACAGATTTCTTAGCACTTAGCTTCTCGTCTACTGATTATGTTGGCCACAGGTTTGGTCCTCAATCCAAAGAAATCGAGGATACTTACCTTCGTTTGGATCAGGAAATAGAAAGGCTACTGAATTACTTGGACGAAACCTATGGAAAAGACGAGTATATGGTTTTCTATTATCTGCCGATCATGCCGTAGCCGAAGTGGCAACACATATGATCAGCAGCGAGAAAGTACCTGCAGGCAATTTACCTACTGGTACTGTCATGAATGGGCTTCAAAACTTCATTTTAGCTAAGTACGGTGTTGGAAAATGGATTAAAAACTATTCAAATGGACAAATCTTCCTTGACCATGAATTGATTCGGGAAAAGGATATAAACCTAGAAGATTTTGAAAATGAAATTGCACAGTATCTGTTGAAAGCTGATGGAATCAAAGAAAGTCTAGTACTTGGGACAGCCATGCGAACCCGCGAGTTTACCCAAGGTAGAGCGATGCGACTTCAGATGGGCTACAATCACAAGGCTTCAGGTGATATTTTTAATTGTACTCGAACCCGCATGGCTAACAGGAGGATCCACAGGTACATCTCATGGCACAGGGTATTCATACGATACCAATGTCCCAATCCTGTTCTATGGATGCGAGATGCTACCAGCCGGAGAAAGCCTCTAGGTACGCTACCATTACTGACATCGCTCCTACACTTTCGATGATGCTGGACATCAAATTGCCAAATGGTGCGACTGGAGAACCAATTTTGGAGATCACTGACAAAACGTAAACTCCCTAATCCTAGCAAGTAAAAAGCCTCGATCTTGAAAGACCGAGGACTTTGTGCTAATGATACAAGTGATGATTCCCTATCTCCGTTCCAGCTGATCGGATAATTCTCATCCACAAATTCCAACGTCACCCATCCGTTGTAATTCTGAAGTGATTTGAATGTATCCAGCATCACCGCATATTCATCCGTAGCTTTTGCACCGATGGACTTCTCAACAGTCCCGGGATGCGGACCATGTGGCAAGCCTCCCAGTGTGCAAGGTGAATGAACCCCTATCGATTCCTTTTCTGCTCATAAATTCGCCCTCTGCATGATCTGATCCCTTCATCCGAATCAATATTGGAATGATTGTATGGCGCAGGTATGGAAAGAGGATGATAATCGAATAGCCTCGCGAACAAAAGAACAGATCACAAATCCCCAAGCCTGGAAAGTCTGATGAACTGGTGGCGGCTGGTGAAATCCTTCCGGTAATTGGTTCGAAATCATAAATGGAAAGTGCGTAAGAGGATATAAGTAGCCGTCCCAACCCACTATATCCAGCGGGCTATGGCCATAAGAATACTGATGGAGCATTCCTTGTTTTTTGATCTGGACAAGGTATTCACCTTTGTCATCCTCGATATGAAGGTCATGTGGCGGGCGTATATCTCGCTCACAGTAGGGTGAATGTTCTAACAATTGTCCTACTTCATTTCTATAGCGCTTGACCGTCTCAATAGCACCTACAGACTCTATTACCAGTAGTCTGAGTGGTCCTTCTTCCTCAAATTCAAACCGGTAAATCGTTGTACGGGGAATGACGATATAATCACCCTTGTGCACTTCAAGTTTTCCAAATTGAGAATACATCACACCTTCACCATCGTGGATATAGATTAATTCATCCCCATCAGCATTTTTGAAATAATAATCCATTTTTCGCTGGCGTGGCGCACATATCCCCATCATGACATCGGAGTTCATCATTAGGTTTCTTCGTGCTGACAAATAGTCTTCACCAGTGAATTCGACACCAGAAGTCTTTAAGTGGGTTTGATTTAGCCCGTGCTCAGTAGCCGGCTTCCAGGAAATAAGGTTCTGGTTTGCCGATAGACTTAACTTGGTTAGGATTATGTATATGATAAAGTGTGGAGTAAATCCCTGAAAATCCTTTGGAACTCACAACTTCCTCTTTATAGAGACTGCCATCTGGCTGACGGAATTGTGTGTGTCGTTTGGGCGGGATATCTCCCATTCTGTGATAGTATGCCATTGGTATTGGGTTTATTTCTTAGCCTAAATTTAATCATTCCATCAAAAGGACTCTACCTATATTTTAAAAATGATTTTTTCTCTGTCTATCTTTAATGTCTCCCAATTAAAATGAGTTCAAAAACATTCTCAATTGCCTTGGAGTTAAAACAGGTAGGTAAAAACGTAAAATCATGACCCGGTTTTGAAAGACTTTCTTGATTAGTTTGAAAAAAATAGGAAAGTCAAGGAGTTATCCCTAAACTGAATACAATTAACATCCCAGCATAAATCTATTAATCGATGAAAAACACTTCTTTTAAGAAAAGGAAAATTACTGCCCTTGTAATTATTGGAATTTTGATGCTCTTGATCTATGGTAAAAACTTAACTGAGCGCCAAGCCTTCAAAAGTATAAGCAGTACTTTCACAGAAGTATATAATGACCGCTTAGTAGTAGAGGGCTATATTTTTAGAATATCTGAGAACTTATTTAAAATTCAAAAACTAGTAGACCATTGTGATATGGGGTACGATTACTCATCGGTAGTAAATGAAATAGCCACGTATGAAAAAAATATTATTGAAATAGTAAAAGATTTCGAACAGTACCAACCTCACCAAAAATGAGGAGCAATACTTAACTGATTTCAAAAGTATTATAGAAACAGACCTGCAAATCAAGAACTACAGCCTATTATATTCTGACTCTTCTGGAGTGAATATAAATCAGGTAAAACTGTACGATCAAAAAATAAGTAAAGCCCAGCAGGACTTAGATAACCTAAGCAAAATCCAATTGGAAGAAGGTGAAAAATGGATCAACAAAGCCAATATCATTATTAATCGCTCCCAGATATGGGCTCAATTTGAAGTGGCTTTGTTGATCATATTAGCACTGGCTGTTTATTTACTGCTTTTTAGAAGTAAAGTACCCTTTACCTGATCTAAACCTTGAGTTTACTAAGGTATACTGCATTTTCTTCTGCTGCTTTTAGAGGTGTAGTACCTACAAATCTTTCTTGTTCCACTACAAAATACTCCATTCCATACTTCTTAGACTTCCTGATAATATCTGCATAAGGTATCTCGCCTGTTCCAAGAAGGACACCGCGGTCATGTGCATTTCCTCCCTCCGGCTCTGCATCTTTTACATGGCAAAGTTTAAATCGTCCAGGGAACTTAGCTATGTATTCTAAAGGGTCATAACCAGCCACATGAGACCAATACATGTCCAATTCAAAATCAACTAATTCAGGATCAGTATTTTCCATCAAAATATCTTGAGGCAATTGCCCATCAAGCATCTTGAAGGTATAGTCGTGATTATGATAAGCGAATTTCAGCCCATGGGATTGTAAGGTTTTGCCGGCCTTATTAAATCTTTCAGCGATATTTTTCCATTCATCTATCGATTTTTGAGCACCGATATATGGACAAATCAAGTATTTCATACCAACTTCCGCAGCTTGTTCAGCCTGCGCATCAAGATTTTTAAAGACATCGGCGTGAGAAGAAATAAACTCAACACCTATATCACTCAACAAACTTTTGCACTCCGCTGGCTGCATTCCCCAAAGGATTCCTTTCCCTCCATCAAAACCTTCAAATTGCTTATATCCAAACTGGGCAAGCTTGCGCATGGTGCCCGCTGCATCATTTGCCATCTCTTCCTTCACAGAGTATAATTGAAGTCCAAATTTCGGAAAGTTTGGCTCTATCCAGTGCACGCGCAGCGATATCATAAGGGAATAATACTGCTCCAACACCAAGCATTCCGCCAATCTGAAGTAATTTTCTTCTTTGTTTATTCATAAAATAGGAAGGCCTGCCCTAAGTAAGAGCAGGCCATTTATATAGGTAAATTAATTAAACTGCGTAGGCCTTATCTCCTTCGTTGTATGGAATACAAGGGTCAAATCGTCCCGGTACTTCTACGTAATCTACAAAGCTTGAGTCGCTCCGATTTCAGAAGTAAAGTAGCCCAAAACCGTTAAGTCGCGGAGCATATTAATAACTTTAGGGCTTCGGTCTTCCCCACTGGACTTGAACTCATCATACATTCCATTCAAGAATGCTAACCTTTCGGCTGCAGGTGCACCTACAAAGCTCTTTCCGTTTGCAGCTTTGAAATCTTTGCCGAGCTTGTTAACTCCATCTACAAAGTCCTTTTGGCTATCTCCATCGTAGAGGTATCTTTAACCATCATTTCCATAAAAGAGCCAATTCCTACAGCTTTAGCTCCAGGAGTATTCGTCTCAGGAATAATAGTATCTCCTATCTCATCCAAGAAAGCAATGTCGTCTGGATCAAAGTCCAAGCCCTCTATTTGGTTCTCGGGAGTACAACCAGTCAACACCGCAGTAGCGCCAATCATTGTGCCTCCCATCATTACCATTACGCTTTTCAAAGCGTCTCTTCTATTCATAGTCATAGTCTTGTCTTTTACGATTAGAGATTTTGCTTTTTCAATTCATCCACAGCAAAAGCTGCTGCTCTAGCAGTCAATGCCATGTAGGTAAGTGAAGGATTCACTGCTGCAGCTGAAGTCATACAAGCTCCATCAGTTACGAATACATTTTTCGCTTCCCACACTTGGTTATTTCCATTCAACACTGAAGTTTTTGGATCTCGACCCATTCTTGCAGTTCCCATTTCGTGAATTCCTTGTCCAAAAGTGTATCCAGCATCGAATTCCCTGACATTTTTGAAACCAGCCACTTCAAGCATTTCAGCTGCATCAGCCATCATGTCTTTGCGCATTTTGATTTCATTGTCCTTGATTTCAGCGTTCATCACCAAAGATTCCAGACCCCACTTATCCTTTACAGTGTCACTTAATTTGATAGTATTTTCATGATACGGCAAAATTTCTCCAAAAGCCGTAATTCCCATAGACCAAGGGCCTGGCTTCGTAAGCGCCTCTTTCATTGGTGCTCCAAAATTCAATTCGGCAACGTCTCGAGACCATCCGCTACGGCTAGCCCCTCCCTGATATCCAAAACCTCTTAGATAATCTCTTTTATCTCCATTTACATTTCGGAATCTAGGAATATAAAGACCTGTTGGTCTTCGGCCAAAGTAATATTTATCTTCATAGCCATCCATAGTACCGTTAGCTCCCAATCGGAAATGGTGATCCATTACGTTGTGTCCTAGCTCCCCTGAGCTACTTCCCAATCCACCCGGCCAAACATCCGTTGCTGTACGCATTAGAATGGCTGTGGAGTTGAATGCTGATGCGCAAAGGAAAACGATCTTCGCATCGAACTCGATCGTTTCGTTGGTTTGACCATCAATTACTTCTACGCCTGTGGCCTTCTTGGTATCTTTGTCATAGATCAATCTTCTCACGATGGACCAAGGACGTAGCGTAAGATTACCGGTCGCTCTAGCTGCTGGTAATGTAGAGGCTTGCGTGCTAAAATAGCCTCCAAATGGACATCCTAATGAACATTTATTTCTATACTGACAGCCTGTGCTTCTCCTGAAGGGGCTGGGTAATATTAGCTGGTCGACCGATAGTCCATGTTCTAGCTCCCTTGTAATGATCTTTGATTTTTGCTGCTGCGTCTTTCTCCACACAATTCATCGGCATAGGAGGCATAAACTCGCCATCTGGCAAAACGCTAATCCATCTTTTGAACCGGAAACACCTGCAAACTTCTCCACATAGGAATACCAAGGCGCAATGTCTTTGTAACGAATCGGCCAGTCAACAGCAACACCTTCCTTCGCATTTCCTTCAAAATCAAGGTCTGACCATCGATACGATTGCCTTCCCCAAAGAAGTGATCGACCTCCTACTTGATACCCTCTAAACCATGTGAAAGGTTTTTCCTCTACATAAGGAGAGTCATCTTCATGAGCCCACCAGTCAAGATTGAGTTCATTTAGCACATAATCTCTTCTCAAATTCGGATGATTCTCTAGCTGCTCCTGGGTCTTCTGCCACGGTGCGGGACTTCCCAAGGAGGTAGAGTCGCAGTCTTATAATCGGTCACATGTTCTACATCCGGCCCTCTTTCGAGAAGTAAAACTTTCAGTCCCTTCTCTGTTAATTCTTTAGCAGCCCAACCGCCACTTATTCCTGACCCAACTACTATTGCGTCATATGTTTCATTTGCCATAGGTATGGTTTCTTTTTGGTTAACTTACTTAAACGTCACAGACCTCTACTGCTTGTCTCAGTGAGGCCATTTTATCTGCAGATTTTGGTATAAATTCATGGGACACATAGCCTTTGAAACCCGAATCTGCTATCGCTTTCATCACTGCCGGATAATAAATTTCCTGGGTATTATCTAGCTCATTTCGACCGGGGTTTCCTGCGGTATGGTAATGTCCGAAATATTGATGATTATCATTAATACTTCTGATCAGGTCACCTTCATCGATTTGCATGTGGTAGATATCGTAAAGCAATTTAAAATTATCACTTCCCAATCGCTTACATAGCTCCACCCCAAAGGCAGATTTGTCACATAGGTAATCTTTGTGATTCACGCGGGCCGTTCAGCAGCTCCATCTGAAGGATCACTCCATGTTTTTCTGCCAAAGGGATCAATTTCTCGAAGCCCCAACTGGCAGTTTTCCAAGCCAGTCTCATCGTCCATTCCTCTCCGATTTCCGGAGAAGCAAATCAGGTTTTTATAACCTGCTTCTGCCACTTTAGGAATCATCTCCGTATAGTTTTTTATGAGTTGTTCGTGAAATTTCACTTCACCAAATCCATCATTCAAACCAAGTTCAGCGCCGTTGCACATGGAGGAATCTATACCATGCTCTTCAGAGTTGCCCAGTTATCAGGACCTATTAGATCTATTCCCTTGATACCGATTTTTTTTGCTTCTATGCATAACTCTTCAATGGTGTAGTTTTCGCGCAAAACACCAGTGGCAAACGCCGTGATTGATATTTCCTTTCAGCTGGTAAGGCTTTTCTTCCTTCATATCAAAAGAAGACAAAGTGCTGAATGCAGCGCCTGCAAGTAATACTTTTTTGAAAGATTCTCTTCTTCCATTATCTATAGGTTTGGTCATGAGGGGGATTATTGTTGTGAATTTATTTGTTCCTTTTTAAAAAGGGCTGTGAAAAGTAGCAAAACCAAAACAGAAATGCCAGCAGGAATTAACCAAATTGATTTCCAAAGATGGCCATCCGTATCATTTATAAAATAGTTTGAAATTAATCCTGCGGCCCAAAACCCTACTAACATTCCAATTCCGTAGGTAGCTAGTGTTATCAATCCTTGTGCAGAGGACTTATATTTTTTGCCTGCATGGGAATCAGTATATATCTGGCCACTGACAAAAAAGAAATCATAACAAATCCCATGGAGTAAAATACCTAGTAATAGCATCCACACACCTTCATTTACATCTCCAAAAGCGAAAAACACATAACGCAATGCCCAAGCCAGCATGGCGACCATCAACGTTTTTTTGAAACCAAACCTGGAAAAGAAAAACGGTAGCGCCAACATAAAAACTACTTCTGACACTTGGCCCATTGCCATTTTTCCTGTAGTAATTCTCCATTCCTATCTCAGTTAGAAATGGACTGGTATTTTGATAATAAAAAGCCAAAGGGATGCAAATCAGAATCGACGAAATAAAAAAAATCGCATAATTCTTATCCTTCAATAACCCTAATGCATCGAGGCCAAGTGCTTCGGAAAGCTTGAAATCTCCCTTGGCTTTGGCCTGAGGAGGAGTGTGCGGGAGCACAAAACTAAAAAGACCTAAGCCCAAAGAGCTAACCGCCGCCATCAGCCAGGTATTTCTCAACAGCCCCTCTTTTAATCCTTGCTGACTGTCCCATGACATAAAACTGATCAAAAACCCTGCAGTAATCCAACCTATAGTACCCCAAACCCGGATTCCTGAAAATTCCTTGGCAGGATCTTTCATTTGGTTAAAAGAGATCGAATTCACCAATGCAAGCGTAGGCATAAAGAGAATCATATAGATAAAAAGGAGCGGGAAAAACCCTGAGAAATCTTTGGAAGAATAAAGTAAATACATCAGGCCAGCTCCCAGAAGATGAATGACACCTAGAATTTTCTGCGCATGAAAATATCGGTCGGCAATGAGACCTACTACAAATGGGGCAATAATAGCTCCAAACGATTGGGTAGAAAAAGCCAGCGAGATATCCCGATCTTTAGCCATCAAATTGGTACCCAGGAAAGTCCCCATCGTCACAAACCAGGAGCTCCAAATAAAAAACTCCAAAAACATCATAAGAGAGAGACGGAGCCTGGTATTGATGTTCATAGATTTTAATTCGAATAAGGAAATGGATAACTTTTAGCACTTTGCCAATGTTTAATGTTTGGCCTTTTTGAAGTATTTTAGGCATTTCTAAACGACTTTCTGAGGCTAAAACTCTTGATTCGTACGAAGCCATTTATACCCTAATGGAGCAATTGATCAATTATTCCATCATTTCAGGTGAATACCGAAGGTTTTTTCACTCAGAATCAATTATTTCAAGCATTTAAACCTGAATATAAAGTCTTTTTCCTTATGTCATCCTCACAAAAACTAAAACTCGGACTTATCGGTGGCGGTCCAGGATCTTTTATAGGAGCCATCCATTTGAATGGTGCGTTGATGGACGGAATGTTCGAGCTGGTCGCTGGAGCATTCAGTTCTAACCCTGAGAAATCTAAACAGCGCGGCGAAGAACTTATGCTAGATCCTGCTAGGGTTTATGCCAGTTACGACGAGATGTTTGCTGGTGAACTAGCACTCCCAGAATCAGAACGCATCGATGTCGTCGCCATCGTCACTCCGAACAACGTGGATTCCGTACCGGAACCGTAAAAGCGCTCTAACATGGCTTCCATGTAGCTTTAGATAAGCCGCTGACCTTGAATTACCAGCGCAGCCAAAGAAGTTTATCACATTGTAGAAGCTTCCGACAAACGATTTTTACTAACCCACACCTATTCTGGCTATCCGATGATCAAGCAAGCCAAGCAGATGATCGCAGAGGGGAAAATCGGGAAGGTAAGAAAAGTGTATGTGGAATATCCGCAAGGATGGCTTTGGAAACTACTCGAATCGGAGAACAACAAACAAGCAGAATGGCGTACAGACCCTAAAAAGAAATGGAATGGCCGGCTGCATGGGGGATATTGGCACACATGCATTCCATTTAGCTGAGTATGTTTCTGGAGAAAAAGTGGCCTCAATCTGTGCCGATTTATACATCAAAGTGGATGGTAGACCTATCGATGATGATGGTGTAGTTTTGATGCGTTTTGAAAACGGGGCATCAGGAGTGCTTACCGCTTCGCAAACCGATACTGGTGCTGAAAACAATTTAAGGATACGCGTATATGGAGAGAAAGGTGGCTTGGAATGGCAGCAGGAGTTAAATAACACACTGATTGCTAGGTGGCCAGATGCTCCAGCTCAAGTTTTGAGAGCAGGCACCGGCTATTTAGGGTCCTTGGCAAACGAAAATACCAGAACCCCGGCTGGCCACCCTGAAGGATATGTAGAAGCTTTCGCCAATTTGTATAGAAATTTTGCACGCTGTATCTATGCAGATCGAGCTGGAGAATCTCCAAAAGCAGAATGGGAAGATTATCCTGGCATAGAAGATGGAATCAGAGGAATGGCTTTTATCGATCATGTATTGAAAAGTAATGAGTCCGATATCAAATGGACTCCATTTGTAGTAGAAAAATAAATTCTTAAACCTAATATTTTAACCTAAAAAAAATGAAGACAATTAAAGGCCCTGCGATTTTTCTCGCACAATTTATTGACGACAAAGAACCATTCAACAACCTGAAGAACATCTGTAATTACATGGCCGACCTCGGCTATGCTGGCGTTCAGATACCTTCTTGGGATGGCAGAATGATGGATTTACAAAAAGCCGCTGAAAGCAAAACCTATGCAGACGAAATCAAAGGTACCGTAGAAGAAGCTGGCTTGCAGATCACAGAGCTTTCCACGCACCTTCAGGGGCAATTGGTAGCAGTACATCCTGCATACAATGAATTATTTGACGGTTTTGCTCCTGACAATCTGAAAGGAAATCTACAGGGAAAAACTGAGTGGGCTGTGCAGCAGTTGAAATATGCGGCAAAAGCATCCGAAAATATGGGACTGACCCAGCATGCTACGTTTTCAGGAGCATTGATGTGGCAGACAGTATATCCCTGGCCACAAAGACCAGCAGGTTTGGTAGACACCGGTTTTACCGAATTGGCCAAAAGATGGACTCCTATACTTGACGAATTCGACAAACATGGTGTAGATGTATGCTATGAACTTCACCCAGGGGAAGATTTGCATGATGGAGTAACATTTGAAATGTTTCTAGATAAAGTCAATAATCATAAGCGCGCAAATATCCTTTATGACCCAAGTCATTTTGTATTGCAATGCTTGGATTACCTGCAATTCATTGATTTTTACCATGAAAGAATCAAAATGTTCCATGTAAAAGATGCCGAATTTAACCCAACAGGTAAGCAAGGTGTCTATGGTGGATACCAAGGATGGGTAGAGCGGGCAGGCCGGTTCAGATCTTTAGGAGATGGACAGGTTGATTTTAGCGGAATTTTTAGCAAACTTTCGCAGTACGATTATGATGGCTGGGCAGTTTTAGAATGGGAATGTGCCATCAAGCATCCAGAACAAGGAGCTGCGGAAGGCGCTCCATTCATCGCTTCACATATCATCAACGTAACAGAAAAAGCATTTGATGACTTTGCAGGCCGTGGAGCAGACGAAGAATTCAACAAACGAATCTTAGGAATCAAATAACTCAATTTTAATATCCAACTAATGAAAATCACAAAACCTATAAATCTTGTCTTAGTAGCTCTGGCAGGATTTACATTCGCCTGTGGCGGAGGAGAAAAAACATCTGAAACCACGTCAACTGCAGAAGTAGAAGCTCCTGAAGCTGCTCCTGAAGTAGAAATGAGCTTGGAAGAAAAATACCAAGACGATCCCATCTACATCAAAGGTTTAGCCAAATTGAAGACTTCAGACTGTACCTCATGCCATATGGTAGAGCGTAAAATCGTAGGACCTTCTTACGCCGATGTAGCCGCTAAATATGAAAACACTGAAGAAAACATCAATATGCTAGCAGAGAAAGTAATCGCTGGTGGCGTAGGTGTATGGGGAGAAATCCCAATGCCTCCACACCCAGCTTTGAGCATAGAGGATGCTAAGGATATGGTAGCATACGTTCTACTTTTGAAAAAATAAGATGAAGAAAAACTATATCATCGTCGCAGCATTGGCAGTAATCCTATCTTCATGTTCCAGTGAAAAAACGGTCGAAACTGAGGTAGAAGAAATAACTGTTTCTGAATCTCCAGAAGATGAATGGGCAGGTG